>JBAUGL010000081.1:0-11144 GCA_049679665.1 Pyrinomonadaceae bacterium | reverse complement strand
GGCCGCGGCGCAGCTAAGACACGCGGAAGCAACGCGCTCTCTCGACCAGTTCATCTATTCGGATTCATTGGATGAAGCGGAATTTCAACGGCGGCTGCGTGAATTTAGCGAGTCCCGGGCAAACGTGGCTCGATTGCGGTTTTTCCATGAGTTTGCAGTACGAAGGATATTGACGCCCGATCAGCTGCTCACGTTCCGCGAGATTCGGCGTAAATTCTCGCAGGAAAAGAAACTGCTTCGCGGACCTGATGGCATCCGAGGCAAGCGAAAGCTTCCGAGAGCGACAAAGCCGAAAGGTACGCCTTAACGATCTATTGAACGATCTTCCACATAATGGGCCGACTTTGTATGAGTCGGCTTCTTTTTTATGTTGTCGTTTCTCCCGGTTCGTTGTAACCTGAAGCGAACGTTGTTTTTGTGGCGCCAGGCTTCGTTTCGCTGAATGAATCCATTAAAAAAATTTCTTTTCGATATACAGGAAATCGGACTCTTGCTATGGCGTTCTTTAACCGGTTTGGGGACTGGCCCGCGGTATATTTCCGAGATCATCGCTCAAATGGACTCGATCGGCGTCGGGTCGCTGGCGATAGTGATCTTGACGGGGTTTTTTACCGGAGGCGTATTGATCCTCCAGGCTTACCCAACTTTGGCTTGGTATGGCGCCCAAAACCAGGCCGGTCAAGCCGTCGCTACGACTCTGATACGTGAACTTGGCCCAGTATTGTGTGCGCTTATGGTTGCCGGACGAGTTGGTTCGGCGATCTCGGCAGAACTGGGATCGATGAAAGTTTCTCAGCAGATCGACGCGATGAGGGCACTCGGAACCTCGCCAATAAAGAAGCTTGCAACACCGAGAATAATCGCCCTCCTGATCACTCTTCCGCTATTAACCCTTGCCGCAGATATATTCGGGTTGATCGGCGGAGGCGTTGTGGCGAATTTGATATACGGGTTGGACAGCAATATCTACGTTACTTCGGTCCGCAATGGGGTGAATCTTGACGACATCATTGGCGGGCTTGTAAAGCCGATCTTTTTCGGATTGATAATCGGGCTCGTGTCTTGCTACAAGGGCCTTAGCACATCAGGTGGAACGGTGGGCGTGGGACAATCCACCACGAGCGCTGTTGTTGTATCGTCGATCACGGTGATCATCGCGGACTTTTTCATTTCAAAGGTCCTGCAGACATTTTTCGAAGCCACTATATTCTAGTAATGCATAGCATGATCCCTGATACCCTGACATCAGTTCCGATCCGTGTAGGCGAGGAAGAAAATCCGTTGATCGAGCCGATGGATAATCGCGGTCGAATCGTTCCTGCGATAGAGTTTTGCGATGTACACCTGGCGTTCGACGATCAGGTCGTACTCGCCGGCATCAACTTTACCGTCAGAAAAGGGGAAACTAAGATCGTTCTAGGAGGGTCAGGCAGTGGTAAATCCACGATCATCAACCTTATACTTGGCCTTTTGAAACCGGATGCCGGGCAGATATTGATCGATGGCGAAGATATAACAAACTTTACTGAGCCGGAAATGATGGACATTCGAAGGAAAGTTGGGATGGTGTTCCAGGAAGGCGCGTTATTCGACTCAATTCCGGTATACGACAATGTAGCTTACCGTCTGCATGAGCAGCGTGTCCATGAAGAAGAGGTCGAGCATGAGGTCATGCGGATGCTTCAGTTCGTGGACCTCGAAGATGCGATCGATAAAATGCCGATCGAACTTTCGGGCGGTATGCGGCGCAGGGTCGGGATCGCACGTGCACTGGTTGGAAACCCAAGCATTGTCTTGTTCGATGAACCGACCGCAGGGCTCGATCCGCCTACCGCACGGACGATCTGCGAACTCGCGATAAAACTGCGCGATCTTGAAGATGTATCATCAATTTTCGTAACTCACGAGATGAACAATCTGGATTATCTTTCGTCCGAATATGCTATCGTTGATGAAAAAGGCAATGTTTTGTTTGAACAGGAAGGCGAGAGATTTTGTTTAATAAACACAAGTGTGATCATGCTAAGACGTGGACACATAATCTTTGACGGCAAGGACGAAGAGCTTCGGCGGATGAATGATCCTTACATCCACCGATTTATTCGCGGAAAGTAGACGATTATGCCGAGAAATCAGAAAAACCTATCCATCAGTCAACTTAGAGTTGGGTTGTTTATTCTCGTTGCCCTGCTAATTTTGGGATTCCTTGTCTTGAACTCGAGCGGCGAATTCAATCCATTTGCAGATAGGATGCGGCTGAAAGCCCGTTTCATTAGTGCGGACGGCCTCCACGAGAACGCCGACGTTCAGCTGGCGGGTGTCCCGATCGGAAAGGTTGAGACGGTAACATTTCTACCTCCGGAGACTGCCGAAAATGAGAGGATCGAAGCCACGTTCGTGGTCGATCAAGAGCTTGATGGAAAAGCGATGAACGAGCTTATCCGTACCGACTCCACGGCTCAGCTGATCGCGACGTCAGTCCTCGGCAACGACAAGATCATAAACATTACGCCCGGGACAACAAAGGGTGCTCCCGTGCAGGAAAATCACACCCTTGCTTCAAGCACGCCGGTATCCATTAATCAGCTGACGGCAACGGGCGACGAGCTCCTTAAGCAGATCAATAAGTTGGCCGTGCCTGCGAATGAGATCCTGACGAAAGCCAACCAGGGCGACGGCACGCTTGGTCGTGTGATCAATGATGAGTCTCTGTATCGAAGTCTGGACGACACTGTTCTGGAAACCAAGGCCATGATGACTCGGCTGCAGACGACACTGGACAAAGTAAACAAGGGTGACGGAAGCGCCGGTAAACTTCTAAATGATCCCGAACTCTACAACAGCCTTAATCGAACCGTAGCGCAACTCGAAGCGATCTCCAGCGATATACGTGAGGGGCGAGGTACAGCCGGTAAGTTTGTGAGTGATGATGCATTGTACGATGAAACCCGGGCAGCGATCGCTGACCTGCGCGCATCGGCAGTTAAGATAAGCGTTATCGCTGATGATTTTAAAGTTATCTCGGCAGATCTTGTCGAGGGTCGTGGGACTGCAGGAAAGTTCCTGAAGGACGAAAAGCTGTATGAAGATGCCCGTAGCACACTTGCACGTTTCAACTCAACCGCCGAAAAACTCGAGGCGGTGATCTCGGACGCACAGGCTGGGAAAGGCACTATCGGACGGTTAGTAACAGATGAAACACTTTACAACAGCATCAACCAGACAGCATCGAACGTCAATCAGTTATCCAGCGAAGGCACAAAAATGATTTATGATTTCCGACAGAACCCAAAGAAATACCTCCGAATCAAACTCAGCCTCTTTTAACCTCCGATTAACTTGCATTTGATATTATACATCTATACACTATTTATACAGTGATGAATGTATAATACAAATGGATGCAAAAAGCGGAACGTCACAACTCCATCCTAAAGCTCATTGTTGACACCAGGATCGTCAGTCAGAGTGATCTGGCCGCAAGGCTGCGTGAAGAGGATTTTAGTGTCACTCAAGCGAGCGTTTCGCGGGACCTGGACGAATTGGGTGTCATCAAGCTTGACGGTCGGTATTCCTTGCCTGCGAAGTCACGATCAGCCCTCGATTTCGGGATCCTGAAGCTTGAACCAGTCGGTGAAAACCTTGTCGTTGCCCGGTGTGAGGCGGGACTGGCATCGGCCGCCGCGGTAAAGATCGACGCGGTTCGGATACCAGCGATTGTCGGAACAATCGCAGGTGACGACACGATATTTATCGCAGTTACGGACGCCAGAGCCCAGAAGTCGGTGATCCGGAAGATATGGGAATTATTTGATAGGTAGGTGAAGGTTGAAAGGATCTGGCAGCAAAATTAGAATCGCGATCTTCGGGGGTTCCGGTTACGGCGGGAGTGAACTTCTGCGGATATTGCTGCTTCATCCGAATGCAGAGATCGTTTTGGTCACGGCCAATGACCACGCGGATAAATGCGTTGCCGAGGTGCACAGAAACCTAAACGGGCTTACTGATTTAAGGTTTGAGAAATCACCGGATGATCTTTCCAAAGTCGGGGAACTCGACGTCGCGTTCTTCGCGTTACCGCACGGACATGCATTGAAGCTGATACCGCTTTTGCCGGACGGCGTCAAAGTAATAGATCTTTCGGGTGACTTTCGATTAGAAGAATCCGAGCTGTTCGAGCGATATTACGGTCTCGATCATACAGCTCAGGCACTGCAGAAAAGCTTTGTATACGGATTGACCGAAACAAACCGCGATGCCATCAGATCTGCCCGGTTCGTTGCGAATCCAGGTTGTTTTGCGACCGCTTCGCTGCTGGCCCTGGCACCAATGGTAAAGAGCGGAATGCTGTCAGGGCGAGTAATCGTGGATGGCAAGACTGGTTCCTCCGGCTCTGGGGCACGGCCCGCGGCCAATACACATCATCCGCAAAGAGCGAATTCGTTCTATGCTTATAAGCCCTTTCAACATCAGCACTTACCTGAGATCGAACAGCATTTGCGAACCATTGGCAATTTTGCTGAAGAGTTGGTCTTTATGACACACAGTCTTCCGGTTTCCCGTGGAATATTTGCGTCGTGCTATCTAGAAACAACGGTCAATTTGACGAACGAAGATGTTGAAAATCTACTCAAGGAGTATTACCAAGATAGCTTTTTCGTTCGCGTCGTTAATGTCTCGCCGGATCTTAACTGGGTAAAGAATACCAATTTTTGCGACATTTCCGGACATTCGAATGGTAAGCAGATAGTCATTTTTTCAGCGCTCGACAACTTGGTCAAGGGTGCTGCCGGACAGGCTGTGCAAAATATGAACCTAATGTTCGGTCTGAATGAATCGACCGGGCTTATTTTTACAGGAAGCAACCCCTAGTGGCTAAAAGGCAATGAATTCTGATGAGATAAAGCAGGTTGAGGATCAATTTCAGGTCGCGACCTATAAAAAAATGACGTTCGCCGTTGAACGCGGAAGGGGTGCATGGGTTTGGACGGATGAGGGTGACAAGTATCTTGACCTGTATGGAGGCCACGCTGTTTGCGCTACCGGACACGCTCATCCGCACGTGGTAAAGGCATTAAACGAACAAATTGAAAAAGTTTTGTTTTACTCGAACCTCGTTTATTCGGACATTCGCGCCCAGGCCGCGCAAAAACTTGTTTCTGTCGCGCCGGATTCCCTATCAAAAGTATTCTTCTGCAATTCAGGGACTGAGGCGAACGAGAACGCGATGCGAATGGCGAGGATGGTAACCGGCCGCGATCGTATTATTAGTTTCTCGGGTAGTTTTCACGGACGCACAGCGGATTCAATTAGCGCAACATTTCTTGGTAGATACCGCGAGATCGGACGCCCGAACGTTCCCGGCCACATTTCGGCGGAATTCGGAGACATCGACAGCATCCGGACCGTCGCAGATGCGAAAACCGCCGCGATCATGATCGAGCCGATCCAATCGATGGCAGGTGTGCGAGAAGCGGATCCAGCCTTCTTTGCGGAACTGCGCAAGTTTTGCGACGAACTTGGAATAGTTCTGATCTTCGACGAGGTACAAACAGGGATCGGCCGAACCGGTAGTTGGTTCTTTGCCGGAAGTACTGCGGCGTCGATGATCGAGCCGGACATTGTCACACTTGCAAAGAGTTTGGGCAGCGGCGTCCCGGTTGGAGCTTGCCTGGTAAACGAATCGGTCTCGTCGTATATCAAGGAAAACGATCTCGGTACAACGTTCGGAGGCGGAATGCTCGCGATGGCCGCAGTCGTCGCGACGCTCGAAGCGATCGAACAAGATGGGATGATAACGAATGCGAAGGAGATCGAAATTCATCTGAGACAAAGGCTTACAAACATTCCCGGAGTCGCTTCGGTGCGCGGAAAAGGCTGCCTTCTCGGCGTCGAATTCAACGATAAATGCGCACCGGTTCACGCAAAACTGCTCGAAAACTACGTCATTACCGGCACATCAGCGAACCCGAATGTTCTTCGTTTGCTGCCGCCGCTCTGCGTTACGACGTCTGAGGTAGACGTAATGATCGACGTGCTCGGCGGAGAGATACTGAATGGATAAAATCGTCTTCCTTTTTGATGTCGATAACACGTTGCTCGATAACGACAGGGTTACCCGGGATCTACGAGTCTTTCTTAAGAACGAGGTAGGCCCGGAGCGCAGCGATCGGTATTGGACAATTTTTGAGGCGCTCCGCAGCGAACTCGGTTATGCCGACTATCTCGGCACGCTGCAAAGGTACAGACACGAGCACCCCTACGATTCCCGTCTGCTCGCACTTTCGACATACTTGATCAAGTATCCGTTTTCGCATCGGCTTTACCCAAATTCCCTCGACGTACTTGATAGATTCAAGAATTACGGGAAGGTCGTAATATTGACCGACGGCGATGTTGTGTTTCAGCCAAGAAAGGTTGAAAGCTCGGGTATTTTCGATGCGGTTGGTGGGAACATTCTCATTTATATACATAAGGAACAAGAACTGAAGGACGTCGAACGTCGATATCCAGCGGATCACTATGTGCTTGTTGATGACAAAATCCGAATACTCACGGCCATAAAGGAGATCTGGGGCCGAAAGGTTACAACAGTTTTCCCGAGACAAGGGCATTATGCATTCGATGAAAAGGAGGTCGCTAAATATCCACCTGCGGATATAACGATCGAAAGAATAGGTGAACTTTTAGAGGTCCCGCTTGAGCGGTTGTCGCCTAAGAACCATGATTAGAAACTTCCTTAATACGATCCAGTATTCACGCGACGATCTCTCGGGACTACTTGATACGGCCGAGCGTTTCAAACGGGGCGATCTAACCAACAGGCCGCTGACAGGAAAATCAGTCGCTCTTGTTTTTTTTAACCCATCACTGAGAACCCGGGCTTCGATGCAGGTCGGAATTTATGAACTTGGCGGGAATGCGGTTATGCTTGAGCCAGGCGGCACATCGTGGACACTTGAACACCGTGAAGGCGTTGTAATGGACAACGACAAGACCGAACATGTAAAAGAGTTCGTACAGGTAGTGGGGCGCTATGTTTCCGCCATCGGAGTGCGGACCTTCGCGGCTTTGAAGGATTGGGACACGGAACGCATTGATCCGATATTGAATGCCTTTGCAAAGTATTCAACCGTCCCGGTGATAAACCTTGAATCGGCCATGTATCATCCGTGCCAGGCGATGGCTGATATAATGACGATCCGCGAAAAACTCGGCGTCGAGAGAAAGAAGGTATTGCTGACATGGGCATGGCACCCGAAAGCGCTACCGATGGCGGTACCGAACAGCTTTGCCCTTATATCGGCGCAATTTGGCCACGATCTTCGGATCGCTCACCCGAAGGGTTATGAACTTGACGAAGGACTGCTCGCGGAAGTTGAATCGCAGGTGAGGCGCAATGACCGATCGCTCGAAATTACGAATGACATTCATGAGGCCTTCGAAGGCGTAGACGTTGTATACGCAAAGAGCTGGGGAGGAAAACAGTACTATGGCGACAATCTAGGAGACCTTGAATATCGTGAACAGTTTCGTGCCGACTGGATAGTAGATGACGCGAAAATGGCACGCACCAACGATGGTATTTTTATGCACTGTCTGCCGGTTCGCAGAAATGTAATTGTAACCGATAGCGTGATCGATTCGTCGAGATCCGTCGTTATAGACGAGGCCGAAAATCGTCTCCATATTCAGAAGTCGATCATGGCGGAAATTATCATATGAACGTTCAAACCTTGGACCTGCTTCGCGAATCGCTGCCCTATATTCAACGCTTTAAGGGTAAGACGTTCGTCATAAAGTTCTCGGGTAAGGTCACCGAGGATACGGATAATCTGGCCTCGCTCGCAGAGGAATTGGCACTGCTGCATCAGGTCGGAATCAGGGTTTGTGTCGTTCACGGCGGCGGAAAGCAATTATCAGAACTCGCTCAAAAGCTCGGCGTCGTCCAGACGGTGATCGAAGGCCGGCGGGTCACGGACGACGACACCCTTGACCTTGCAAAGATGGTCTTTCGGGGAAAGATCAACACTGAAATTCTAGCGGCCCTTCGTCGACGCGGTATCCAGGCCGTTGGCCTTTCTGGTATTGACGGTGGGGTCGTAAAAGCGGTCAAGCGACCCCCGCGCGAGATCCTGGATTCTGGAACCGGTAAGATGGAAACAGTTGATTATGGCCATGTCGGCGATATCGTCGAAATCGACGCAAGCCTTGTTGTGCTATTGCTCGATGGCGGATACCTGCCGGTTATTTCATCGCTCGGTGCCGACGATGAAGGGCGGATATTCAATATCAATGCTGACACGATCGCTTCAGAGATCGCCGTTCACCTTGGGGCAGAAAAACTGATACTTATGTCCGACGTAAACGGGATCTACTTAGATCCGAAGGATGAGGCGACAAAGATCGCCAGACTAACAGTGGCCGAATCGCAGAATTTGATATCGAACGGATCGGCGACCGGCGGAATGATTCCAAAGCTGCAGAGTCTGGTTAGTATGCTGGAACTTGGCGTGGGGTCGGCCCACATTATCAGCGGAACAAATCGAAACGCTTTGCTTACGGAAGTATTTACCGATGAAGGCACAGGTACCATGCTCGTCGCGGAATAGAGACTCCACATCAAAAAAAAAGACAGGTCTCGTAACCCGTCTTCTCAATATTGTTGATGGTGCTGAGGGCGGGACTCGAACCCGCACGGATTACTCCACACGCCCCTCAAACGTGCGCGGCTACCAATTACGCCACCTCAGCTTTAGTTCAATCATCGGCGGGGATGCAAAGAGCCCGCCAACTTGGTAAAGATCTATTTATTAGCAGCCTCAGTATTCACCGGCTCCGAATCGCCTTCCGCCGGCGGAGCAGATTCGGGAACAGCTGCCGGAGCGGTGTTTGCATTTGTTGGAATGACCGCGTTTGCATTCGCCGGAACGACCAGGTTGGCGTCCGATGCGACCGAATTAGCATCCGTCGAAACCGAATTCGCATTGGCCGGAGCAATCGCAGCATTCGCCGGAGCTTCCTCGTTCGCCTGCAAAACCGACCGGCTTCCGCTGAGTGAAGGCATAGAGATCAGCAGCGCTGAGATCATAAAGATCGCCGCTGCCGCTATAGTAACCTTCGACAAGACGGTTGCCGTACCGCGAGGGCCGAAGGCAGCGCTAGAAACGTTGCTTGTAAAGAGAGCGCCCGCATCCGTCTTGCCCGGCTGCAGAAGAACAGTTGCTATCAGTACAACACACGAAGTAAAAAAAATAGTGTATAGAACGTAGATCAATCTTAACCACCTATTCGATGAGCGACGTACAACCCGTCGCCCGAACTTACCTATAATTTACTATATCTGCGAAGCTTGAAGCTTCCAAACTAGCCCCACCTACCAAGGCCCCGTCAACATCATTTTGCGACATTAGCGTCCTGATATTATCCGGGTTCACTGAGCCTCCGTAGAGTATCCTAACCCGATCCGCCGTCTCCGACCCTTGAGTCTCGGCAACGGTGTGTCGGATGTGAGCGTGCATTTCTTGAGCCTGTTCAGGTGAGGCGGTTTTACCCGTTCCTATCGCCCAGACAGGCTCGTAAGCGATTATGATACGTTCCGTGTCTGCAACTGTCAAACCAGCGAGCCCGTTCACGATCTGTTTCCTGACGACTGATTCGGCCTCCCCCGATTCCCTTTCCACGAGCGATTCGCCGACACATACGATTGCGATCAATCCTGCTGCGGACACCGCGATTGCTTTTCGATTTACGGATTCATCGGTCTCTGCGTAAAACTGCCGCCGCTCGGAGTGACCGACGATCACGTGCGAGCAGCCAACATCGCGAAGCATATTTGCAGACACTTCTCCGGTTTGCGCCCCAAAATGCGGTTCGCTCGAACAATTCTGTGCCGCGACGTGTATATTCGATCCCTCAACGCGGTCGGCGATCGCTTTGAGTGCAGTAAATACAGGGGCGATCACAATGTCACAGTGATTCGCGCCATTAACCATGGGCTTTAAGGAAAGAGCCGTGTCGACAGCCTCGCCGATCAGCTTATGCATTTTCCAGTTACCCGCTATCAGGGGACGTCGATTCATATATATTTATTTTAAGGCGAACGGTAGCGAATGTGAAGTCAGACGCCGGCGGAATCAGACGTAAATAATCCCTTGATTTTCGTCCACATACCGGGCCCCTTGATGCTCTGCCCATTGAATCGCGATAGCTGTCGATTTTCGCCTCGCTTTTGCGCTTCTCGGTAAACGATTTCTAGATCGTCGATGATCGTTCCGGCGAAATCATAGCGAAGCAGGCGATCCTTGTCGAGCATCTTATTGAGGATTCGCATAAGTTCCGGATAGGCTTTGAATACGGGGGTCGGCGGAGGATCAGAAAGTAATATTTGCGCTTGAGTATCACTTGGAGTTTCGCCTACGAACGGACGTGCCCCGGCAAGCATTTCATACAAGACAACCCCAAGGCTCCAAATATCGGTCCGCAGATCAAGGTCTTTCCCGCGTATCTGTTCCGGCGACATATACGATGTAGTACCCATTATATGCCCGGTTTCTGTGACGAGTGACGGGGTACGCAGTTGATGATCAATTTGGAGATCGGATTGCAGTATCTGCTTTGCTAGGCCGAAATCTAATACCTTTAGCATTCGATCGTCCCGTATAATCAGGTTCTCCGGTTTGACGTCGCGATGAATTATCCCCAGATCATGGGCGGCGGTTAAAGCGCGCGCCGCTTGAATAGCAAAGTCCAATGCGTCCAATAGATTAAGATCGCCTGCTTTAAGTAGTTCACGAAGAGTTTGACCTCGAACGTACTCCATCGCTATGTAGTGTCTGCCGTTGGCTTTCCCAAATCCATAAACGCTGGTGACGTTGGGATGTGAGATAGAGGACGCGGCCTGGGCCTCCTGGCGAAATCTTAGTATCCGGTCGTCGCCATCCGAAAGGTAAGCAGGAAGCACTTTAAGCGCAGCCATTCGCTCCAACTCACGATCACGCGCAAGAAATATCAGCCCGGCACCGCCGCGTCCAAGTAATCGCAGAAGTTCGTACGAGCCGAATGTCGGATCGCCGAGTATACCGTCAAGTTCTGAAGCGATGACTTGCGCGCCAACCTCAAACACGGGGTCGCTTAGGAAATTC
>JBAUGL010000080.1:0-5774 GCA_049679665.1 Pyrinomonadaceae bacterium | reverse complement strand
GGTCCCGCCGCGGTTACGTTGGGTAAAGGCATAGCCGATGTGGCCGTACGCGGACGTGAAACGGCTGGGGGACCGATCGAAGTTAAACTTGCAGCCGGAACGCTGAATGTGTTTCTTCCGCACGATCTGAATGCCGAGCTCGACGCCAGACTGCTTCGCGACGGTGAAATTGAAAATGACGTCGTGAATTTGAAGCCTCGATCCGGCCGTCCCGAATTCACGAAGCGGTCGGTCCTCGCAACGACCGGTACCGGGGCCACGCATATGTCGTTCAGCGTCGGGTCCGGAACTCTGAGACTGACCAACGGTACAACGCGACCACGATTTTAACTTTCCGACGCTTTGGGGTATTTTCTAAGAAGCTCTAATACCAGTTTATGACCATAAAATCTGATATCTGGCTTCGGAAAATGGCCGAAGAGCAGCAAATGATCAGCCCATTCCTGCCTGAGTTGCTGCGTGCGGTCAACGGCCGCAAGATCATCTCGGCCGGCGCATCGAGTTACGGCTATGATATGCGGCTGGCGGACGACGGTTTTCGCATATTCTCATCAGTTCACGCAAAGGAGATCGATCCGAAGAAGTTCGACGATCATTATTCGCTGATCGAACCGGAACTACAGGAAGCCGACGACGGGGCGAAGTATTACCTGCTTCCGCCGCATCACTACGGTCTCGGTGTAACCGTGGAGACTTTTAAGATGCCGCGCAATGTAACCGGAATTGCCCTAGGCAAATCGACATATGCCCGCGCCGGTCTGCTAGTTAACACGACTCCGCTCGAAGCGGGCTGGACGGGACGACTTGTCGTGGAAATCGCTAACCTCGCTAATTTACCCTTGCGTGTCTACGTCAACGAGGGCATTGGGCAGATCCTATTTTTCGAATCAGATGAGGACTGTGCCGTATCCTATTCCGATCGCGGCGGGAAATATCAGGGGCAGACGGGACTGACCTTCGCGAAGGTCTAGCACAGTCCGAAGCCGGTAATTGAGGGACGGAGGTAGAAAATTAGAAGAACTATTTTGCTTTCGTCAGCCTCTTGATTCTGGGACTGTCACTCGTCTCTTTTTCCGACAATCTGATTACCGATATCGGTCAGGAAAGCAACAGCGATCCTAAGTTCATAATTCATGGCCTATTCTGTCTCGCCTGGATGGTTCTTTTCGCTATTCAAACGAATTTGATACGGAGCTTAAACTACACCACGCATCAGTGGCTTGGTATTGCCACGCTTTTTGTCGGCGCAGGGGTTGTAGCGAGCACATTGTATGTCTTTGTGTCAATTTGGGAGGGTTGGGATAAACTGGTTTTCTACGCAAGGCCAAACAGATTTCTTCTTCCGAGTTTCGCCGTGCTGATCGTTCTGGGTTACCTGAACAGAGAAAACGCCGATAAGCATAAACGGTTTATGTATCTGGCAACCCTGTACATGATGGGCCCGATTCTCGATAGGATTGGGGCCCCGTTCGGAATATCCCCTTTAGTGGCGAATCCATTGGTATGGAACGGATTGTTTTTATCATTGTTTCTATATGACTGGGTCACTTTGAGAAGGATCCATCCGATAACCTATCTCGGCTTTATTTGGTTATATGTAGTATGGGCAATTGCAGTCCTTACCTAGGGGCCCCTAATTCTAAATAGATGCGAATAACCTCCAGATATCTATCGCTCGTCCTCGTTGGTTTCCTTTTCTTTGTATCTGTGTCGGCGCAGGAAAACAGGCCGCGTACACGAGAGATCGGCATCAAGACAGGCGTTCTTCCCACCGGACCGAACAACGCGATCACTGACGTCGGCGGCGTGACGGTCGGGCACACGACAATAATTAAGGGTGACAACGTAAGAACCGGAGTTACGGCAATACTTCCGCACAACGGAAACCTGTTTAAGGAAAAGGTGCCGGGCGCCGTCTTTGTCGGAAACGGATTCGGCAAGCTTGCCGGTTCGACACAGGTCAACGAACTTGGCGAGATCGAGACGCCAATCATTCTGACGTCTACACTTAGCGTCCCCAGGGTCGGCGATTTTTTGCTCGACCATATGCTCTCGCTGCCGGGCAACGAAAATGTTCAGTCGATAAATCCGCTTGTAGCCGAAACGAATGACGGATTTCTGAACGATATTCGCGGTCGTCACATCACACGGGCCGACGTGTTCAACGCAATAAAAAATGCCAGGAACGGTATAGTCGACGAGGGTTCGGTCGGGGCGGGCACTGGAACCGTGGCTTTCGGATGGAAGGGCGGGATCGGGACGTCGTCGCGGAGACTACCTGTGTCGCTGGGCGGTTACACGATCGGTGTACTTGTACAAACAAATTTTGGCGGTGTTCTTACAATTGACGGTGCACCGGTGGGCGTTGAGCTTGGGAAATATTATTTAAAGGATGCGGTGTCGTTGCAGACGCCCGCGAGAAGTAAGGGTATTTCGGGCGCTGATTGTAATGCCATAACTAGCGTGCGGGCTTCTGCAAGCGATGCGGCAGACGGATCGATAAGTATTTTGGATGCTGATAGTAATGCCCTTACTAGCGTGCGGGCTTCTGCAAGGGATGCGGCGGACGGATCGATAATTATCGTTATTGCAACTGACGCGCCGCTTGACTGGCGGCAGCTCGAACGCCTTGCCGAACGTTCGATGTCGGGCTTAGCCCGCACCGGTTCGGCAATGACAAACGGCAGCGGCGATTATGCCATTGCCTTTTCGACCGCTTTGGAAAATCGCGTCCGGTCGGCCGAAACAAAACGGACCATGCAAGTGGTCGGAAACGATGCGATGTCGCCGTTGTTTCTTGCAGTCATCGAAGCCACCGAAGAAGCGATATACAATTCGATGTTAAAGGCATCGACAATACGGGGCAGAGATAAGCGGACCGTTGAAGCCCTGCCTCTCGAACCGACGCGGAACATCCTGCGCAAGTACGGGAAGATCAAATAAGGCTCAACGGCCCGTTCATTCTCTTCAACGAATATCAGACAGTTCCGTCGTCGATCGCTGTGTCGTAAGTCGACGCCGCGATCGTATCTACAGCCGTGTCGATTCCCGTATCGACCGAGCCCACTGTCGCATCGTATCCGCCGGTATCGTAGGTCGAAGCCGCACCGGGATCATAGGAACCCGCGTCATAGGTTCCGCCGGCTTCGACAAGCGACGACGGATCGTCCTGGTAGTTGTAACTTTCCTCATCCGCCCGCGATGCGAAATCATCAGCCGAAGCCTCGTAAACATCGGCCTGCTCGGCGTTACGCTCAGCCGCTTCGACATTACCGGCCTCAGCATACCACTCCGCGTTTTGTTCGGCGGCCTCGGCGTTCTCTTCCTGGTAAACGGCGTTATCGAGGTTGTAGACGTCGTTGTCCGATTGGCCGGTGTGATCGGAACCGCCCGCAAGAGAGTCAGCATCACCCGTAGCGTAGCCTGCATTTTGGGCATCTTCTTTGGCGGCGGCGTAATCGCCCTCCTCGATATGCTCCTGCTGTTGAGCTTGATAATCCTCTGCGATCTCCTGTTTCCACGCTGCATTTTCGAGATCGCTCGAATCAGACGCCCCGAGCATCGAAGAATCGCCAGCTTGATAGGCTTCGTCCTCAGCGGTCTCGCGTGCATCGGCAGCGGCCGCATAATCACCCTGAGCGACAAACTCGTCCGCCGCGGCCTGCGACTCAGCTGCAGCATCGGTGTGTGCCTGGTTCGCGGCCACTTGCGCCGCATCCGCTTCGGCCGTCGCAGCTGTTTCGTCGGATATCGATGAATAGCCTAAGTCGATCGTCGAATCCGCGGCCGGGATATCGACCACCGGCGCCTCGCCGAATTCAACGGGCGTCTCGAACGACGTGTTCTCATAACCGGCCGTAGTTTCGGCGTCGGAGGTATCAGAAACGGGGAAACCGTCTTCGCCGACCGTGAATTCGATTGAATTGGTCGAGATCTCTTCTTCCGTCGGCAATCCTTCGGATGCCTCGATCGTAAAATCGGCTTCGCCGTCACCGTTTATATCCGCAACATCCATCTGTCCGTCACCGTCGGTATCCTCCATCGAGGCATCCGCTTCACCGTCACCATCGGTGTCAAACACGGCCAGGTCAAGGTTCCCGTCGCCGTCAGTGTCCTTTCCGACAGCATCGATCTGCCCATCGCCATCGGTGTCCGCGACCGCGGTGTCCGATTGCCCGTCACCGTCAGTGTCGGCCGCTGCGGTGTCGAGTTTCCCGTCGCCGTCGTAATCAATATATGCAGCTTCCTGGTCCGTCGATCCGTCGTCGAACATCGCCGCGACAGCTCCTTCGGCAAAGGTCTGGTCGTCTCCGGACAGTTCATCGACCGTAGCGGTGGTGATCTCAAATTCAGTTTCGGTGCCGTCGGGCCCGGTCTCAGTGATAGTGGTGTTGTCTTCAATCGCCATAATTTAGAATCTCCTGTTTATTCGATCCACGTGCTCCGGCACCTTGACCGGCCTTTTTGTTCTTAGTTAGAAGGGTGATCGCACCGCATTTTGCGTCGGGGCATTTCGCGGGCAGCTCTGATCTGCCTTCCAGCGCCCGCCGCGGGATCTTCATCGCCATCCCGCATTTCGAGCATTCGAATCTGACCACATTCAGTTCGGGAGCCTTCTTTGGCGGAGGCGGCGGAGCGGCCCGTCTGATAGTGTCGGAAATTATCCGCAACGAATTCTGCAATTCCCGGCTGCGTGCAAAGTCGGACAGAAGCTTAAGGCGTGGCCCGATGTACGGCGTGGAGGTTGTCGTCAGCTCGGAAAGTTTTATGTAAGAATCATCCTCGACCGACTGCTGCTCTATCCACGATTCGATGTTTATCTGCTTGTATATAAACGAAGATTTCAGCGACCACGACAACAGCACCCGCCGGGCGACTTCTTCATTGCCGACAGTTAGGAGTCCCGCTCGATCGGCAGTGATCTCCGCTTGTCGTGCCCAGGCAAGCAGCGGCATTTCGATCGCACCGCTTAAGATAGCGCTAGGGCTCAATGCGGCAAAGATACCGCCGGCCATAAATCCCTTCGCCGGTCCCTGTTCCCCAAGAAAAAATCTGATCACCGTCTTCCAAAGAGCGTGGCCGGACTTGCAATGGCCCATTTCCCGGGCTAGTAAGAAGAGCATATCCACACCCTGAAAATTCCCGGCCAATGCCGACCCGACGACGATGAATGAATCCTTGTCCGTTCCGAACGTCAGCAGATCCCAGGGCCGTTCGCCTGACAAAAACACGTCGGGCATATGGGACATGCCCAATATCCGAGCGGCCCGGACTGCCTGTCCATAGATATGCGGCATCTGCCTTTCACCAAGCCTAAGGCCGTTGAACGTGACTTCGATCCAGCGCCTTCCGACCTTCTCCGAAACAGCCTTTGCTGCCGCGTTAAGAGGCGTCAACGACCGAAGAGTGGACATTGCCTTGGCGTCCGCTGCCCAGGCGAAGGCTGAATTGTCTACGGTGTATCCCGGAACAAGCGGTTTCAGAGACCGACACTCACGACAGATCACCACCTTATCCGGCAGTCCGGCAGGATTGCCAGAACAGGTACGGCACCAGGCAGGCTGAGGCGGAAACTGCGGATTGTAATTCTGCTGATTGGACTGCTGGGGTTGATGATATTGCGGATGATTCGGAGTTTGCTGCGAATTTTCTTGCTGAGCCTGAGGTTCCGCAGCTTGACTGTGGCCGGCCGGGGACGACTGCTGAAAAGGTTTCTGTCCTGCCGGCGGCGTCGCAACCACTTTCACCCCGCAGTATATGCAAAACTTTGAGCC
>JBAUGL010000079.1:0-10432 GCA_049679665.1 Pyrinomonadaceae bacterium | reverse complement strand
CCGCCGAGTTGCCTGATCGTTTACGACAAGTGGATGTCGCGATCGATTTTTCGATTGCTGAGGCGGTGCGACGAAATGTCGAGGCATGCGTGGCGGCCGGGGTTCCGATCGTCGAGGGAACGACCGGGTGGAGTGGGGAACGCAATGAGATCGAGCGAATTGTTATGGACGGCGGCGGCGCGATGGTCTTTGGTGCGAATTTTTCGGTCGGGGTGAATTTGTTTTACCGGATCGCTGACTTTGCGGCTGAGCTGTTTGCAAAGTTTCCGGAATATGAGGTATTTCTCGAAGAGCAGCATCATTCACGGAAGAAAGATGCTCCAAGCGGAACGGCGTTGAAATTGAAGGACATCGTATCTGAACACGTCGCCGAAGAATTTTCCGTGTCGTCAACCCGTGCAGGCAATATTCCGGGAACACATCGAGTCGGGTTTGACGGCACAGCTGATCAAATTCTGTTGGAACATTTTGCACGCTCACGCAATGGATTTGCGTCTGGGGCGTTAATGGCCGCCGAATGGGTCGTCGGCAAAAAGGGTTTCATCGAGTTTACTGACGTGATGGATGAGATATGTCAGGACCGGAAACGGTAGCAACTGTGTTTAGACACTCAAGCCCTCAACGCCGAGAATCAATGAAATCTGAAGGATCAAGCGAGCCCGATCTATCGGCCGAGTAACCTGGACCGGAGTCGTTCCACAGAGGGGAAGTCTCGTCACGTATTTCAAGGTGCAGATGGCAAAGGTAGCGGCCGTTTGCATTTCCGACAGTTCCGATCTGCTGGCGTTTTGTCACATTACCGTTTGTTAAAGTAATTATCTGAAGATGACCGTATAAAGACTCAACTTTCGTTGAGTCAGGTAAGGTATGTTCAATGATAACAATATTTCCCCAACCTGGCCCGGCATCAGATGCGTAAATCACGGCCCCGTTTGCGATAGAATATACGGGTTCATCACAATCGGAGTTGCCGCCGGTATTCTTGTTCCAGTCTTCACCCAGATGATTTTCGATGCCGAAATCGAGAGCGTTATACCATTGATCCATGGTGTCTTTCGGCTCGGTTAGAGACTCCCTTTCGCTCAATGGATAAGAAAAACTCTCGGCAAACTGCACCGGATCTGATGGTGCACCCGGATCAGGATTCCCGGACGGTCCGGATCGTCCGCAGTTGATCGAGCAAATAGACAACGCGATACAGAAAGAAACTCTTATGAATACTATAAATTTTCGCAAAGTATTTTTGTAAGATGATCTGTCATAAGAATATACTAAGCAAACGCTTACAGGGAATTATTACCGATCTATGACGAAAAAACTTGATTGGCTTCGTGGGTGTGCCACTGCACTGGTTACGCCGTTTCACAAAGACGGTTCGATTGACGACGGGTGCTTTAAAAAGCTGGTGGAGCGGCAAATAGCGCATGGCGTTACGCTCCTCGTGCCGTGTGGTACGACAGGGGAGAATGTCACTATGGATCGTAGCGAATTGTTGCACTTGACCAAGATGACGATCGATATAGCGCATAAACTCGGTGCAAAAGTGATCGCGGGAACTGGAACGAACAATACGGCGGCCGCCATAGAGAATACGCGGAAAGCTCGCGAGGCTGGCGCTGACGCCGCCTTGATCGTGGCTCCGTATTACAACCGACCGACACAGGACGGGCTATATGCGCACTTCTCAGAGATCGCGAAATCGGTTAAGGGGTTCCCAATAGTTCTTTACAACGTGCCGTCGCGAACGGCATGCAATATTTCGGCCGAGACAACGCTGAGACTTGCGGAGAATCACGAAAACATCGTTGCGACCAAAGAGGCTTCTGGAAACCTTTCGCAAGTAATGGAGATCATGAACAACCGCCCGAAGAACTTCAAGGTATTTTCAGGTGATGACGCGACAGCGCTTCCATTGATCGTGTTGGGAGCCGATGGCCTCGTCTCGGTCTGCTCGAACGAAATTCCTAAAGAGACGTCTAGAATGGTCGAAAAAGCACTCGACGGCGCCTACACGGCTGCAAGGAAGATACACTACCAAATACTGCCTTTGATGGAGTCGAATTTTATCGAATCGTCGCCTGCGCCATGCAAATTCGTGATGAAGGAAATGGGCCTTATCGAGGAAAACCTTCGACTGCCGTTGGTGCCCGTGATGCCGGAGACTCGTGCGAAACTGCGATCTGTTATGAACGAGTTAAAAATATGATCCGGACACAAATAAATGTTTAAACTCATATTCGTTGTCTGCTCAATCCTATTTTTCCAATACTCCGCCACAGCGCAATCAGCGGAAAATGCGAAACTTAGCGGGGCTTCTGCGCGAGAAGTCTTCTCGCTCGTCGGAATGTGGGCGGATGCCGTCGCAGCGAGGGATATGAAGGTACTCGAAAAGTTGTTTTCGGAGGACCTGATCGTTACTACCTATGACGGTAAAACGAGGGGAAAGAAGGAAGAATTAGAGGCACTCGCCCCGTCACCCGGTGCTGGCACGATCTCTATTGTAAACGAAGACCTTTGGGTGCGGGTATACGGCAAGACGGCTGTTGTTACAGCCCTGGCAAAAATGCGATTCACACCGGGCGGAATCGATCTGCGCTATACATGTGTTTTCGTAAATCAAGGTGGACGGTGGCAAATGGTCGCCCTTCAGACCACGCGGGCCCCAGAGGTGAATAAACCGTAGGAGTTAAATGGGAAATATTCTCTACTTCATTTTGATCACGTTCGTATTTACATCTATGGCTGCTTCACAATCAAGACCGCGTGCGAGGGACATTGGCGTCCCGTTTGACGGAAAGACTGGAGAGCTCAACGCTATTACCGATATAAGGGGCGTGGAAGTTGGTTTCACGACACTTGTATCGGGTCAAGGCAAAAAGGCAGTAAGGACCGGCGTGACCGCTATACTTCCTCGCGGCAAGGACCGCGGCGGCCGAGTTTTTGCGGCGTGGGACTCGCTCAATGGTAACGGTGAGATGACCGGCACAACGTGGATCGAGGAGTCGGGCGGTTTCGGTGGGCCGATAATGATCACGAACACACACAGCGTAGGTATTGTGCGTGACGCGGTGATCGAATGGGGAACAAAGCGATCCACCGCGAAGGGTTATTCCGGCGACTTTAGCTTGCCGGTTGTGGCCGAAACGTGGGACGGTTTCCTTAACGATATCAACGGCTTTCACATTAAGAAGGAGCACGTGTTTCGGGCACTTGACTCAGCCCGTTCGGGGCCGGTGGCAGAAGGCAACGTCGGCGGCGGGACCGGCATGGTAGCCCACCAGTTCAAGGCGGGGACTGGAACTGCGTCCCGAGTTCTTAAAAAAGAAGATGGAGGGTACACGATCGGCGTACTCGTACAGGCAAATTACGGCAGCCGTCGATTGCTGCGGATCGCGGGTGCGCCGGTTGGCAAAGAGATAACCGAACTCATGCCGACTGAAGGCAAGGCAGACGATGACACGGGTTCGATCATAGTCGTCGTCGCAACGGATGCGCCGCTTCTTCCTTATCAGCTAAAACGGCTAACTAAAAGGGCATCATTGGGAATCGCACAATTGGGAGGGATCGGCGGAAACTCGTCGGGCGATATCTTTCTTGCCTTTTCGACCGCCAATGTCGACGAAGCCTCCATCGTAGACAAAACTTCGAAGGTTGAAATGCTTCCGAATGAAATGATGAACCCACTGTTCGAGGCAACGATTCAAGCAACAGAAGAGGCGATCATCAACGCTTTGACGGCCGCCGAAACAATGACGGGTTATAACGGGAATACAGTATACGCCTTGCCGCACGACCGATTGCGCGAGGCGCTGAAAAAATACAATCGATTAGCGGAAACAACACGGAAATGAGTTTCCAAGATCGTATTGAACCAACGTTCACAAATCGGAATTCTCGACGGCGGACCGCGCGCGTTTTAAGGATATCAGTATGTCGATTTTTATTTTCTCTATTGGATTCGAAGCTTCATTTTTGGGCAAAAAGAGTCGGCGAATGTCGTCAATCATGGTAGTCGGCTAGCCCCATAGTTGATCGAAACAGCGAGATCGGTTCTCCCAAAACTAATAACCGACCGCCGAATACTAAGATAGTAAAAAGCTTATGAAAACATGGTCAATGTACACACTCTTTTTAAGTTCCGTTCTCACGTTGTTCGTTTTCGCATGTTCTGCGAATCGGGCGGATCCTACTGACGCAACTCCCCCAGCCGACCTTTCGAGGGGATCGGCTATTGAAGAATCCGTCAAGGATAAAGTCTTTGACATTAAGAACGCATCGCAATATTTCGATTTAATAGTCACGGTCGCGACCTGTGACGATATAAAGTGTACCGGGAAGGCAAAATTCGAATTCATTAAGAAGGGCGAAACCGCACCCTACCAGACTATCGACCACGAAGATACTTACTTCGACCTCTTCGCCGATGGTAAACCATATGTTAACGGAACCCCTGCTTCCGACAAGTATAGCGCGGTGTACATCGACGATTTCAATTTTGACGGAATGGATGATGTCTCAATTTGTGATGGCTTGGGCGGCTCTTACAGCATGCCGTCGTATCGTCTATATCTTTCGTCGCGTCCTGAGAAGAAATTTGTCCTTAGCGAAGGCTTTACCGAACTGGGCCGGAGACTTGGAATGTTCGAAGTGGACAAACGGTCAAAACGGATTCGCGTATTCGATAAGAGCGGCTGCTGCATACACATTACCGAAGAGTATACCGTTTCCGGAAATCAGCCGGTAAAAGTGCTTACAGTAGAGGAAGACGCCACAGATTCGGAGAAAAAGAAGGTGAAGTTCACAACAAAGAAACTGGTGAACGGAAGATGGCAAGCCACGGTCGGCTACATGGACTGGCCGAATCCTGATCTAAGTCTCCTCAAAGACGCCTATTTGACGATGCCAGCAAAATATCTTCGGTTTGATCAGTGCAACCCAAATTCCAATGTCGATAAGGAATGTATAAAGTATCGTGCCGAGTACCTTAACATGTACGTGACGATAGATGAACGCAATTACTTTAATACCGGCGGCGAAAGTTTCAATCCGACTATAACGCTGGCCCTGTTTCGCCGCACCAACGGGTCCTTCGTCGTTGGTGTTTCATCGGAAACCACGGTCGGCTGGACGATAGGTTTTCTTGAGAAGAAGGGTGGTAAGTGGGTTGATGTTTCCAGATCGGTAATTCCTGATTTTGATCAAAAGAACTACTATCAACTACAAAGATACGACAAGTCGATCGAGGTAAGAAGAATTGACCCAAACGATGACGCGGGAGGAGACTACGGCCCGCGGATCTATGACCTTGTCTGGAAGAACGACAAGTTCACGATATCAAAGTAGGGAATAGAGTAATTTATCGAGATCGGTGCTCATCCACAATTCACCGTTATTAGGCAGGAGCGACATAAATAATAATTGGGATACTCCTAGGCAGTACAGTATACCCCTTCGCCCCAGGACCGGCTGCGTGAGGCGCTGAAAAATTACAACCGATTAATGGAAACGGAAATGAGCTTACAAGATCGTATCGAACCAATTTTCACAAAATCGGAATTCTCGACCGCGGACCGCGCGATATTTGAAGAATTTAAGGATGCTCTGCGAAGAGGCGAGATACGTTCGGCGGAGAAAGATGCGGACGGGAATTGGCATGCAAACGGTTGGGTGAAGCAGGGTATTTTGCTGGGTTTCAAAATGGGCAAAATAGTCGAGATGTCAAAACCAAATGAGATCTTCCAATTTTTTGACAAGGAGACGTATCCGCTTCGGCCGATGACGCTCGATGATAAGGTGCGGATCGTTCCAGGAGGGTCGACGATCCGCGATGGTTCGTATGTCGCTGCGAATGTTGTACTTATGCCGCCATGTTATGTAAATGTCGGCGCGTACGTTGACGAAGGCACAATGATAGATTCGCATGCGCTTGTAGGCAGCTGCGCGCAGATTGGGAAACGAGTGCATCTTTCCGCCGCGGCGCAGATCGGTGGCGTGCTTGAACCGGTTGGCGCAGTGCCCGTTATTATTGAGGATGACGTGCTTGTAGGCGGCAACACCGGAGTTTACGAAGGAACGATCGTCCGATCACAGGCCGTACTTGCCTCAGGCGTAATATTAACGCGTTCGACGCCGCTCTTTGACCTACCTAACGGGAAGGTCATCAAATCGGAAGGTGAAAGGCCGCTCGAAGTTCCCGCGGGTGCCGTTGTGGTCCAGGGGTCGAGGCAAATATCGGGCGGATTTGGCAAAGAAAGCGGCCTATCTATTTACGCACCGATCATCGTCAAATATCGTGATGAGAAAACTGATTCATCGACAAGACTGGAGGACTACTTGCGGTAATTGAGCGCGCTGGAGGTTGACGCCAATGCCACGACCTTCCAACTGGATGCTACCCACGTTCACTGCTAGAATTGAGACTATGCAAGACGAACCTGAAAAACGAGATAATCCCGTCGAAGAAAGACACGGCTTGAAGGAAAAGATCTCCGGACTCGGCCAATTCATTATCGGCGAGATCGAGACAATCGGAGGCGTGTTGACGGGCGACCCAAACACGCAGGCCGAAGGTGAGTTTAACGTCGAGGTCGGCACGGTCCGCGAAGAGGCCGAGCAATCGATCAGCGATAAAAGCAAAGGAGATTAGTGTCTTATTGCATAAGCAAATATTGATGAAACCGATGCAAAAAAGTGAGGGATTTGTTTTACCGAAGCGGCTTCAGGGCTTACAGCCGACTTTGATACGGCAGTTTTTTGAGCGAGCCCTTCCGGATAGTATTAATTTTGGCTTGGGCGAGCCCGATATTCCGACGCCGCAGTTTATCCGCGATGAAGCGGCCCGCGTCACGCTCCAGGAGCAAAATGGTTACACGTCACACCCGGGATTGCCTTCGCTGCGGGAAAAGATCGCCGAACAGTATCCACATCTGAGCCTTGGGCTCAGCAACGTTGTTGTGACCTGTGGTTCGCAGGAAGCGATGACGGCCGCGTTCCTCTGCATTATCGATTCGGGTGACGATGTACTGGTGCCTAATCCGAGTTTTCCGGCGTACGACGCCTGCGTGCGGATCGCGCAGGGGAATCCGGTTTATTACCGCCTGCCAGCCGAGAAGGATTTCGCGTTCGATATCGAAGAATTTAAGCGATCCATTACGCCGAAAACAAAAGCGGCCGTCGTCATTTCGCCTTCGAACCCGACAGGGAAGATCTTTTCACCGGACGATCTGAAGCAAATAGCCGAGGTACTAGAAGGAACTGGAATTTATTTAATATCAGACGAGATCTATAGCGACCTTTATTTTGGCGAGCGGCCGCATTCTGCGTCAGAATACTATGATAAAACCGTAGTCGTTAGCGGTTTGTCTAAATCGCTCAGTATGACTGGCTGGAGGCTCGGATGGGCGGCGAGTTCAGATGCTGAAGTAATGCGTGCGATCCACGTTTTGCATGGCTTTCTGACAGTTTGCACATCGACCATCACGCAAAAGGCGGCATTACTAGGTTGGACGCCTGAAGCAGAAGCGGCGAAAGAGTATGCACGGGAAGTATACAAAAAGCGCGGCAAGTTCCTTGTCGACCTTTTTGAAAGGGAACTCGGCTTAAAAGCAACGTCGCCGGAAGGTGCTTTTTACACTATGCTTGACGTTCGCTCACTCGGCGACGATGTCGAGGTTGCTGAGAAATTACTGCAGAATCGTGTTGTCACGGTCCCAGGAGCCGCATTTGGTTCCGAGGCCAAGGGTTTCCTGCGGATGTCGTTTTGCAACCCGGAAGATAAGATGGCTGAAGGTGTTCGTCGGATGAACGAGGTATTGATATAGAAATGGCTGCTCGTCTGGTAGTTTGACGCTTCGACCGGCTCACAACCTGTCGTACTTTGTATGAGAAAATATCGTGTTGGAATTTTAGGCGCTACCGGAACGGTCGGACAGCGTTTTATACAGTTGCTCGAAGGACATCCGCAGTTTGAGATCGCGGCCCTCGCGGCATCCGACCGCTCAGCCGGAAAGCCGTACGTTGAGGCGTGTGCGTGGAAACTGCCAGGTGTCATTCCTGAATCAGTCCGCGAGATCGTCGTACAGCCGATCGAACCACCATTGGATTGCGAAATCGTTTTCTCGAGCCTTCCATCCACCGTTGCGCGAGAAACGGAGGAGTCGTTTGCTCGAGCCGGTTATCCCGTTATAAGCAATTCGTCGAGCTACAGAATGGATGAAGATGTGCCTCTGCTAATTCCTGAAATTAATCACGAACATTTAGGCCTGATCGAAATACAGCAAAAAAAAAGGGGCTTCGGCAAAGGATTTATTGTTACAAATCCGAACTGTGCCGTTGTAAGTTTCGCCGCTCCGCTCGCTGCACTCCATCGTAAGTTCAAAGTCGAAGCTGTCGCCGTGACGACACTACAGGCCATTTCAGGGGCCGGGTATCCGGGAGTTGCATCGCTTGATATTACGGATAATGTAATGCCTTATATTGCGGGTGAGGAGCCAAAGGTTGAAACCGAGGCGCAAAAGATCCTCGGCCGCTTTATAGATACCAAGATCGAAAAGGCGGATTTTTCCGTGTCAGCCCAGTGCTTTCGGGTAAACGTCATAGATGGTCACACGGCTTCGGTCCGCGTCGACCTAAAAGAGACGGCAACGCTGGAAGAAGTTGTGGCCGCGATGGAAAACTTTCCTAGTCTAAAACTGCATTCGTCACCTGAAAAGTTTATCTCCGTTACCGAAGAACCGACGCGGCCGCAGCCGAGACTAGATCGCGATAACGGCAATGGCATGACAATAACCGTCGGACGACTCTTTCCTGACAACTTGTTTGACTACCGATTCGTCGCCATGAGTCACAATACAGTGCGCGGCGCCGCCGGCTCCGCAATTTTGAATGCAGAACTAATAATCGATAAAGGGCTTATTTAACGCACCTCGACCGGCGCAAATGTTGTCAACGATGACTTACAATCCGATAACGGGAAAAACTTATGTATCGCAGGTATTTATTGCCGTTGGCGTAATATTATTAACTGCGATTCTCGCCGTTCTAGTCTATTTAGCTTTCGATATAATATTGCTTGTTTTCGCCGCCGCACTGCTTGCGATATTTTTGCGAGGCCTCGCTGATATTGTTCGAGGCTACGTCGACATTGGTGAAGGAATTTCGGTTCTCGTCGTTTCGACCATCTTGGCGATTGTTATCGCGGGGTCGGTTGCCTTACTCGCTCCGAGCGTCGCCGATCAAGTTGTTCATTTACGTGAACAGCTTCCACGATCGGCGCAGCAGCTTAGCGACTATTTTTCACGTTTTGATTGGGGACAAGCTATCATCGCGCAGCTTCCAGGTACGGCTGAAGTAATGCAGAAGGTCGAGATATCGAGTCTTCTCACACGCGTCGGTGGGTATTTTTCATCAACGGTTGGGGCGATAGGGAATTTCTTTATAACGATACTGCTTGCTGTGTATCTCGCGGCGGAACCAAGGTTTTATTCCCATGGGTTTATCCGATTGTTCCCGATTCCAAAGCGACATCGTGTGAGCCAAGTGCTGTCGGGGATAAACGAGACCCTTCGCTGGTGGATGATGGGTAAGATCGGTTCGATGATTTTTATCGGGGTCTTAACATGGTTAGGACTCTCTTTGATCGGTGTGCCGCTTGCACTGACGCTTGGACTAATTGCCGGACTTCTTTCGTTTATACCGAATTTCGGCCCCATAATTTCAGCGATTCCGGCGATTCTACTTGCCTTTATTGCAAGCCCCGTGAGCGCTCTATACGCTGCGATCCTCTATATCGGAGTTCAACTCGTCGAATCCAACCTTGTAACTCCTATAATCGAACGCAAGACGGTTGAACTTCCACCAGCCTTGACGATCATTTTTCAACTCGCTTTGGGCGTGATGATCGGCGGACTCGGGTTAGTTTTGGCAACACCGCTATTGGCAATGTTGATGGTGATCGTCCAGATGGTATATGTACAGGACATACTTGGAGATTGGAACAATGCAGACGAAGATCCGATCCAAGCGTCGGTCGTCGATTCGAGTCCAACTTCCAATAGTGGATGATGGGAATCACACAACCCGATCACTCTTTTGTAATAGCCGAATTGAATACGTCGCGACCGAGGACTGAGACAACTAATGATCGAACGCTATACATTGCCTGAAATGGGCGCCATATGGTCACAGCAGAACAAGTTTCAGAAATGGCTTGATGTCGAGATCGCCGTTTGTGAAATCCATGCCGAAGATGGCACGATTCCTAAGGATGCCGTGGAAGTTATCAAGGCAAAGGCGGCGTTTTCGGTAGAACGCATCTCCGAGATCGAAAAGACGACAGATCACGACGTGATTGCCTTTACAACGAATCTTGCTGAAAATATTGGTGAATTCTCACGCTATGTCCACTTCGGGCTTACATCGAGCGACGTTGTAG
>JBAUGL010000078.1:0-9110 GCA_049679665.1 Pyrinomonadaceae bacterium | reverse complement strand
GTAAACACCTCACAATCGACGAAATTTTGCCGGAGATGCAAACCCATGCTGCGGCCAAATTGAAATGTCGGAATAATTTCAAGGGATACGAAAAAGGAGTACAAAAAAATGACAGACGAAAAAACGGAAGGTACGGAAAGTGAAACGGCCTCGAAGGAAGCCCACGCCATGCAGCGAGCGTCATTTAAAACGCTTTTATTGTCTAATCCAAATTACTTCGGGAATTTGGTAGAAAGTCAGATTGCCTCGGAATTGGTAATTTCGGGGAACACATTCTACGAAGAGCTTCGATGCTTAGGTTATCAACCTCAGCAAAAAAGACTCGAAGCGGTCATTCATATTTACCAGCCATCTGGGTATGGATCGGACGTTTGTGGGGCCGGGACTCCCGAGTATGTCCGATTCTATCTGTCATACGATGATGGTGCGACGTGGCAGGATCAAGGGCTCACTAGCTTTCAATCGCACAATATTCCTGAAGGCACCGACGGTCGCAAAAGGCTTGAATACGCCGCATCGCTCGCCGTCAATCCAAAACGAAAACCCTGTTTCGGGGACAACATAATCCGGGCGCGAGCGATTCTATCCTGGAACAACGCACCTCCGGCAAATCAGCCAAATTGGCTGCCCGTGTGGGGAAACCGGCGAGACGTGAATATCCTAGTCGAGCCGCGTCGTCGATGGTTCGCTGAGGAATTGTTCGAAGTTGCGGATGTGAAGTTTCCAAAACTGCTCGAGGAAGTGATCGATCCCGCATCTCCGATAGAATCCAAACTGAAGACCTTTAGTGCCTCGGAACTTGCCGAGCAATACAAGAATATGGACGTGCCGGTTCATCGGTTTGCGTTTAAGGAACTCTCGGCGTTTGCCTCCGGTAAATCGAGTCTAAGTGCTGAATCATTTGCGGCTTTACTGCCGGGAATAACGATCAACCCAGACATTCAGGATCTGCTTTTCCCCAAGACTGACGGCGACACAAGCTTTGAAGAATTAACTTGCGTCGGCCTCGACCCAAACCATCCGGACACTTTGGTAGGCGTGATACACGTTAAGAAGGACGGCGGATACTCAGGCGGGCCCTGCACGAATGGAAGCAATGAGTATGTTACTTTTTGGGGCGACTTCGACGGGAATGGTAGTTTCGAGACGTGTTTGGGCACGGCTCAGGTGCGTGTCTACGACACGGCAAAGGACGTGTTTTACGCTGTTCGCCTGCCTGTCGATCTTAGTAAATACCGGCAGTCATGCAAAAAGGGGCCCAAGGTCGTACGGATTCGCGCGATTTTGTCATGGAACGTCGCGGTTCCGTGCGCTAACCCCAACAAG
The DNA here is from genome assembly GCA_049679665.1 of Pyrinomonadaceae bacterium. Classification (GTDB taxonomy): domain Bacteria; phylum Acidobacteriota; class Blastocatellia; order Pyrinomonadales; family Pyrinomonadaceae; genus OLB17. The sequence goes on along the minus strand of JBAUGL010000078.1, from coordinate 7,784 downwards.
GTTCCAACCTGGGGCAACCGGGAAGAGACGTTGATCAATATTTCGCCAACAATTCAGTCAGCCTCCGGCAAAATACTGAACATGGGCGGCATTTCGGTTGCATACATCGATGATTTTACTGGTTTGACGTCGCCCGACGCCAAGTTCGTGATCAACAACCTACCGCCTGACAATCCTGATGGCGACATTCTTACTTCCGATGCCAGGCCGTGTCCGTTCGGCGCACGAGTCACCGTGCAAGGTTTCCCGGTTCCAAACCACACCTATATTGTAGAGGTGAGCGAGGATGCTCTTCTGTGGACACCCGTGTTAACGGACCTGTTAGTTGAAAACGATCTTGGGATACTTAATCCGCATAAAGCAAACCCTGTCACAAAGCGGTTTGATTACCTTCCGTTCACCCAGAATGCAATGCTCATACTTGCCCAGTGGGACACGACGGGGAATGCTAAATGGTACGTCAGGCTCTCCGTCTATGACGGCGGAGGGTTCATAGTTGGTACCGATACTCATCGAATTCAACTGGATAACACCTCGCCCGACGCATCAATTACAATAACCCTCGGGCCGGGCGACTGCGGAAAATTTATTAGCGGAACCGTACTCTCGGGGACGTTTGTTGCAACGGACGACTATCTTGGTAGCTATAGCCTTGGGGTCGAGCCTGCAGTCAATGATCCGGGAGAAGCCATTCCGAGCCCTAGTTCCGGGACCATTAATACGGCGCCCGCACCGGGAAATGCGTGGACACTTGATACAACCGGTATGAAAGCCTGCGGGTACGTGATCCGCGTGGTTGCTTCGGATCGTGCGATCTTGAACAGCGCATCTGTTGGCCACCATTTCTCCGACAGTTCGGGATTCTGTCTCGATATCCCTGTGGAAGATTAACGGGAGGAGATTATGGGTGCGATCGTCAGACGCCTGTGGCGATCGCGCCCATATTTTATTGCTCATTTTGTGCTCTGCCAAATTGGACAGGCACGCAGTAACGGAACCAATGTCCGGATTCATGTTTTCCTGCTAAGAATTGAGCAGAATATTCCGTATTAAGTCGGAAGTTCGATCTTGTGATCCAAAACCGACAGGAAGTCGACGCCGCAACTCCGCCGATCTTATCATTGAATACAGCGCTACGGTTTCCATCCAATCCATTCCTTTCATATGGGATACCACGATCGCTTTTTCCCTACGAAATCGAAGATGACGAAATAGTTAAAGCGGGACGAATCGAACGATACTTGCACGTACATGCCCCAAGGCAGTGTTGATTGGTCTATTGCGACATCGGTTCGTTTATAAGGGTCTGATATTTGTGAAACTTTTTGGTTTTGATAGTGTGCAATCGTTATGGAGCCGAAGAACTTCCTGCGTTCTCTCAATTTGATATTCCTAATTTTGGTCGCCCAGACAGTTGCGCAAAACGGACAATACGGTCTTGCTGGTTTGGTGAAAGATCAACTTGGAGGAGTCATCGTTGGAGCAGAAGTTACGATTTCAAAATCCGGCGAACGATTGGTTCGACACACCGACCTTGAAGGGAGGTATTTCTTTCTAAATTTAAAGTCCGGAAAGTACACGATTCGAGTGGAAAAACAAGGATTTGCCCATTTTGAGCGAACGGATGTTGAATTAGTAGACTATTCGCAGGTTTTCTTGAATGTGATACTTGAGATCCCGACGCATTTGGAGAGTGTCGAGATCTCGGACGAACCTGAAAGACCTAACATCGCCCAAAACTCAAATTCAGATGCGATTGTATTGAAGGATAAGGAATTGGAGGCATTGCCTGATGACCCCGAGGCACTCGAGACCGCTTTAAAATTACTCGCTGGACCGTCGGCAGGGCCGGATGGTGGGGAGATTTTTATCGATGGGTTCAGCAGTCGTAATATCCCTCCGAAATCTTCTATTCGTGAGATTAGGATCAATCGCGATCCTTTTTCGGCGGAGTTTGAACGAATCGGGTACGGCCGCATTGAAATCCTTACCAGAATAGGAAAAACGGAATTAGGTGGTTCTTTTTTTGTTCGCGTAAATGATGAGGTTCTTAACGCACGAAATCCATTCGCTCCCACACGCGCACCATTTCAATCCCATCGCTTCGGCATTGATTTTTCCGGCCGGCTTTTGAAAACAAACGGATCGCTTTGTCGATTTTGACCATCGCAGAGTCGTCGACGGTCTCCTAATAAATGCGAATGTTGTAGACGAGGGATTAAGTATTATCTCACATCGTGAAACTGTCTTATCACCCGAATCAGCGACGTTCCTAAATATTAAGACGGACTTTCAAGTAAACACATCTAGTACGTTGACTTTGCGATTCGGGCTAACGAACAAGATTGGAAAGAACAAGGGTGCCGGGGATTTTTCCCTTGCGTCTCAAGCATACAATTCCTCAGATTCTAATCAGACGATTCAGACTGTTCATACTTCTGTTATTGGACGTCGCATTGTTAACGAATTGAGGTTCCAGTTCGAAAATATTTTACGCCGAGTGAGCGCTCATTATTCGACTCCAGCGATAGTTGTCGCTGACTCGTTTGTTGGCGGTGGCTCGGCCAGATCAGAACGATTCGGCGAGAAGGGAGTTGAGATAAGCGAAATACTAACGTTTGTGACGGGTGATCATGCGGTTAGGCTTGGCGTCTCTTTCCGCGGCGTCATCGTTAAAGATGTTCCCCGATCAAATTTCAATGGGACATTTATTTTTGCGGGTGGACTTGCCTCACGCTTGTTGAACGGGCAGATCGTGCTGGGGGCAAACGGTTTGCCAATTCTTGAGTATATAACAAGTGCTGAACGCTATCGACGAACCCTATCCTTCCGCCAACAGGGATTGTCGCCAAGTGATATTCGTCTGCGTGGGGGCGGTCATACACAGTTCTCTATAAACGGTGGTAACGCGGTGACCACGGTAAGTCAAAGCAGCCTTAGCGGTTTTATTCAAGATGAATGGCGTCTGCGTCCAACCCTTGGATTAAGCTATGGTCTCCGGTTTGAAACGCAAAGCAATATCGGTCGTAATTTTGATATTGCTCCGCGGATTGCATTTGCTTGGGCCCGTGAAACCGACAAGAAGCACAAGCTCAGGGCGGTTCTACGTGGCGGCTTTGGCGTCTTTTACAGTCGCATTGGTGAAAATTTGGTTCTGGATGCTATTAAATTTGACGGAGAGCATGTGCAGAGTTATCGGATCAACGATCCAAATATTCTTGATAGTTTCGTCAATGTTCCGCAAGTTCAAGATTTAGTTGGGCTTGGACGACCGATATCGACTCGACAGATCGCAGGTAATATTAGAGCGCCGGTTTCCTATCATGCAGCTCTAAGTTTTGAACATGAGCTTCCCGGAAATTCAGTCTTTACGGCAACCTATTCGGACCTACGTGGACGTCATGTTTTGCGTTCCAGAAATATTAACGCTCCCTTCTTAATCTCGTCGCAGAGACCCATTCCGAGTTTTGAGGATATTTATCAATACGAGTCAAATGGAAACTTTAATTCTCGACGACTAAGCCTTAACTTCACGACACGATTTTGGAAATTTCGAAGTTTATACTTACGATACGATCTAGGCACCGCCAAAAGCGATACTGACGGAGCGGCAAATTTTCCTGTCAACCAATACAATTCATCAGAAGAAGTATGGAAGGTCATTACTTGATGTTAGACATAAATTCATCTTATCCGCTCTTTTCAATCTTCCGTTTGGAATCCGGCTCTCGCCGTTAGCACTTGCTGCATCAGGCCGGCCGTTCAACATAACTCTCGGATCAGATTTGAATGGCGATTCAATCTTTAATGAACGGCCTGCATACGCGACCGATTTGAACCGGCCGAGCGTTGTTCAAACGCGATTTGGTGCATTTGACCGGGATCCGCTAAATGGGGCATCGATTGTTCGCCGCAATGTGGGAACTGGTTCAGCGTTTGTCGCTGTAAGTATGCGGGCGAATAAATTAGGTTTAATCTATGGAACGAAGAGAATAGCGCAAAATCCAAAGCAAAACGATTTGGCCTGGACCTTTCCGTCCAGATTTGGAATCTGCTCAATCGAGCGAATCTGAATGTACCAATCGGTAATCTAAGCTCGCCTTTTTTTGGCGGAGCAACATCGATCGCCGGGTCACTTGGTTCCGGGGACCCGCTCTCCGGAAGTCGTGTTATCGAACTTCAGGCCCGATTCTCTTTCTGAGCAGCATCATTTGACACGATCGACATAAATTCGTATAGTCTAGAGTTTCGTGCATTGACTGTGCCCGAGCATCGGGTCCGTTAAAGTAAGTGATAAAGGATTTTTGAGAATAGAAACAGGAATTGTAGCGTAAACGAGTCCATCACAGGTCGCGGGCGAATCAGAACACTTCTTTTATGCCACGCTACAGCAAAGTTTCTTTACTCAGTAGTTCATAACATTTTGATTAAATTGAGCAAGCGAGAGCTGCTTGAGCTAACTGCCGAATAGATTTCGGCAAGAGTCAGGTAAGAGCTTTCTATTGCCTTCAAAAAAACCAAGCATGCCGAATGTATGCGCTCTGAATAAAGAGAGAGAATATGCCGACTATCAATCAATTAGTTCGTAAAGGACGCCAGAGAATCAAGTACAAGACGGCGAGTCCGGCTCTACAAGCAAATCCGCAGAAACGTGGCGTTTGCACAAGAGTTTATACGTCAACCCCGAAGAAGCCTAACTCGGCGCTTCGTAAAGTTGCGCGTGTTCGGCTGACGAACCAGATCGAGGTTACAACCTATATTCCCGGTATCGGCCACAATTTGCAGGAACACTCGATCGTGCTTATTCGCGGCGGCCGCGTCAAGGATCTCCCGGGCGTTCGATATCACATCGTTCGCGGAACCCTCGATGCGTCGGGTGTTGCAAATCGTAACCAATCCCGCTCGAAGTACGGTGCCAAGCGGCCGAAAGGAGCTAAGTAAAAGGTATGCCTAGAAGAAGAGTTGCAGCAAAACGAGACGTACTTCCTGATCCGATCTATAACAGTCAGATCGTGACGAAATTTATCAACGGCTTGATGTGGCAGGGAAAGAAGACTGTCGCTGAACAGATCTTTTACAGCGCGATGGAAAAGATCGGCGAAAAGACCGGGGAAGAGCCGCTTAAGGTGTTTAAGAAAGCCCTGGATACGGTTTCACCGACGCTTGAAGTCAAGTCGCGACGTATCGGCGGCGCTACGTATCAGGTTCCGCTTGAAGTAAGCAGGGACCGCCGCAACACCCTCGCGATCCGTTGGATCGTGACCAACGCACGCAACCGAAGTGAGAAGACGATGGAAGATCGTCTGGTCGGCGAACTGCTGGATTCGACCAGCGGACGAGGCGGAGCGGTCAAGAAGAAGGATGACGTTCACCGTATGGCCGAAGCGAACAAGGCGTTCGCACATTACAGGTTCTAGTGAATTAGAAGATCGTAAACAGTGAATAGAGATTTACAAATTACGATCAACGATTTACCAAAATGGCAAACATAAGTTTAGACAAATTTAGAAACATCGGCATCATGGCGCACATCGACGCGGGTAAAACCACGACGACTGAGCGAGTGTTGTTTTATACCGGCGTTTCGCACAAGATCGGCGAAGTCCACGAGGGAACCGCGACGATGGACTGGATGGAGCAGGAGCAGGAGCGCGGCATCACGATCACGTCAGCTGCAACCACCTGTTTTTGGAAGCGAAACGATGTCGAACATCGTATTAACATTATAGATACGCCCGGCCACGTTGACTTCACAATGGAAGTCGAACGTTCACTTCGTGTTCTCGACGGCGCGGTCTGTGTCTTTGACGGCGTAGCCGGTGTTGAGCCTCAGTCGGAAACAGTGTGGCGTCAGGCCGACAAATACGGCGTTCCGCGAATTTGCTTTATTAATAAGCTTGATCGTGCAGGTGCTTCGTTCGAGCGTTCGTTCGATTCGATCCTAAAGCGCCTTGGCGCTAACGCGGTTGCGCTTCAAATTCCGATCGGCCTCGAGGATCAACTCAAAGGCGTTGTCGACCTGATCACAATGAAGGGCCTAATTTGGAACGACGAGACAAAAGGCGCCCAGTACGAAACGACGGACATTCCAGCGGAATTGTTAGATGCAGCAAAAGAGGCCCGCGAAAAGTTGGTTGAAGCAGTATCGGCTATTGATGATGAGCTGATGATTAAGTACCTCGAGGGTGAGGAGATATCAGAAGTCGAAATTCGCAAGGCGCTGCGTAAAGGCACGACCGATCTGAAGATCGTCCCGGTCGTGACCGGTTCCGCCTTTAAGAATAAAGGCGTTCAAACGCTGCTTGATGCGGTGGTCGACTTCCTGCCAAGCCCGCTTGATATTCCTGCCGTTGAAGGCATCAATCCGAAAACCGACGAAGTTGATACGCGAGCGGCTGATGCCAGTGCCCCGTTTTCAGGCCTGGTTTTCAAACTAATGGCCGACAAGCACCTTGGACAGCTGGCGTTTGTAAGGATCTATTCGGGAACGGTGAAATCAGGCTCCTATGTGATCAACACAATAAAGGACACAAAGGAACGCGTCGGCCGCTTAATGCTCATGCACGCGAATAAACGTGAGGACGTTGAATCGGCGAGTGCAGGTGAGATCGTTGCGATCGGCGGTATGAAGAATGTCACGACCGGTGACACGGTTTCAGACGAATCAAAGCCGATCATACTCGAATCGATGGAATTCCCGGATCCGGTCGTGCGTGTTGCTGTAGAACCAAAAACACGTGCCGACCAGGATAAAATGGGCATCGCACTCAACCGCCTCGCTCAGGAAGACCCTTCGTTCCAGGTTACGACCGACCATGAAACGGGTCAGACGATCATTGCGGGTATGGGTGAACTACACCTCGAGATCATCGTTGACCGGATGAAGCGAGAATTCAGTGTCGAGGCAAATGTTGGTAAACCGCAGGTTGCATACCGCGAAACCATTACGGCCCCGGCGCCCGGAAAGGAAATTTTCAAGAAACAATCAGGCGGCCGCGGCCAATTCGGCCACGTCGAACTCGAGATCGAACCGGCACCAGGTGAAGGATTCGTCTTCGAAGACAAGATCACCGGCGGCTCGATTCCACGGCAATTTATCAAACCCGTATCAGAAGGTATCAGGGACGCAATGCGTCGCGGATTCCTCGCCGGGTATGAACTTGTCGATATCAAGGCTCGTCTCGTATTCGGTTCGTATCACGAAGTCGACTCCGATGAGCGTTCTTTCCATATCGCTGGAAGCCTGGCCTTTCAGGATGCTGTGAAAAAAGCAAAACCAGTCCTGCTGGAACCGATAATGCGAATCGAGGTTGTAACACCCGAAGAATATATGGGTGCCGTAAATGGCGATCTAAATCGCCGCCGCGGACAGATCGACAAAATGGAGCCGCGTCCGGGAAATGTTTCCGTTGTAACCGCCTTCGTTCCGCTTTCGGAAATGTTCGGATATACGACTGACCTTCGTTCATCGACACAAGGCCGCGCGACTTCCAGCATGCACTTTGAGAGATATGCAGAGGCGCCGAGGAATGTCGCAGAAGAGATCATCGCAAAAGTTAAGGGCGCAAGTAACTAATTAGGATCGATATTTTCAGGAGAAGAGATGAGTAAGGAAAAATTTGACCGCAGCAAGCCGCATGTGAACATTGGAACAATTGGCCACGTTGACCACGGGAAGACGACGTTGACGGCGGCGATCACAAAGGTATTGGCGAAGCACAATCCGAAGATCATAGTGCGAGCGTTCGATTCGATCGATAACGCACCGGAAGAGAAAGCACGTG
>JBAUGL010000077.1:0-5818 GCA_049679665.1 Pyrinomonadaceae bacterium | reverse complement strand
TATCGGGAAAACAGTTGACCCCCTGATAACAACTAGAAGATTGTAAAAAAAAAAAACCCTTCTTTGTCAATCGTCTTTGCAACCTTAAATTTAGTGCGGTACTTTGCAGGGCAAAGTACTTGACAATCCAATCTACTTGGCGTAAATTAAGTTGTATGGCGAAACTTCATGCGATCCCGAACCGCCCCGTTGACAGTAGCGAGCCAGTTGAGCTTGGTTCGCGGGCGTCCGAAAATCTCCAGTTCATCCGAGAGACAATGGAGCGTTCGTCGCATTTCACGGCGGTTCCGGGTTACGGCGGGATGCTTATGGGCATGACCGCGATAGCAGCAGCAATAATCGCATACGGCCAGAATGATTTTTGGACGTGGGAAGCTACATGGCTGGCTGAGGCGGGCCTCGCGTTCGTGATCGGGCTGTTCGCGATCTGGCAGAAATCGAAGATCGCCGGCGGTTCGCTATTGTCAGTCCCCGCGCGCAAGTTCGCGCTTGGATTCGCGCCACCCGTAATAGCCGGCGCCGTGTTGACCGTCGCGTTGTTTCGCCTTGGGACGGACAAAGACCTGATCGTTGGGACATGGCTGCTTCTCTACGGGGCGGCTGTAGTGTGTGGAGCTATGTCCTCGGTCAAGGTAGTTTCGATCATGGGCTGGCTGTTCATGACACTTGGCGCCGCGGCATTTCTCGTCCCATCGTTGTGGTCGGATTGGGTGATGGCGGCTGGCTTCGGAGGATTACACATCGTATTTGGGGCGATCATCGCGCGAAAGTACGGCGGGTAAGAGTATGAGCCAGTGAAACATGCGAAATCGCGTGAGGCAAAAGAGATCTAACTGGATATCGGTTAGTAAAGATTCGGAAGTTATGTCTAAAAAGACGTTAGCAATGAATGGCAAGGTTCAGGGTTCGCAAGGCCTGCGACTGGAAAAAGCTGCGGGAAATGTTTCTGGAGGCCTCGACAAGGTCATACACGAACGCATGCGGCTCGGGATCGTGAGTGCCCTTGCCGCTAACGACAAACTGAGCTTCGCCGAACTAAAGCGAATATTGGATACGACCGACGGCAACATCAGCGTTCACGCACGAAAGCTTGAAGAGGCAGGGTACCTAACGAGCGAGAAGTCGTTCAAGGGCCGTGTGCCGCTTACCGAATATTCAATCACGGCGGGCGGCAAGACTGCGTTGCGGCGATATCTGGATCATATGGAGGCCTTGATCAAGGCGATGAAAGGACGGTAAAGAGTGACGCTTGGCGTTTCAGTTTCAGTACGGCGAAAGGAACCCCAATTTATGGGAAAGAGCTTTTTGGAAAGAAACGATGTCGATCTTGGTACATCTTATCGAGGACGAAGACAGTTATTAACGCGACCATTTCAACATTTCGGAACAAAACGCGCTTGCAGGCGTCGAAGCTATTACATATTAATGGAAATCAAAATGAGCGAACGAACACGGACAGGACTCGAAATTCTTCTTGCGGCCGCGATGATGGGCATTCTCGGCAATGTCTTGTTGCGGCGGACGCCTTGGGGTGTCAACGCATTTTTATTTGTCACCATTTTTACGGCGGCGATGGTCATGCTAGCCGTTCGCCGTCGGCCGGAACTTTTGACTGTGCGGACGCTGGCATTGCAGGGCGCCATGGTTTTTTTCGGAGCGATGTTTGTCATACGCGATTCTGAACAACTCCACGTGTTTGACACTTTCGCGATCCTCATTCTTATGGGCGTTCTCGTGCTCCCGAATTTTGGCGTCAACGCCCGCGTTGCCGGGACATTTCACTATGTCGCGGGATTTCTTTGGTCGGGCCTTAGCTCGGCGTTTGCACCGTTTGTTTTGCTCGGGTCGGATATCGAATGGAAATCGATGCCAGGCAACCGGCTAAGCCGCAATGTTTTTTCGGTTCTCCGCGGCTTGGCGATCGCACTGCCGCTTGTCCTGATCTTTGGAGCATTGTTCATGGCGGCGGACGCTGCATATGAAGGTATGATCAACCGTGCGATCAATTTCGAACTCGACGAGGTAATTTCGCATGTGGTGTTGACCTCACTGTTTGCGTGGCTCACAGCAGGGTATTTTCGCGGAACTATAGTTGAACCGTTTCGCGCTGCCGTACCGGTCGAACCAGCGGTGGATTCGGTTGCGAACACCGAAGCAAGCTTTGTTGACCATTTCGCGGCGGAACCAGCCGAAACAAATTCGCTGCCTGACAATGCAACGATCCTCGAGTACATCAACATGAGCGACCCGCCGAACACTCCGGAAGCAACGGTTCTGGCCGAGCCCAAGAAGCACAATTGGCAGAATTTCGATAACTCGAAATTCCCGTCTGTTTTCACGCTTGGAACGGTCGAAACAGTTATCATTCTTGGCCTTATCAATCTGCTTTTCCTGAGTTTCGTTATAGTTCAGGTACCCTATTTATTTGGCGGAATGGAACTCGTGCAGAATACTCCGGATTTCAAACTGGCGGAATATGCGCGGCGCGGGTTTGGCGAACTCGTTGCCGTTTCGGCGTTAGTGCTGCCGATGCTGCTCGTTTCGCACTGGCTTCTGCGAAGTGAAGGGAAGCGGCTCGAAACTCTATACCGCGTCCTTGCCGGATTTCAGATCGCGTTGCTGTTCGTTGTAATGGCGTCGGCAGTTCAAAGGCTGCTCATTCTGACCGGTGAATCGGGCTATGGCCTCACAACAGTGCGGTTTTATCCGATGGTCCTAATGATCTGGTTGGCGGTTGTGTTCGTTTGGTTTGGTTTCACCGTTTTACGCGGGAGCCGAAAACACTTTGCGTGGGGAGCTCTCTGGTCGGCGATCGTCATACTGGGCGCGACCAACTTAATGAATCCCGATAACTTTATTGCGAGTACGAATATCAAGCTCATGCAGCAAGGACGCGAGTTTGATGCGCACTACAACGCGGGGCTGAGTACCGATGCGATTCCTGCATTGTTGGAGGGCATGCCGAAAATGAATTTGGAAGACCGGTGCTACGTTGGATCGGATATTCACTATCGATACAGGGAGTTGGGTCAGATGACCGATCTTCGTTCGCTGAATTACAGTCGAAGAATGGCTTTCCGCGAACTTCGGGCGAATGACGGCTTTCTCCACCAAACCGAAGGCTGTCCGCCCTCGTTACATAACGATAAGAACCCGGATGGGACGGAAGTGCACGACTAACCGGGCTGGACGAGCGCGAAAATTAAACGGGCAAATGATCCGAGATGGTATAGTTATCCAAGGATATTACTATGCCGACGATTTCTGTATTTTTCGGAATAGTGATCAAGATGTTTTATGATGATCACAATCCACCACATTTTCATGCCGAGCATCAGGGAGACAAAGCTGTTTTCGACTTTCGGGGAAACATTGTGCGCGGGGAGCTAAGCTCCAGAACGGCAGTGAGGCTGATCCGCGAATGGGTTGATCTTCGACACGATGAACTTGAAGCGAATTGGAACGAGATGCAGGCTGGCCGGGAATTTCACAGGATCGAGCCTTTGGATTATATCATGGAAGAAATAGTTGTTGTAATCAAAGCCGAATACACGGAAGGCTACAATCTCGTTGTTACTTTTAGTGATGGAGTATCCGCCGAAGTTGACTTTAGACAATGGATAGACAAATATCCTTTCTTTTCACCGCTTAAGGATCTTAATTATTTCAGGAACTTTTCGGTCGACGATTGGACCGTCGTTTGGCCAAACGGCGCGGACGTTGCCCCTGAAGCACTGCATGAAATGGCTCTTCGTAAGATGGGACTTCAAGCCGCCTAATGCGTAATTCCCGTGACCTCATCCGCGAATACTTGTCATACGTTAAGGTCGAAAAAGGCTTGGCGAAAAACACGATCGAGAGCTACGAACGTGATCTCGCGAAACTGAGCGCTTGGGCGGCAAAAAACAGTTTTGATATCGTTTCGCTTACGCGTCAGGATCTGCGGGAATGGATGATCGATCTCGGGCAGACCAGGTTGTCCGCCGGATCGCGACACCGGTTGATAAGTGCCGTCCGCGGCTTTTATAAGTTTCTTCTGATCGACGGGCATATTTCAAAAAATCCGGCTGAAGATATTGACGCGCCGCAGAAAGGGTTTTATTTGCCGAGATTTCTGAATCAGGCTGAGATCGAGACTTTGCTCGCAGCCCCGGACGTTACAATGGGAACGGGCCTGCGCGACCGCGCGATCCTGGAATTGATGTACGCCTGCGGGTTGCGGGTTTCCGAGGCGGTCGACCTTAGGATCGGCGACATCGACATTGATTCGGGAATCCTTACCTGCAGGGGAAAAGGCAGCAAAACCCGCCGTGTGCCGATCGGAACAAGCGCCGTTGAATGGCTAAAGAGCTATCTGCCCGTGCGACGCAGTAGTCAGGGAAGCGAGATCCAGAATCTTTTCGTCACGCCGCTCGGCAAGCCGATAAATCGACAAATGATCCATCTGTTTATTAAGAAATACGCTGAAAGATGTGGTCTTGAAGGCGTTTCCGCACATACACTTCGGCACTCATTCGCAACTCACCTTGTTCAAAACAGCGCCGATATCCGTTCGGTTCAGCAAATGCTGGGTCACGCCGACATCTCCACGACACAGATCTACACCCATATGACGGACGCTCACTTGCGCCGATCATACGAGAAATATCACCCGAGGGCGATGGCAAATAGGCGCATTTCCGGAAAGTAACGGGTGTGAGCCAGGAGCATTTCCCGCCGATCGCTAATCCGCTTTAATTCGACTTGCAACTTCAAAGAAATTTCGCTAGTATTGGAATTTTGCTAATTAGCTCAATAAATCGGGTATATAGCATAGTAATAGTACGCAAGGGTGGTCGAGTGGTTAATGGCACCGGGCTGTAAACCCGGCCGGCGAAAGTCGTACGTAGGTTCGAATCCTACCCCTTGCACCACGTCGATTTTGGATCGGAGTTTTGGATCTGGTGAAATTTGATGCCGTGATCGAGCGCGTCATTTCAACGATTCAAACCGCAAAGAGTTAATCCGAGATCAGATCGGGCGGGAGTAGCTCAGTTGGTAGAGCGTCAGCCTTCCAAGCTGAATGTCGCGAGTTCGAGTCTCGTCTCCCGCTCCAGTATGTTTTAGGCCAAGGTGGTGTTGAATTGAAAACTCGCCCAAGTAGCTCAGGGGTAGAGCGCATCCTTGGTAAGGATGAGGTCGCGGGTTCAAATCCCGCCTTGGGCTCCAGGTATTGATGTGGGGTGATGACGATGTTAGGTCAGGCAACAACCAAAATGACTATGGTCTATTGGAAATCCGACCAATTTTGGTTGGGCAAACTGCTTGAGCACCCCGAGATAATGACTCAAGGCGAGTCGGTTGAAGAACTGGAAGAGAACATCAAGGATGCGTATCTTTTGATGGCGATGGATGAGGTACCGGAGGAATATCAAGTCAAAGAAGTCTTGATATGAAGCGGAAGGACTTAATAAAGCAGTTGTCAAAAGCGGGCTGTATTTTATTAAGGCACGGTTCACGACACGACATTTACTTGAACCCGCAAAACGGGCAAAAGCAGCCGGTTCCGAGACATTCTGAGGTCGACGAACAATTGGCGAGGCATATTAAAAAGTTTTTGGGAATTAAATAAGAATATTTTTTGAGGCATAAAAGAATATGAGCAAGGAAAAATTCGACCGCAGCAAGCCGCACGTGAACATCGGAACAATAGGCCACGTTGACCACGGGAAGACGACGTTGACGGCGGCGATCACAAAGGTATTGGCGAAGCACAATCCGAAGATCATAGTGCGAGCGTTCGATTCGATCGATAACGCACCGGAAGAGAAAGCACGTG
>JBAUGL010000076.1:0-101447 GCA_049679665.1 Pyrinomonadaceae bacterium | reverse complement strand
GTGGTTGCGACACGGGTCCTGTCGCCTGGGCTTGCCGTTGCTTGGGCCGCATTTTTCAATTTCGTCGCATTTCTTGTTTTTGGGACAGCCGTTGCGAAAACCATCGGCGGCGATATGATCAATATCGCTGTGATCCCGGCGAATGACCAGCTCCTGGTCCTTTTAGGTGCGATTCTCGGGGCGATAATTTGGAACCTAATAACCTGGTATCTAGGACTCCCGACCTCGAGTTCACATGCGTTGGTCGGAGCGTTTGCGGGATCGGCATTGTCTTCATATGTTTGGCATTTTGGGTTGACGGGCGCCGAGACGGTCCTTAAGGCGGAAGGTTGGATCAAGACTATCTCGTTCATCATATTGTCACCGGTGATCGGGATGACGGTTGGTTTCATCCTAATGGTCACGGTCTACTGGATATTTCACAAAGTTGCTGTAAATAAGGTGGATCGCGGATTCCGTGTCGGGCAGTTATTTTCGGCCGCGGCTTATTCGCTTGGACATGGCGGTAACGACGCTCAGAAGACAATGGGAATCATAACGATCGTGCTTGTTGCGGGTGGTTTCCTGCAAGCAATGCCCGACGGGAAACTGCCGGAAGTGCCGCTGTGGGTTGTACTTGCGGCTCACGCTGCGATCGGGCTCGGGACCCTTTCGGGAGGGTGGCGGATCGTCAAGACAATGGGGACCAAGATCGTCAAATTGCAGCCAGTCGGTGGGTTTTGCGCTGAAACCGCCGGTGCAATGACGCTTTTTGGAGCAACATTCTTCGGTATTCCGGTATCGACGACACACACCATAACCGGAGCGATCGTCGGCGTTGGTTCGGCTAAACGTTTTTCTGCCGTTAAATGGGGCGTCGCGGGTCGCATCGTCTGGGCATGGGTCCTAACAATTCCGATGGCCGCCGTTATCGCCGCCTTGGCCTATGGCGCCATTCTGATCATAGAGAAAGCTTTGGGCCGAATTTAACAGCTGGAGCAAGACACGAACACACATCAGGCCGTAATTTTGCAGCTTGCGAAATACGTCTCAACCTGCAATGATTCTAGGTATCGAGCCGCAAATTAAACACCGGACTGCTATACCGGAGGACGTTATGACCGCCGCCCTGGATAATACCCTGCAACTCGAAGATTACTTGTTAATGTCCGACGAGGAGATTCACGCTCGAATCGAAGACGCTCGACGGAAATTGGGTAAACGGGTCGTAGTTTTGGGCCATCATTATCAGCGCGATGATGTGATTCGTCACGCTGACCTAACAGGCGATTCCTATCAACTTTCGGTGATGGCCTCTGAAACCGAGGCCGAATTTATCATCTTCTGCGGCGTGCACTTCATGGCCGAATCGGCCGACATTCTAGGAAAGGATTCTCAGACAGTTATTTTGCCGGATCTTGGTGCGGGCTGTTCGATGGCCGATATGGCGACGATCGATCAGGTCGAAGACGCCTGGGAGCAGCTCCTGGATATCGGTGTCCTCGATAACAAAGTTGCCCCGATCACGTACATGAATTCGTCGGCCGCGATCAAAGCGTTCTGCGGAAGAAACGACGGTGTGGTATGTACGTCGTCGAATGCGGTGCCGCTGTTCGACATTTATCTCAAAGAGTTCGACAAGATGTTCTTTTTTCCCGACCAGCATCTCGGGCGAAACACTGGGGCGAAATTCGGGATCCCGCTCGACAAGATGGCGCTGTGGAACCCGCACGAAGAACTTGGCGGCAATACGGAAGACGAGCTTCACGAAGCAAAACTCATTCTTTGGCGCGGCCACTGCTCAGTTCACGGACGATTCAAGCCCTGGCACGTCGATCGGATCCGAAATGAGATTCCGGGTGTGCAGGTTCTGGTGCATCCGGAATGCACACGGGAAGTTGTTGAGCTAAGCGATCTGAACGGATCGACGTCGTTTATTATCAATACTGTTGAGAACGCCCCAAGCGGTACAAAATGGGCGATCGGGACCGAGGTCAATCTCGTAAATCGGCTGCAGCAACGCTTCCCGGATAGGGAAGTTCACCTTCTCGCGCCGGATCTCTGCATGTGCGCGACGATGTATCGGATCGCACCGCAAAATCTGGCATGGGCGATGGGGAATCTGCTCGAAGGAAAAATTGTGAACGAGATCGCGGTCGACGCGGAGACAAAGCACTTTGCGAGCATCGCGCTTGAGCGAATGATAGATTATACGAATAAGGGAAGCTGAAAGAACCTGCAAAACTCCCTCGATCATTTCCTATGGCCGAATTGAGCGACAAACTCCCCGAGAATGAAGCGGGCAGCTACTACGTGGACGGCCAATGCATCGACTGCGATGTCTGTCGGGACACATCGCCCGCGAATTTTGCACGGAACGACGAAAACGGTTACTCCTTCGTTTATAAACAACCAAATTCGGAAATAGAACTGAAGCTATGCGAAGAGGCAATTGCCGCTTGCCCGGTCGAGGCCATCGGCGATAACGGCCGGTGATCACTAAGCCTGTTGGGAGAAAAAGATGACGAGTCGCAATCGAAGTCAAACTCTCAGCTATATTTTCTCATCTGAACAGCGGCGAATCTGTGCATGCTCGCTGCAGCATTAAAACTTGAAAAGTGGGGATATATGAATATCAAATTTATTACTTTGGTTTTTACCATTCTTGTATCGGCCGGAAGCGTGTTTACGCAGACATCATGGCTGGACAGACCTTTGAATAATTGGAACGGCGCTGGCGGCCTTGTTCCGTCAGCTCCTCGTTCGACGATCGATGAGCGTTGCAGAACAACGACTCGCAGCCCGGAAAGCCTTGTCGATCGGGCGGTTACGCGAGCGGGATGGTTGCTTTTCGGAGCCAGCCAGACGTACGGCCCGGTCACGTTAGTAAAGGCTATGTCGTCGGCTGACGGAATGTGCCGGCCTAATAATTACAATGCCTTTGTTTTTGTAGGCTCCCGTTTTGCCGGGACGTTGTCGCCGACGCCTATGGATGCTCGAACGGACGGCTCGCTGCGTGAAGCCCACCTGAGTTCGACTCAGGAAATTACTGCTGTTTTTAATCGATACACGTCCTCCGACGCGCTTTGCTGCCCTTCGCAGGAAAGTGCGGTCTTCTATGAAGTGACGGGGGGCACGCGCGGTGTCACTAGGGCAACAAGCGTGGATACCAACACGACGTGTCGTCAGGACGGTCCGATCCAAACGCAGGATAACGTAATTACGGGGACCGTTACCTACCGCCAGCGTTCTGCGCTTCCATCGACGGCAGTAGTAACCGTAAGAATGGTCGACGTCTCGCGCCAGGACTCTTCCTCGACAACCATAGCGGAACAGGTTATCGAGACGGATGGAAAACAGGTTCCGTTTTCGTTCGAGATCGTTTACGACCAATCAAAGATCATCGAACGAAACAATTATGCTATTCAAGCTGAGATCAGGGACAACGGACGGCTCCTTTTTATATCCGACGTAAGATATCCGGTGCTGACTCAAGGCAATCTCCGAACGGTTGACGTCGTCGTCGTTCCGGTTCGCGGCGGTCAGCAGGGCGGCAATCAAGGGGTGGGCTCGATTCGCGGCACAATTACATATCTACAGCGGATCGCGCTGGATCGGGACGCAATGGTTACCGTCAAACTTTTAGAATCCAACGGATCGAATGACGGGCAGACGCCGACCACCATCTCGGAAGAAACGTTCTCGGCTAATAATCGACAAGTTCCAATTCCGTTTGTATTGAGATTTCAGCCGCGCCGCATAAACCAGCAGCGGACCTATTCGATAGAGGCCGAGATCACCTCCGATGGCAAACGGATTTTTGCGACCAAACAACCGGTAAACGTTTTAACTGACGGCAATCCGCTGGACAATGTCGACCTTGTTCTGGTGGCTGACACAACGGGGTCGGTGATCACAGGCCAAACACTTAGCCTATCGAAATTTGGGACTGGGACGTTCCGCATTGAAGACAGAGGGGACGAGTTCGTCGTCAGAGGAAGCGTGAACGTCAGGCCTGACGGCACGGCCGAAGTCACGATATTCCGCATTAGTGGAGGGATAACGTTCAGCGGCCGGCTGACGCATTTCGATGCAGGCTCCATCAAGGTGCAAGTTGACAATTCAGGGAATGCTGATGCAAGTGGTGAAATTACTGTAACTTACAGCAGTCGCCGTTTGAACTCGATCACAAGCGCAAATCTAGTGTTGGACGGACAGAATGCGACGATCAATTTTTAGTCGCGATTTATGAACTTAACTCGGACGGATGTGAGCGATCATATCCGTCGTTTCATATCAGGATCTTGATCATGCCATCCTCAACCACGACGTCATAACTCTCGATGGAGCATGTCGGATGGGTAAAACATTCGCCCGTTCGCACATCAAATCGCCAGGCGTGGAGGTCGCATTCGATGACAGTGCCGTAAAGCCGGGAATCAGCAAGAGCGTAGCCCTTATGCGGGCAAAAATTCTCGATCGCGTGAAATGTCCCGTTTACGTTGTATAGCGCAACTTCAGTACCGTCTTTTAATTTGACTGTTGCACCGCGGCCCGGCGGCACCGATTCGGCATGGCCGATCGTGACCT
Source organism: Pyrinomonadaceae bacterium (assembly GCA_049679665.1). GTDB lineage: Bacteria > Acidobacteriota > Blastocatellia > Pyrinomonadales > Pyrinomonadaceae > OLB17. The sequence continues at coordinate 96,878 of JBAUGL010000076.1, read as the reverse complement.
GCATGTTCCTGCGTTTCGGCTTTCGTTTGTTCTCGCGATGCTTTCCCATTGTGTCCTCGAGCATTCATACTAAATCGTATTGGTAAGATCACAAAGCGCGTAGGTCGATCGATCGAATGCGAGTAGGTGCCTGAAAGAGCGTGGTCATTCCTCGTTTCACTTTGCGCCTATTTTCTGTTCGCGATCGGCCCGCTCGATTCGATAGCGGCCAGATCGAAGGCTTGCTTTATTGCCCGAACTCCAACAAAATAATCAAAAGGAGATTGATGATGAGCCACGCTGATGAATCGACAAAAATGCGTAAGCGATGTAGCGCATTAATGACTTCGGATGTCAAAACGGCCACACGTGATATGACCCTTCAGCAAGTGGCACTAATGATGCGCGACGGGGATATGGGCTCAATACCGATCGTAGAAGACGCCAAGCTTGTCGGAATCGTTACGGATCGGGATATCGTAGTGCGTTCTGTCGCAGAAGGAAAGAATGCTTCGTCAGCGATCGAAGAGTCGATGACCAAGTCGATATTCTCAGTACGGCCCGATGATTTTGCTTTTGAAGCGATTCGATTAATGGGGGATAATCAAGTACGACGAATTCCGGTCGTTAGCGAGGACGGGACGCTTGTGGGCATTATCGCGATGGCCGACGTTGCCCTCGAAATGGAAGATGAACGGGAGATTGCCGAGACCCTCGAAGAAATTTCCAGCGGCGCCAGTTTCTGGAAAAGGACCTAGTTTGCAACAACAAGAATGGCCAAATCGACCAATCGATATTTTCAATTCCTTGCGTCCTCAAAGAATGCCCAGCAATCCGGCCGGCTTTGGTATCCAGCTGCCGATGTGTATCAAACCACCGACGGTTGGATAGTAAAGGTGGAGCTTGCGGGCGTATCTGCTGAAGACATCGAGATCGATGTTCAGGGAAACGTTTTATACATTGCCGGATGCCGGAAAGACAAGTCATGCGCGATCGGTATTTCCTATCAGCAAATGGAGATCACGTATAACCGATTTGAAAAAACGCTTCGGTTTCCAACATCGATCGACGGTGTAAGTATCGATCATATGTTCGAGAATGGGTTGCTGATAATTCGGCTGAAGAAAACAACGTAATCCAAACGCTTTACAAGATACCGTTAAATTAAATGGTTGAAGATATGGTCGAAGAAAATATTCAAGACAGCGAGGAAAACAAACGCCGAAACCTTCCGCAGGGCCGCTTCGAGATTGCCGTCCTTCCGCTTCAGAACACAACACTGTTTCCGGAAACGGTAGTACCTCTTGCAGTCGGGCGAGATAGGTCGATTCTGGCGGTAGAATCTTCGCTCGGTTCTGAGGAAAAGCTGATCGCATGTATCACCACCAAAACCGAGAACGTGACGGGCGATGATGCAAAACCCACCGACCTTTATAATGTCGGTACGGTCGTCAACATCAAGCGAATGATGCGTAACGAAGGCGTTATGCAGCTGATCGTGCAAGGCATGGATCGCTTTCGGGTTGTCGAGTGGAAACAGGAACAGCCGTTCCTAAAGGCACTTGTCGAGGTCCTGCCCGTACCGGCGTCCGTTGATTCGGAAGAGGTTGAGGCGCTTAAGCGAAATATTCAGGGGATGATCCAACAAGCACTCGCGCTCCTGCCCCAAGTGCCGCCCGAAATACGTATGGCAGTGATGTCGCAGACTGATTCTGTTCAGCTTTCGTATTTCCTTGCGTCGGTTCTCGATCTCGGCGTGGAGACTGAGCAGAAGATGCTCGAGGCGGATTCCGTCGATGATCTCCTATCACTGACTCACGCCGCACTAGCGCGTGAGCTTGAAATAATGCAGATCCGTTCGAAGATCGCGACCGAGGCCCAGTCTGAAATGGACAAGTCTCAGCGCGATTACGTACTTCGCCAGCAATTGAAGGCGATCCAAAAGGAACTGGGCGAGGACGCTTCCGGCGAGAGAGCAGAGGCCCAGCAGCTGCGTGAGCGATTGGAAACTGCCGACTTGCCCGAAGACGTTCGCAAAGAGGCTGAACGCGAACTCAAGCGAATGGAGCAGCTGCCGCAATCGGCGCCCGATTTTCATGTCATTCGGACGTATTTGGAGTACATCCTCGAGCTTCCGTGGCGGAGATCGAGTGAAGAGAAGCTCGACCTTAGTGAAGCAAGAAAGATTCTTGACGAAGATCATTACGGCCTCGAGGATATTAAAGAACGAATACTTGAATCGCTCGCCGTTGTAAAACTCCGGCCTGATTCTAAGAGCCCGATACTTTTGTTTGTGGGTCCGCCGGGAGTTGGCAAAACCTCACTGGGACGATCGATCGCACGTGCGCTTGGCCGCGAATTTGAACGAATGTCGCTTGGCGGAATGCGTGATGAAGCCGAACTCCGCGGCCATCGACGGACTTATATTGGCGCTATGCCGGGAAGAATCATCCAAGCTTTGCGGCGTGTGTCGGTGAACAATCCGGTTATGATGCTCGACGAGGTCGACAAGCTTGGGAACGATTTCCGGGGTGATCCGGCATCGGCCCTGCTGGAGATACTCGATCCGCAGCAAAACAATACATTCCGCGACAACTATATCGATCTTCCGTTCGACCTTTCGAAGGTTTTCTTTATCGCCACGGCAAATTCCCTCGGGCCAATTCCAATGCCGCTTCGCGACCGGATGGAGATCATCCAGCTCGTTGGCTACAGCGATCTGGAGAAGTTGAATATCGCAAAACAATATCTGGTTCCAAGGCAGTTACGGGAAAACGGTCTTTCGCCGGAACAGCTTGAGATAACGGATGACGCGATAAACCGTTTGACTGCAAGATATACACGCGAAGCCGGAGTTCGTCAGCTGGAGCGTACGGTTGGGAACCTGGCGCGCAAGGTGGCACTAAAGGTCGCCGAGGGCTCAAAGGAAAAAACCAAGATCACGGCCGATGACATAAAGGCGTATCTCGGCGGCCCGAAATTTTATCCGGAGGAGGCACGAAAAGAAATGCCCGCCGGGGTTGCAACTGGAATGGCTTGGACGGAAATGGGCGGCGAGGTGCTATTTATTGAGGCAACGGCGCTTCCGAATGGCGGGGGTCTGACCTTGACCGGACAGCTTGGCGACGTAATGAAAGAGTCGGCACAAGCCGCACGAAGCTACCTTTGGTCGCATGCCGCCGACTTCGGAATCGATCCTGAAGTTGTTAAACAAAATGGCGTGCACCTCCATGTTCCGGCTGGAGCAATTCCGAAAGACGGGCCAAGTGCCGGTGTTACGATGGCATCTGCGCTCGCTTCGCTTTATACCGGACGCAAAGTGCGTACAGACACTGCAATGACTGGTGAAATAACACTTTCCGGGCTGGTATTTCCCGTCGGCGGTGTTAAAGAAAAAGTTCTGGCGGCACATCGCGCGGGCATCCGGCGAATCATCCTTCCCGCTCAAAACGAATCTGACATTGAGGATATTCCGGAAGACGTTCGCAAAGAGCTCACGATCATACCGGCTACGCGAGTCAGCGATGTTCTCAACGCCGCCCTAGAAAAGGAAGTCACCGAACCCATAGCGGCAAGCTACATTATGAAAGCCCCCGAAAGGCATTCCGACCACCCCGGCGATCGCGTGATCGCGAAGGAGAAATAAAGGTCTGCTTCGTTTTGCAAAGCTTATCGCTGAACAACAAGAAACACATCCCACGCTCATCGACCAAGTTGCGCATCCTGTGCATCTCGGACCCGTGCCTGGTATTTGAACCTATTGCCGTGAGCATCAACTCGTCGCGATTCGACATAATCCAAATCTATCTTTCTTAGGCCCAAAGCTGGTAGTGAGAATAATTCAAGGGAATCCGAAATGCCGTTGTACTCTTATACAGGAAACCGCCGATGATGCCGGCGGTTGGATGTCGGGTATGGACTGTGGATTTATTTTTTTCTTAGGATTCGCCGGATCAGGGACTAGTGTTTCGTCACCGAACCACATCGAGCCGTCAGTAAAAGTTACGGACTCAATCATAACTTGCGCGTGTACAATTTCATCAGGATAACCAAGATTCTCTAAATCTTCTTTGATTAGAGGCAAATTAACTTCAGGCAGTTTAATATCCACCTTTTCGCCAGATAAAACATATTTTTGTTTAGAATCTGCATCGGCGGGGTCTCTTCCGTACATCATCTTAACAACATAGGTTGGAATTTCCTCAGACGCAAACTTTGGCCGGGGGAAAGACAAACTAAGAACTATACGTGAGATTGGTTTATCGGAAATACTTTCAACGGTTACGGTTAGACCGCTTAGCCAGTCATTGTATTCAACAAAGCTACCCCCTAGCCTAATGGTATTTCCTTTTGTTTTTATATGGACTATCTTGATAGGTTCACTTTTTCCAAGAGATTTTTGTAATGGTTCGTTCCACAGCCTGCGAAGATCCAGTTATCGGCGAGAAAATCATTACGGTGACAGCGATCGCTGTTATTGCGTTTATTTTGATACTTTTCTCCATTTCTCCCTCCCGCTTTATATTTTGGAACAAGAAAAAGCGAATGTACTACAGTACAAACAGCAAGCATTCGGCAATGGAAATTCAATGGAACTTACGGAAAGCTTCCGAATATACACATCCAGGCCCTTGATGCCGGCACCGTCCCAAGAATCTTCCCGTCGGTTCGAATTCGTTGAAAAAGAAAATGCTGTGATACGAGAATAGGCATACAACCGCCCTCCTTACAGTCTTACTCGTTCTTATGATCCCAGCAGTCATTCTCTTTCTCTCAAGAGTTGAAAGGTGCAGCGACAAACATCGGTCTTTTTCCGCTGGCTAAATGAAGACTTTAATTATTAAACCAGATTGATCTCAAGTGGCTTGGATTCAGATTACCTGTATTGAACCTGGCTGGTCAAGAAAATTGTTCTCAAAAAATGTTGATTTTTCTACATTTTTCAGTAGAAAAAGTTTATCGAACAAGTGTATGCTTATAGGTTAGAAGTTTGGGACGACGGTCTCCGCTTGTAAGTCGGCGCTCACGGGAAGACCCAAGCGAATTTTCTCTCCGTTGGACGAAATCTCTAAGCAAGAATTAGTATTGGATCCGTACATATTAAAATGGCATTAAAGTCTTTGTTTAGTTTATTTTCAAGTGATCTCGCTATCGATCTCGGGACGGCGAACACGCTGGTGTATGCAAAGGGGCGCGGAATAGTCGTATCGGAGCCTTCAATTGTTGCGATCAATAAGGTTACGAATCAAGTGGAAGCCGTAGGACGCGATGCAAAAGAAATGCTCGGCCGTACCCCGGGCAACATTGTCGCGATCCGTCCGATGAAGGACGGCGTTATCGCCAATTTCGAAGTCACGGAGAAGATGCTCCAGCACTTTATCCGTAAGGCCCACAACGGAAAATCGTGGGTAAGGCCGCGGGTCGTTATTGGAATCCCGTCCGAGATCACACAGGTCGAACGACGGGCTGTCGAAGATTCGGCATACCGGGCAAAGGCATCCGAGGTCTATCTGGTCGAAGAAGCGATGGCGGCCGCCATCGGAGCCGGATTACCGATCACAGAACCTCACGGTAATATGGTCGTGGACATCGGGGGCGGCACGACCGATATTGCCGTTATTTCGCTGTCAGGTATCGTTTATTCAAGAGCCGTACGGGTCGCGGGTAATGAGATGGACGAAGCGATCACGCAGTTCATCAAGCGCAAATATAATCTTCTGATCGGCGAACGGACCGCTGAGGCCATCAAGATCGCACTCGGCAGCGCATTTCCGCTCGACGAACCGCTTTCGATGGACGTTCGCGGACGTAATCTCATCGAAGGCATACCGAAGACGATCACAATGACGGACGAAGAGATCCGTGAAGCGCTATCCGATGCGGTCTCAACTATAATAAACTCCGTCCGAGTCGCCCTTGAGCGAACACCACCCGAACTCTCCGCCGATATAGTCGAGCGCGGGATCGTCCTAACCGGCGGCGGCGCATTGCTAAAAAACCTCGACAAACGTTTAATGATCGAAACCGGGCTGCCGGTGGTGATCGCCGATGATCCTCTCTCGTCGGTCGTGCTTGGCACGGGCAAAATGCTTTCGGACATCGAGCTTCTCAAGCGTGTCCGGTGGGACAATTCGATGATGACCGGAGGCTAGGATCAGTTTGGCGGCAGGATTAGGCATCTGATTCGCGCGATATGTTTTGCCGCGCCGCCCTGCTAATACTGACGTATGGTTGAGCGCAGTCAGAAGGAAGTTTGGCGACTAACACCGTGGCTGGTGATTGCTTTGCTGGTCGGCAATCTGGTGTTTATGGCCTTCGATGCGCGCGAGATAACCTCTGGTCAGCGTTATATTCGCATCTGGACGCAAACGGCCGCCGATTTTGTGCAATCACCTTTAACAACCGTTGGCGCTGCGATATCTAACTATTTCATTTCAATCTCAAATCTGCGTTCGGCCCAGGATGAGAACAGCCTCCTGCAGCAAAAGATCCAGGAACTCGAGGTCGAACTCAAAGGCAAAGAAGAACTGGCCACCGAAAACGAACGGCTTAAGAAGCTGCTCGACCTCAAGGAACAAAGTAGATATAAGATTTTAACCGCTCGTATCATCGGTCGCGATCCGTCGATCTGGTTCGATTCGTCGATCATTAATCGCGGAAGTCTCGACGGCGTTGTGTTGAACATGCCGATCGTCGATGACGGCGGACTCGTAGGCCGTGTGACCGCGGTCAGCCCGCTCACCGCTCAGGTCGATCTTATTACTCGGGACAAATCCGGTCTCGGAGCCGTGATCGGCGAAATAAGCACCTCAAATGCTCTTGGTGTGGTCAGTGGAACTAGTAAACGGGACCTGCTCGAAATGAAGTATGTCTCAGGGAGCGTCGATGTTCAGGTCGGCCAATCCGTTTTCACGACCGGCCAGGATGGTATCTATCCGGACGGATTAAAAGTAGGCGAGATCGTCGAAGTACGATCAGGGTCGGCGACGACCCCGCATAAGATATTTATTCGCCCGGCGGCGAGACTTAACTCGATGCAGGAGGTCGGCGTACTGTTATACGAACCCCCGGCTAAGATCGAGTACGAAAAGTCAGTTACCAACGCAGTTAAGACGCAATAGCAATTAATGGAACAGGTAAAGATCATAGTCGCCCTAGTAATTGCGGTTATTCTGCAATGGACGCTGCGGAATCTCGCAGAGCCTCTGGCGTATGTCGATTTTCCTTTGATCATTATTGTCTATGCTGCACTGCAGCGAAATTCGATAAATGCCATCCTCTACGGGACGATTGCGGGAATCGCCGTCGATGCGCTTAGCGGAGGATTGCTTGGAGCTAATGGATTCTCAAAAACGCTTATCGCTTACGTGGTTTCCGAATTGGGCAGACGGGTCTATATGGACAACCTATTATTACGTATTCCCGTCATAGCGGGTGCGTGTTTATTAGATGATCTGGTGTATTACGGGATGAACAAGGTACTCGGACGTGAGCCCGCCGGAGAACTCATCGTGATCTTGGCGTACACACTGATCGGGACCACGATCGCTGGAACCATCATTTATTTCGCATTTGATAACTTCTTTCACGAAAGGGTCAAACAGCGCCGCCGGGAAACACTCGGCCCGCGACGCCAGACTCGCCGTCGTAACCCTATTCGCCTGAGTAAATAACGCGTTTAAGTTCCAGTATGAAGCTGTACGATCAAGTTCAGAGTTTGGGGATAAGGATCGTTGTAGTCCAAGTAGTTGTCTTTGGCTTACTCGCAATTCTGGGTGCGCGTTTGTATTACTTGCAGATCGTAAAAGGCGAGTATTATAGCGAACGGGCGGAGAGCCAGCGCATACGGCTCATACCTATACCCGCGGCCCGGGGCGCCATATTCGACCGTAACGGCAAGCTCCTTGTCGATTCTCGCTCGACCTATAATGTGGTGCTTTCCAATGAACCGCTAAAAACGATCGACGTAAACGAACGTGTCGAGGATTATTCACGCGGCCTGCAGCTTGAGATCCCCTTCGTAACCGAAAGGCTTGACCTGATCGAGAAACAGCCAGAGTTCGAAGCGATGGTGCTTAAGGAGAATGCGACGATGCAGGATATCGCCTGGGTCGAATCGCACTCTCTGGAGTTCCCCGAACTCCGCGTCGAACTTCAGCCGCAGCGGTATTACCCGTTGGGGACTACATTGGCGCACGTCCTCGGATACGTCGGCGAGATCAGCCCCAAGCAGCTGGAAAATCCCGAATATCGTGAGAAGGGCTTTAGGCCGGGGGACATCATTGGGAAGGGCGGCCTTGAACAATATTATGATCAGTATTTACGTGGGCGCCCCGGTTACCGAAAGGTAATTGTAGACAGCCGCGGCCGTGTGCAAAGCGAGATCGAGGTTGTAGCATCGCAATCCGGCCAGGACTTGATAACAACTATCGACCTTGACCTTCAGCTTGCAGCCGAACAGCAGCTTGCGAGTTCAGCAACGAAGCGAGGGACGATCATTTCCATGGATCCGAATAATGGAGAGGTCCTCGTGCTTGCTTCAGCCCCTTCGTTCGATCCGAACGTATTTGTGCAGGGCCGATCGACGCCGGAAGGACGAAAGCAGTTAGCAATTTATTATCAGGACGAAGAACGGCCGCTCTATAACCGAGCCATCCAGGGCCGTTATCCGCCCGGCTCAACCTGGAAGATACCGGAATCTGTCGCGGCGCTGCAGCAGGGAGCCATTACCGTGAAGGATTCAAACATGGTATGCGGCGGCGGAATTCAGATCGGGTCCAAATTCACGAGATGCATGGGCAGCCACGGTGCGCCGCCGCTGTCTTACGCGATCACGCATTCCTGCGATGGCTACTACTATCGGCTCGCCCTTAGAATGGGTGTCGAAGGGCTGATAAAAATGGTTGAGGACTTTGAATACGACAAGAAATCGGGTATTGATCTGCCTAACGAAAAGACGAGCCAAACGCCCAAATATTTCAAACCGTACGTTGAAAAGCGTGACGGAAAGTGGAACGACATTGAGACGGTGTTTGCATCTATCGGACAGGTAACGGTAATAGTTACTCCGATATCGATGTTGCGAGCAGTTGCCGGGATCAGCGTCGGGGGGCTTCGAGTTCCACACTTGATGAAAGAGTTCAGGCCTATTGCTGCTGTCGGTGAGGAAGGGCAGGCAAACTATGTAGCAGACCGACCCGGATTTGCTTACGAACTGCCGCCTGTTAAGACAATCGAGATGACACCGGAGCAAAGCGATCTTGTCGTAAGGGGGATGTGGGCGGTTGTTAACGGCGGCGGAACCGGCGCGGGGATCCGGATCCCGAATTTTGATATTGCGGGAAAAACAGGAACGGCACAGGTCGCGGCACTAGGCAAAGACACAGGTGCGAATAAGGACCATGCATGGTTTGTTTCATTTGCACCTGCCTTCAAGCCGGAGATCTCCGTTATCGCCCTAATCGAGAATTCTGGATTTGGCGGAAGGCATGCGGCTCCCGCCGTTAAGGGCGTTTACGATGCCTATCTTGCTAAAAAGGGTTTAGTACCGGCCGGAGAAACGACCGAGGTCGCTAGGGTGACGGGACCCGCAAATTGATATGGTAGCGATTATAGAACGACGCGATCTACGCGACTTCGACTGGCTGACGACCATACTTGCCGTCGCTATAGCGTGCTTCGGTATTTGGCAGATACATAACGCCCTGCCCGCGGAGTCGTATTGGTCGAAACAGATAATGGGGTTAGGTATTGCGTTTGTTGCCTTTATCGTTGTCGCGTTTACAGATTATCGTCGGATCATTGAGTCGGCACCGTTCTTTTACGGGTTCGGATTGTTTCTGTTAGCCTTGGTTCTTACTCCGCTTGGCGTCGAAGTTAATGGCCAACAGGCATGGGTCAAACTACCGATTATTGATCTGCAGTTCCAGCCTTCCGAATTTGTAAAGATCCCGACGGTGCTGATGCTTGCCAAGTACTTCGGATCACGTAAATCGGGATTTTTGACTCTGAAAGAAGTACTTATTGGCGCAGCAATTCTAGGGGGACCGGTCGGATTGATCATGCTTGAACCAGATGCGGGCCAGGCGATGACTTATTTCCCTATACTCGCTGCCGCGCTGTTCCTTTCCGCAGTAAAGATCAGATACGTTGCTTTAACGCTGTTAGCGGCTGCTATATTTATTCCAACCGCGTACATAGCTGGTGTCCAGACGGGATTGATAAAACGCTACCAACAGGAAAGGATAATGGCGATCGTCGATCCTGAGAGCGCGGACCCGCGGGGTTATGGGTACCACACCGTTCAATCGATAATTACGGTCGGGAAAGGCGGGCTTTCCGGCATCCAAGGCGATTCCGAGACGTCCCAGAGCGTACTCAAATTTTTACCGGAGCCGCAGACGGACTTTATTTTTGCGGTAACCGCGGAAAATACGGGGTTTATCGGCTGCGTGTCGTTGCTGCTTGCGTACGCTCTTTTGCTTTCGCGGCTAATTGCTGGGGCCCGCGAAGCGTCCGATCGTGCTGGAATGCTCGTGATAATGTTGATCGTATGCGGTATGGCATTTCAGATCTTTATAAACGTTGGAATGGCGCTTGGATTTCTTCCGGTCATTGGGGTTCCGCTTCCGCTAATGAGTGCGGGTTTGTCCGCGATGCTATCCACGTTTATCGCGATCGGGTTTGTTATCAGCATCAAAATGCGTCGGTTTGTTAATTAGGAGGCCATTCTAGTGGCAAAAGAGATCAGAAACATTAATTCGAAAGAAGTAGAATCATTGAACGGTAAAAACCCGTTGGTATCCCGTGCCGTCTGGATCGTGATCGCATTGGTGCTGGCACTATCGGCGGGAGGCATTACCGGTGTACTTGCATCATATTATCTGAATACTTCAAGGTATTCTGTTGAGGTGTCGGCACTTGCAACTTACCGGCCGCCGCAAGTTACGACCATCTACGCCGATGACGGCGAAACCATTCTTGCCGAGTTCGCTATCGAAAAGCGGATCCCGATCAAGGAAACCGATATTCCCAAGAATGTCGAGAACGCCCTCCTTGCCATTGAAGACAATCGGTTTTATGAACATATAGGGATCGATCCCTACCGAATTGCAGGCGTAGTCATAAGAAACTTGTTTACCGGTAAAATGGAGGGGGCATCGACGATCACCCAACAGCTAGCCAAAAACCTGTTTCTCTATAAGGACCGAACATACACGCGAAAAATCAACGAATGGGCGGTTGCCCTGCAGATCGAGAGGTTCTACACGAAGCGTCAGATCCTCGAGATGTATATGAACTATGTTTTTCTCGGCGCGGGTGCGTATGGCTTCGAGGCGGGTTCGAGGACCTACTTCGGCAAATCCTTAAAAGAACTTAGTCTTGAAGAGTCTGCGCTGCTTGCCGCCATTCCGAAGTCACCAGAGTACTCGCCGACGCGAAATATGGAAAAGGCGAAGGCACGTCGGGATATAGTGCTCGATCAGATGGCCAAATACGAATATATTACCGACGCCGAGTCCAATACAGCGCAGGCAAAGCCTATAAAGCTTGCCGATACCGCTTATTACCAATCCCTTCCGAAATCGACAGCTTGGGATTACCCGGTCGAAGAGATCCGCAAGTATCTAGAAGAAAAATATACGACGCGTGTTGCACAGGGCGGGCTAAAAGTTTATACAACGATCAATGTCGAAGGCCAAAAGCTTGCCGCGAAGACGATCCGGGAACGACTTCGAGCGTATGATCGCGGACGCGGCTGGCGTTCGGAATATAAAAACGTACTCGAGGACCCTGATGGGCAGCCGATCTCTGACCCGAAAGAGATCGAAAAAGTTTTGTCAAACTTCAAGCACGCCGATTGGTATGGCGACGAGTATGACGAAGGCGAATACATCAAAGGACTGGTTACTTCGGTGGATGTGAATAAGGACGCGGCCTCTGTAAGGTTCGGTAGGTATTCAGCTGTGGTTGGCACCGGTAATATGGGGCGAAGCGGTAAGCGGCCGAAGGACGAACTCAAACCGGGATTACTTCCCGAGTTCCTTGTTAAAAAAGTCGATCTTGATACGCAGACTCTCGAGGTCGAACTTAGCCAGGTTCCTGAGGTACAGGCTGCGATTATTTCCATTAATGCAAAGAATGGCGAGATCGCGACAATGATCGGCGGTTACGATTTTCATACCAGTGCGTTCAATAACGCGACACAGGGACTCAGACAAACCGGGTCGTGCTACAAGCCATTTATATACACGGCCGCCGTCGAGGATGGCATGACACCCGAAATGCTCGTTAGCGGTGCGCCTGTTCGGCGAGGCGGCTGGCAGCCGCATAATTACGATGGTTCGACAAGCCATGGGAACGTGCCATTGAAGACGGCGCTTGCAAAATCGTATAACATCGCGGCTGTTCACTTACTTGAGCAGGTCGGTGTTCAATCCGGCGGCCAGATGGTTCGGCGCTTCGGGATAACCAACCCGATGGCTCCAAGTCTGCCCTCCGCACTCGGTGCAAGCGAGGCGTCACTTTTGGAGATGGTGTCCGCTTATTCTTCGTTCCCCAATAAGGGCATCAGAATGCAGCCGCACTTGATCCGTAAGGTCTATAACCGTGACGGAGCCCTGCTTGAAGAATTTGAGAATGTAAGTTCGAAGGTGACCAGTGAATACGTGGCTCTCACGATGGTGGAAATGATGCGCGGTGTTGTTCAGGGCGGGGGGACGGCTACCGGTGCGAGCGCAGGCGGTCACCCGCTAGCTGGAAAAACTGGCACGGTGAATGATCACACCGACGTCTGGTTTATCGGTTACACCCCAACATATGCGACCGGCATCTGGATGGGGAATCCACTCCGCAAAGAGTCATTGGGCAAGGGAATGACCGGCGGTCACGGTGCTGTGCCTTACTTTAATGGATTTATGATTCCGTTCATGCGCGATAAAAAAAGAGAATCATTTGCGCAGACTCCTCCGATTCCGTCTGATATGAAGGCGCTAATCGAACGAAATAAACGCGAGGAACTCGAGAAACTCGAAGAAGCCGATCAAGCCAGCAGGCGAAGTGGGGCTTCCTATACTCCGGCACGAACTAAGAGAAGTGATAGTGAAACCACGACAGAGGCAAGCACCGAAGAGGAAGGTTTAGCGGTTCCGGTCGAGACGGCGAAGCCGGATTCACCTCCCGTTACGACCGAATCCGAGCCGGTCGTCAAGCCACCACCGCCTCCGCCGTTGAAAGTGGAACCGACTCCAGCCGAGAAACCACAGGGCACTAAACCCAAGGGGAAAAAGGGCGACGGTTAATCGATTTGTAATTGGAATTTGAAGTGCGATCAGGAACGCTTTTCTTCCTGATCGCATTCTTTTTTCAGTTTGCTGACGGTTCAGCCGAGAAAACGCCCGAGGTAATGCGGCAGCATCTTACGCCACCAAACCCAATCGTGGTTAACGTCGTGTCCCCAGACCTCAAGTAGATGTGGAATACCCTTCGAATGAAGCAGCCCCGAGAATTCACGGCTCCGATCTGGGGCTTCGAAGGAGCCTTGTCCGGTTACTAAGACGATCGAATCGGCCTGCCGCAATCGCGGCAAATGATAATCGTCGTTCAAATGCTTCAGGTACATTACCGGATTGTTGAAATAGACATTCTCGTCATAGTAATTCTCAAGATAGTTATAAATATCATAACTGCCGCTCATCGCTATTGTTCCGCGAAACTGGTCCGAATGCTTGAAATATGTGTTGGCCGCGAGAAACGCTCCAAGTGACGCCCCGGTTGTCAGCGGCTTGGCCTCCGGGCCGCACTCGTTACGGATCAAAGGCAGAACCTCATCCATAATATAACTGTCGTATCGTGAAAGCATTTCAACCTTCCAGCCGGGGTGAGATTCTCTGTTCAATAGACTGTACTTGTTAACCGAATTGATCGAATATGCTCGTATCAGGCCCCGCTCTATGAATTCCTTGATCGCGTCGACCAAATAGAACCGTTCATATTCAAGATAATCCGCAGCAGCCGTCGGGAACATCAGTAATGGGTAGCCGGCGTGGCCATAAGCTACGAGCGGCATTTCCATTCCGAGACTGTGGCTGAACCACGAGGTAGTTTCGCGTCGCATAAATTTGCTCCAATGAATTTTACTGTAAAACGAGCGAATACCCTGTCTGCAGCCTTGGGCGTCTGCCTCAGATATACACGGCGAAAAGGTACTAACCCGTTTAGATTTATTTCACAATGTTTATATCACGGGTTGTCGAATTGTAGCTACCGTTGACTACAAGATTGCCGTTTGCATCGATGAGTTCGAGTTTGACGCTGTGATTTCCAGGCGTCCAGCCGGAGAGCCAGACCGGACCCCATTTATCAATGATTTCAAACGGCCCACCGTCGACCGAATAACGGACGCGATATTGGCCTCCGTCTCCAGTAAGTTTTGCGTTGATCAACCAAAAATCGATCATGATCGCGTCCGCGTCTGATCCCGTATAGTTACCCTTAGGGCGGCTGTAAGTGAGCAGGGGCAATTTGGGATCGAGCACTTCTATCGAACTGGACTGCATATCCTTGCCCTCGGGCGTCGATGCCGCACGCGTGTTCGTCGAATTGGCATTCGACATCTGTTGGCCGTTGTTGGTAGTCGCAGGCTTTGTCGGATCGGAGCCGCCATTTTTTACGACAAACTTTACCATCTGAAAAGCGCCCTCATTCTTATAGCTTTCGTGCCACGGCCTGGACGGAAAAACTCGAAGAACGTGCTCACCATCTGCAACGTTTCTTAATTCGAACTCCTGATCGAGGTTGTAATAGGCTTCGTAAGGCTGATTATCAAGAATTATATGAATATGATTGCCGGCCTTCGTTTCCGGGTCCATATGTGGCTCATAGCCTTTAAGATCGCCGGCGATATCTAACTGTACTTTTACGGTCGAACTTGCGACGACCGACCCGGCCGCAGGGACAGCGATCTTTAGTATTGGCGAAGCAGAATCTTGCTCGCCGCGCTCCGACATCAGATCTTTGATCTTTTGCGGGGCGCCTGAACTGGTCAATGGTGACGCTCCCGGCTTGGGTACAGCATTTGTTCCGCTTGCCTGATTCACGTTGGGGGAAGAGCCGCAAGCCGTAGCCAACGCCGTTGAAAGTAGGGCTGCTGCAATTAACTTTGTATTTTTCATAAGTAATATTCCTTGGTCGCTGCCGTCTACGCTACGGAAATGCCATTCTGGCCGTTACCCGCGACAAATTCAAAACCGAAGACCTCAACAAAATTCTCGATAATCCGGCTTTCTACCACCGCAAGATCGATCTCATGCCCTAACAGTCGTTCCATCGTAGTTACGGGCTCACCTTCGCAAGCGATTATCCAGTTGTAATAACTGAGGTCTGTGCTGACATTGAGCGCGAAACCATGTGTCGTGACCCATCGCTTGATATGAACACCAATCGCCGCAACTTTGCCTTCGTTTGTGTGCACGCCGGTGAGGCCCTTAATTCGAAACGAGTCTATGTCGAAATCAGCCATGGTCCGGATCAAGACCTCCTCAAGATCGCGAACATACCTATGGACGTCTTCGCGGTCAGGCGAAAGGCTGATTACCGGGTATCCGACGATCTGTCCGATGCCGTGGTAAGTTACTCGGCCGCCGCGGTTTATCTCATAAACATCGATGCCGAGTGCCTTAAGTGTTTCGGCTGTCGCTAGTACGCCGCCAGACGAGCGCCGTCCGAGCGTGAAGGTGTGGGGGTGTTCAAGTAGTATGAGATACTCGCACGAGCGGTCTTTAATGACCCGGGATTCAAGCTCTGCCTGCAATTCGAGGCCGCGCGCATAATCGAACCTGCCAAGTCGTTGAACCTCCAATCTCCGATCAATCATCGGATTTATGATAGAATTTTTATTGGAATTTGAACAGAATGGGTGGAATTATGAACTTTATAAAATGTATCGTCCTTACGGCCGCGGTCGTAGGTTTCTTTGTCGGCACGGCCGACGCTCAACGCCGGAAAATCGTTAGGCCAAAACCGGTGGTCGTTACATCGAATGTATCACCCGCCACCGAATTGAAAATGGGCGCTGATAAAGTATCAATACAGATCAAAAATGTTACTAAATTCATATTTGTTCTCGGCGGTGTTGCAAGCGGCATCGAAGCGATCGATAAGGAGGCGAAAACAAAAAAGGTCGCAAAGGCGACATTGGATCAGAATGAATTGAACAAAAAATCGGTCATTCAGGCAATTCGAAACCTTAGGGCAGGCCTTGCGGCGCTTGAGGTCGAATTTCGCACAAAAAACGCTCTTAAGAAGTTCATACCGCAAATAGGCGGGATCGCAGATCTAACAGCTCGATCTGAAGACGCAGCTTTTTCAGGCAAGTTTACCGCTTCGGGCCAGCCGCTGATCATGGTCGTCGAAAAGCTTTCGGATGCGCTTGCCGCCATGCCGTAGCCTGAATCAAGGCTTGAAAAGCGTGGCGGATGGCTCTTCGGTCGATCACGGTTCGATCGGACGTCTGTCCGCGATCTCGACCGGTTCTGTTGAGAGGCCCAATTTTCCGCGGATGAAAGTCTCGGCGTCCTCCTTGATCAACTCGCCATTGACGATCGAAGTTCTGCTAACAAGCAACTCGCCGCGTTCGAATCTCGAAGGATCGAGAAAAATGTACCACGGTGACCCCCAGTTTCGGGTGTCGCCTGTTTTTTTTCGGTATCCGTAGTGAAGTGTCTTCTGTTTATCCGTCCGAAGCACGGATTCGTAAACGACCGGGAAGGTGATCTTGTACGCGTCCAGGTGCGCCTTCATTGCAGCTATCGGGTCGTACTCGCCAACACCGATCACCTCAAACCCGTTCGGTGAGTACTTTTCGTACAGGCCCTGAACAAAGGCAGCATCGTGTTTCCAATTCGGGCACCAAGGTGCGAAATATACCACCATCACGAATTTTTTCCCGATTGCAAACTTCCTCAGATTTACATCTTCATCGCTTCGAACCGATTTATATATCCAATTCTTAAAGTCGATGTCTCGTTCGATGATCGGTGCCTGTTCATTCTGAGCAAATGCCGACGATGCGACGAAAATTATGACCACAAATAATAGAAAGCCTTTTATCATTTGATAGACTCCAAAGCGCCCGGGACCGTTGTTCAGACGACAAAAAACCCATGAATCGTTGCCGCGAGTTTAGCCGAAGATCCGCTGCCACCGTCACGCATTCGCCAATTTACACGAAGAGCGGTAATTGCCGTGCGTGAGGATATACACTTTCTATGATAGTCTGTGAATCAAGATAATGACCAGCAAAAGTACAGTTTCCGATATTTTTCGACGTGCTCTGGAATTGCGCTTGATCAACCCAAACGCCTCGTACGACGATGTAAAGGCGCAGATCGTCGGTGAATTCAGCGGAGGAGCATTTCCGTCGGCCGCTCAGTTGACTATTCCCGAGTACGACAATATCGTCCCGGAAGAAGACTGGACAGCCGGATTGCCAGTCGTGCTTCGCGGCATTCAAATGGAAGACTGGAACGAAATTGCCCACGGCATCATCATCAGCCTTGAACAGGTCGAGAATTACCCAAAGCAATCCGGTCGAGAGGATGATCCGTCGAAGGATTGGCGCAACCGGCAGAAGGGCATTACGGGTGCAACGGATAGAGTGCTGGAAGAGTGGATGCCATCGGAGCTCAAAATGATGGCGAAAAGGTCAGTTACGGGTTAATCATAAGGATATCCCCAAACCGTCGGTTGCCTCGATTACATCGCATTTTGGTGAGAATCGGGAAACCTCCGTTGAAAAGTCAACCGCGTCCCATTCCGGATAAAAGTGTGTTAGGACGGCTCTTTTCGGGTCGGCAAAACGAACCAGAAATATCGCTTCGGCTAGCTCAAGGTGAGTGTTTACCGGCTTGTCCTTCACGAACGAACACTCCAAAACAAACAGATCACAGTTCTTGGCAAACTCCGCAAGGGGTTTGCTGAATCCCGTGTCTCCCGAATAAACCATTGCTTTCCCGAGTCCGTTGGTCAAATGAATGGCATGGCTCTCTTCAGTATGTGGCGTTGAAAATGTGGAAGCCTCCAGATCCGGCAAGATACTAAACTTTTCCAGAGTGTCGACCTCTGTGATGTAGATGGGAAATGGTTGCTGCATGAGCCGATAGTTGTGAGCGTTGTCGAAGTTCTCGATCAATTTCCGAATTCCCGGCGCGCCAAAGATCGTAAGCGGTTGAGTCCGACGTTGCATTTCAGGCGCATATTTTGTTCCGAACAGGAATGGAGCCAGTCCGCCACAATGATCAAGGTGAAAATGCGAGATCCATATAGCGTCCAGCCGGGGCCAGTCGAGACCCTCTTGCGCCATTCGATGAATTGCCGAGGCGGAACAATCCAGCAAAAGTGAGCCCGCAGGCGTCTCAATCCAATAACCTGAGCTGCTCCTTGCACCATGCGGTACAGACGTCCCCGATCCAAGAACAACGAAATCCATATTTGTTTTCAAATTTGCAGCTTGGTCGCAAATGCAATTAAACTTTAACAAAATTGACCGAGGATTTTTAGTATGGAAGTTGACGTTTTGGCGGTTTTTGCGCATCCGGACGATGTCGAGCTCACGGTCGGCGGAACGATCCTGCGTGTGAAAGACCTGGGCTACAGAACGGGCGCATTGGATGTGACGGCTGGCGAAATGGGCACGCGCGGCACCGTCGAAGGTCGTGCGAAGGAAGCCGAAACGGCAGCACGAATATTGAAGCTTGACACCCGCGAAAACCTCGGATTGTCCGACGGACACGTCTTTGTGGATGATGAGTCGCGAACAAAACTCGTCCGCGTATTGCGGAGATTGAAACCGAAGGTAGTATTTACGCATCAGGAAGGAGATCCGCATCCGGATCATAACCATATCGCCCAACTTGTTCGCGAATCCACAAGGTTAGCCAGCATGAGACGTTATGACGAAGACGGCCCTGGAAACAGTATCAAGGTTCCGATCGTCGCCCACAATGTGTTTTCGCGAAACGTATCGCCATCTTTTATCGTTGATATCGCCCCCTATGTTGATGAAAAGATGAAAGCGATCAGGGCCCATTCGTCGCAGTTTTTTGATCCTGCTTCTGAAGAGCCGGAAACGCGTTTGACGAACAAAGACTTCCTGAGCGAACTGGAAAATCGATCGCGCTATTTTGGGTCACTCATCGGAACTGCGGCGGGCGAACCGTTTTATGTTCGCGAGGCGTTGAACGTAGAGGATCCGATCGCCGTTCTGACACGCTCGATGAACCTTTATTCTTGACCCAGAGCCGACGATGAAAGCCCTTGCCCCTGAAGAAATCGAATTGGAGAGAAAACGGCGTCTCCTTGAGAGATTCAAGGATCGCGTTGCCGATAACGAGGAGGCGATGGCGGACCTGCGGGCCGAACTCGAACAGTTCGAGGCGAATTACACTATGGAAGTCGGCCGGCTCTACGCTGAGCTGGACGAGATCGACGCCAGGATCGCTGAGGAAGAGGATCGGCTGAATCCGGACGATGAAGAGATCAAATGGCATGCGGACGAAGCACGAAGACGCGCCGAGGAATCGGGAGCACAAACCGAGGGTGAGAATTGGGAGGGATGCACCTTCAAATGGCAGCCGACGGCCGAAGCAAGAAAGACGTACCATAATCTCGCCCGTATGATCCACCCTGATCTTGCCCTCGACGCCGAAGAGCGCGAGCGTCGTCACGGCCTTATGGCGAGGTTAAATGATGCATACTCCGCCGGTGACCAAGAGTTGCTAAATAAGCTTGTTGAAGATTATAGAGACAGCCCGGATCTTATAAAGGGTGATTCAACAGGAGATGAACTCGTCCGCGCGATCCGGCAGATTTCCCAGATACGTAGTCGCCTTAGTGTTATTCGCCAAGAAAAACTTATCCTTGAATTGTCTGAACTGTTCGTATTAAGAGAGAAAGTTCGGTCGGAGATGATCGAAGGGCGAGATCTTTTGCAGCAAATGGCCCAACGAACCCGCACCCACATTAAAAAGGCTGAACGGCGGCTTGCTAACCTAAGAAACGCCAACTTATCTGGCAGTTCGAATCCAGCAAATGAGCATAACTTTCCGATCTCTTCGCGGAACTAACAGTTACAAAAAGAGGCAGCGTAGATCGAAACAAAACCCATCGATTCCACGGCCTATATCGGACACGGATTCTGTAGAATTTTTTTCTTGACAAAGATGTTAAATTATGTCAGATTCGACACGTTTGGTTCATCCTCTTAAAGAATGTGATCGCGGTTAAATTTGATTGCGAAGCGTGCGTAACATATGTTACGGCAATGATTTGCGCAGGATGACATCGATATTATAGTTTCGTGGCCGTCTACTCCACGTAGTCGGCACGAAAACAGAGGGAGACGGTGTGGGAGACGTCTCCCTCCTTTCTTGTCGTCGATGAATTTACGGTTCTAGACGGCGTTTCCAGCAGCGAAGCCCGAAGCCCACGCCCATTGAAAATTATAGCCGCCGAGCCACCCGGTTACATCCACGATCTCCCCGATAAAATAGAGCCCTGGCGACTTTCTTGACTCCATTGTTTGAGACGACAGTTCATTAGTCGATACTCCGCCAATTGTCACCTCCGCTCGTCCGTAACCTTCAGTATCATCAAAACTGACGGTCCACCGATGCAACAGGTCAACGACGATCGCGATCTCCTTATTGCTGATTTGATCGATCGGTTTAGATCCAAGAGTTTTCGGTATAAAGTCCTCAATAAATCGATTTGGCAAAAAACGTCCCAGGAAATTATCGAGTTGCCGCCGGCTGCCGCGTTCTGCATTCAGCATCGCCGAAAAATCGATATCGGGCAGTAGATCTATTTCCACACATCTCCCATTTTCCCAATAGTTGGATATTTGCAGAATAGCCGGGCCCGATAATCCCCGATGTGTGAACAGGATGTTTTCTCGAAACGCACGTTCGCCACTGGAAACCGCCGAATCAATGGAGATCCCAGCGAGCTCCTTCATTCTTAGCCCGTTCGCGAAAACGAGTGCCACTAAAGATGGGCGAGTTCCTACGACCTCAAGGCCAAACTGACGCGCGACCCTATATCCGAGATCACTCGCTCCGATCTTGGGGAACGAAAGGCCGCCGCAAGCAATTACGAGCTTTTCACAGATAACTTCGCCGCGGTTGGTTTCGACCCTGAACCCCTCGCCGCGTTGAATGGAGGATACAAACGTGCTGGTACTAACTTCTACACCAGCGTTTGAGGCCTCCTCAAGAAGCATTTCGACGATCAGCCGTGCGCTTTCTCGGCAAAATAGCTGGCCAAGTTTCTTTTCGTAAAAGCGGATATTGTGTTTTTTGACGAGGCTGACGAAATCCTGCGGTGTATATCGAGCAAGTGCAGATTTGCAGAAATGCGGGTTTTGGGAGATAAAATTCTCCGGACGCGTATGAATATTGGTGAAATTGCAGCGACCTCCCCCCGAGATCAAAATCTTTCTTCCAACCTCGGCATTGTGTTCGATCACGACCGTTTTTCGGCCCCGTTTCCCAGCTTCGATCGCGCAAAGCAACCCCGCGGCGCCGCCGCCGATAATCGCGACATCGTATTTCATTGCGCGAGATAGCGTGTTTTCAATATCTCGATATGATGCCGGACGTGTCCTGCCATAATGTACGCTAGCGCTCGCACCGAGATCTCGCGTTCATTCGCGGTTCCGATGCGAACCCAATCCTCATCATGCAGGTTCTTGAAAAACATTGTGTTCGCGTTTCTGAGCAGTTCAAATTCGCGGAGAAGTTCCGCAAAACTCCGATTATTAGCGTGAGAATTCTCGATATATCCGTCCTGTTCAAATCCCTCGATCGGGGTTTTGTCACCGCGTGCAATCCGAAAGACCCTGTAAGCAAACATTCTTTCGCCGTCGATCAGATGGCTTATGACCTCCTTGACTGTCCACTTACCCTCAGCGTACCGATATGTCCCGAATTCCTGAGGCAGCTCCGCAAAAACATCATTGAGTCTAGACGTCTGATCGTCCATCACCCCAACAATATCGCCTTCCGGAACGAGTGAAACATATGATTCGTAGTACGGATCGTATTCGTTTATTTCAGGTCTATTCATAAATAATACAATACTAGCAGAAAGCCGATCGGGTTCAGCCCGCGGATGAACCAATTCCTGTAAACTTGCATCAAAGCCTATTTGCAAGATAATTTAAATTACACCAAATTCGAAAAAGAATCGTTCAATTGGGCGATTAAAAGGAGACCTATCATATGAAACGGACTTTCTACGCAGCTGCAATCGCGGTGATCGCGTTCGTTGTGCTTTCCGACACCGGCACCAAAGCCGTAAATAATTCGTTTGCTGAGCGATTCATCACACCGAGCGATGTGAAAAAGACCGGCGATTCGGGTGTGTATAGCTTTGACAAAGCACACAGCTTTATAGGGTTTAAGGTCAGCCACATGGGTTTGATCGAAGTTCCCGGATACTTTCGCGATTTTACCGGCAGCGTGAATTTCGATGCCAAAAATATTTCGAACTCCATGGTCGAATTCACCGCGAAGGCAACGAGTGTCGATACGGGCGTCGCCGGGCGAGATAGGCATCTCCGAACCGCGGATTTCTTCGATGTCGAGAAGTACCCTGATCTAAGCTTTAAAAGCACAAAAGTTGAAAAGAAAGGTAAAAGTTGGATTGTTACCGGCGACTTGTCGATGCGCGGCGTAACAAAACATATCGAATTTCCTTTTCAGATCGCCGGCTGGCTGCCTGCATCCGAACGATCGGGCGGCAAGATGGGCATTCAGGCCGAGACCACTATCAACCGTCGGGATTTCGGGGTAAATTACGGCAACAACCTGCCTACCGGGATCCCCGCAATCGGTGACAGTGTGAAAGTTGTTCTGCAGATCGAAGCCGGAATGGCGAAAGAAGCGCCGCCAAAAGCGGAATGACGCGAATTAGGAACAAGCAGCGGCAGCTGGCGTATGCTGGCCCGCATGCTAATCCTTCTGCTTGGGTTTTCTAACAATTTCTGAAAAGGCTATGTCGTAGATCCGATAGTCTTGCCAGTTTTTGTAGTCGAAGTGCCACCATTCATTGGGGTTTACCGTAAACCCTTCCGCTTCCATTAAATTTCGAAGCAGGTCGCGGTTATCACGCTCCTCAACAGTACCGCCGGGATAGTCCGGCGACGCGCGTTCCGTAAATTCGTCATAACCTGAGGGCATCGGCAAAATGCTTCCAGTCTCACGGTCGTAGATGCTTAGATCAACTGCGCATCCGCGATTGTGTTTCGAACCAGTTGCTGGATCCGCAACAAACTTTCGCTGCTCGGGCGACGTCACCTCCCAGAACAGTTTCGTTATGGCCCATGGGCGATAACCATCAAAGATCACGAGACCAAGCCCACGCTTTTTTAATCGCTTGTGAACCCGAACGACGGCTTCGGCAGCAGGCCGCTGAAGAAAAACGCGCGCCTCCGGATAGACCTGTTTGCCGATGAAGTTGTCAGCGGTCGCATACCGCACGTCTAGTTTTATCGATTTACTAAGTTTAATTATTTCTACCAAGTCAGCCTCGCGTTTATTTTCTTCTTTCGGGGCAGCGATTTGCGCTGTTGCTGCGACTGCAAGAACGATAAATGAAAATGCAGCGACAGCAAATCTTAGAAATACTTTTCTCATTATTTAGCCAAACTGATCTTTTGCGTGTTGAAAAGTAAGTTTAGAACCGTTATCTTAGGTTTCAATGGACTTAGAAGGATCGCCGAAAAAGAAGTGCCCGGCCTTGAAATGGACGAAGAAGTTCGGTTTCGCAGCGTTCCTGTTTTTCCTGATCAAAGGACTTCTCTGGCTTATCGTGCCTGCCGCGATAGCGTACTTCTCATTCAATCAATAGGCAAAATAACGTCTTTCGCTGGCTCGGGGGTCTCTTCCGGCACCGGTTCCGTATCTTCGTCGAGCACGATAACGTCCGTCCCGTACTTCTGGTATTCTTTGAACCGGATCAGGTTTCGCGTTTCAAATATTTCGCTTTTTTCACGAAAGGTCAGCCTCACATCCGACAATGCAGGCAATAGGTATTTTTCTTCGTTGATCGTCGTCCAATCATAATCGATAACCCTCTTAGCCGTTCGGATCGGAAAATTTTCCGGTATCTCGGTCGCTTCGCTGTCGATACGCAATACGCGCCGATCATTGCGATCTATCCAGAGCCTGCCTTTCATTCCGGTGATCGTCGATCTCGTCGATAGGCCGGTTGACGTGATCAGCTGTTTTGCACGGTCGCGACTGATGGAAAAACCGAATACCACGGCCTTGCGCCCGCGCAAGACATCTGTATCAATGATCTGAAAATTTGTTGCGCTTTCAGGTTTGAATACTGTTGACAGCATGGTAACAAACTCTCCCGTTGAGCTCGTGCCCCCGACTTCCTGATAAGATGGTCTTGAGCTCTGATCTTGCTGGATCACCCCATTTACGGAAAGGACCCGATAATCCTCCTGACCCGTTGATCTGTAACTGACAGCGACCACCAGACGGTCAAGATTACGAAAATTATTCGTTCCCGCGTAGGCCGCAGACCGTTGTATCTGTTGTTTAACGACGAAGTCGGGCATCCCATCGGTCGCACTGAGAGTATTCTTTCTTGTCGATTCTAATAATTCGAGGGCTTCAGCCTTTGACGGCAGCTGCGAGGATGCCGGGTTCAAACGCCGTCGCTCAGCTTCTTCGAGCGCACGCTGAAGATCGTCGTCATTTCTGCCCTTTGAACGCGTAAGGCCGCGGATACCATCCGTTAGGGTGAACGCTATGCCTCGTACCCGAAGTGCTTCGACCAATTCAGGCTTTCGAGCAGGATCCTTTTGTAGAGAGTAAAGAAGTTTTACATATTCGGTTTGGGAAAGCGGCGCCTCCTGAGCTCCGGCCGTCAGCGAAAACATCAATAAGAAAAATATAAAAGCGCTCGTTTTCATTCGAGTAATTGATGCCCAAACGGCCTAACTCGTTGGCTAGAGTGGGCTATTATGCGGCCGGTAGTCAAAGAAAAGGCGGAGAATAATAATCCCCGCCGAAAATTAAGATATATGGACGATCTGTTAATTAACCCACTCTTCTTCGTAATTCAGCTGCCAATGCCTCTGCATCCATTTCTGCGCAGCCGCAAGCGCGATGGTTTTCCACTTCTTGACGTTCTCTAATACTGTGAGAGCGGCAAGCGGTTTGCTTGGATCTCGTTCGACCCTGATTACCTGCGTCGATACTTCTATGATCGCTTTATCTTCGTCCAATATCTTCAATTTCACTGCACACCCAACGGGGGGCAAGACTTCCAAATTGACCAAAGCGCTCGATTCGCCGACATTTTCTGTCATTCCGTCGACGAAAACCATTTTTCCGGTTTCGGCGTCGACCCAACTTGCCTGAACGGGCATATTCGCAAGAATTCTGTGTTGCGGCGGTGTTTTATATGATGATGAAGAATAATCTACTTCTGACATTTGTTTTCCCCCTTTCCCGATCTGTGATAGCTTTCAAATACCTTGACCACTTAAAACAGTCGATTTTATGCCGACTAATCTAAACGAGAATTACCTTAAAGTCAAGTACCAGGTGTACTGCAAATAATTGAATTTAATATACTTTATACCCGCGCCTGGATTAGTCTTTATTTTGTAACAATTTACCTTACAAATAACATCCTCCGTTCCGGGTTCGTAGAACTATCGATCTCGTCCCGGTTGATAATTAAACGTATCAAAGCGGTATAAAGTTGCCCGCGATTTTAACTCTTCCCGCGATATTTGACCGACTCCGATTCAAATGGCACAAGGTACTCAATTTGCATAATATATAGAGGATTATTTCGACCGGGGCAGGCGGTTCGTCCCCCAAATACATTGCCATTTTATTGAAATCTTGGTAAGGCTGTGTAAACGAAGCACTTAAGCCTAGAGGGCATAGGAACGTACTGAATGCGGCCGCGGAAAGGATGAACGCTTGGGTCAAACAAAATCCAAAAAGTTAAAAATAAATCCAAAAATCAAGATTTTGGTGTTACACAACGGTTAATAATTAGCCGGTATAGAAAACCGATATTATCGAGGTCTAGAAAAAGAACACATGAGAAACAACTATTCAATCAAATTACTGGCGACGATCGTTATTAGTTTGGTACTTGGGTTTGGACAAGTAATTGCGCAGTCTACCGTAACGGGCGGCCTGACCGGCAAGGTTATTGATCCGCAAGGAGCCGTTGTGCCCAATGCGAACGTAACCGTAACAAACACAGGTACTAACAGCTCTACGAGCACAATGACCAACTCCGACGGCGGGTACCGCGTGACGAGTCTACAGCCCGGCATGTATCGGATAGAGGTTGCGAACGCTGGATTCGCGACAACCAGCGCAGACAATATTATTGTCGAAGTTGGGCAGGCGACAACCGTAGATATAACATTAAGCGTTGGTGGAGCGACTGCTGAGGTCGAAGTAACTGCCGAAGCGCCCGTAATAAACACAAACGATAACGCGAACGCGGTGAACATCAACCAGACCTCGATCAATGAGCTGCCTATCAATGGCCGACGTTGGTCGAACTTCGCTCTGCTTACGCCGGGAACCGTCCCGGATGGCACCTTCGGTCTTATTAGCTTTCGCGGCATCTCCGGCCTTCTCAACAACAATACGATCGACGGCGGCGACAACAACCAGGCATTCTTCTCTGAAGAACGCGGCCGCACACGTATCAATTACGTGATCAGCCAGGCGGCGATCCGGGAATTTCAGGTAAACACCTCGAACTACTCAGCCGAATACGGACGTTCAGCGGGTGGCGTGGTGAATGCTGTTACCAAAAGTGGAACAAACGAGTTTCACGGTGATTTATTTTATTACAACCGCAATAGCCGAAACGGTGCCCGCAATCCACTTTCGTTTCTTCCGGTACTTCAGCCGAACGGCAGCACGACGCTCGTTGGTATTAATCCGCCCGATCTTCGCCAGCAATGGGGTGGAGCGGTCGGCGGCCCGATTTTGAAGGATAGATTGTTCTTTTTCTTCAGCTATGACCAACAGAAGAGAAATTTTCCGGCAGTCTCGACGTTCCAGCAGCAAAATTTCCTAAGCACACCTAACCGCACGCTGCTATTGAGCCGCGGATTAACAGGTGCGCAGATCGACAATTCGATCGGGTTTCTTGCGTCACTTGCAGGATTAAATCCGCGTAAGGGCGACCAGACGCTTTTTCTGCCAAAACTCGATTGGCAGATAAACGACGACAATGTTTTCAGCATTAGCTACAACCGCATGCGCTGGGAATCGCCGAATGGCGTTCAGACACAGCCGGTAGTTCAGCGAGCACGTTCGAACTTTGGTGATGATTTCGTCGAAGTCGATTCGGTGAATGGACGGCTTCAATCGACGCTTTCCTCGAACATCCTGAACGAATTTCGTTTCCAGTACGGCCGCGATTTCGAATCTCAGTTCAGTTCCGAACCGCTGCCGGGCGAACCTACAACTGCTCTGGGCGGGACCCGATCGCCGGGCGTGTTCATCACGAACGGATTTGAGTTCGGCACACCTAACTTTCTCGATCGCGTCTCTTTCCCGGATGAGCGGCGATGGCAGTTCGCAGATACCGTGAGCTGGGTCAGCGGTCGTCACACCTTTAAGTTTGGCGGTGACATCAATTTCGTTTCTGACGACATTGAGAACCTTTTTCGCGGCGCCGGATCGTATTCGTATAACAACGTAAATAATTTCATAATTGACTATGTTAATTTCCGCGACGGGCTCCCGGCTGCCACACTATGTGCGTCTGGAACTTTGACAGTTGGCCATTGCTATACCGGCCAGTTTTCACAGGGTCTCGGGCTTCGCGGACTGAAACTTTCAACAAGGGATTACAACTTCTTTGCTCAAGACGATTTTCGCATTACGCCGCGGTTAACTGTAAATCTTGGGCTTCGGTACGAGCTTCTTGATTTTCCGGAACCGCAGCTCGCGAATTCCAGCACCGAAGTGATCCCGTACGATGGCCGCACGATCGCCGAGGCCACATCGTCCATGCCAAACGACACTAATAACTTTGGACCGCGTATCGGTGTCGCTTACGACCTGTTCGGTGACGGCCGCACAAGTGTTCGCGGCGGTTACGGTATTTACTTTGGACGGGTGCAGAGCTCGACAATGTACAATGCACTGATCAATACCGGCAACCCGGGTGGCCAGGCGCAGATCTCGTTAAGTGCTAATGACCCTGAAGCGCCCGTTTTCCCGAATGTACTTCCTTCGAGTGCGGTGGGAACCGTCGGCTCTGCTATTCAATTCTTTTCGAAGGATTTTGAGTCGCCGAAGATCCATCAGTATGACGTGATCCTTGAGCACCAGCTCTTCAAGAATACTGTCGTTTCTGCTTCATTTATCGGAAGCCTGGGACGAAATCTGCCGACCTTCTTTGATTTGAACAATGAGCGAACGGGAGTCGTAAGGACCTTTACAATGAGTGGCGGCCCGCTCGATGGACAGAGCTTTTCGCTTAATGAATATCGGCGCTTTCCGTCAATCGGAAACCAAGCCAGGACACGAATTCAGAGCACTGTAAAGTCGCAATACAACGCGCTCGTACTTCAACTGAATCGTCGATTTACTGACGGCCTTCAGTTCCAGACGAGCTATACTCTCTCGAAGTCAACGGACACGGATCAAAATTCGGCTACGTTCACGCAAGCCAATAGCCCGTACGATATACTGGACGGAAGTTTTGACGTCGGAACGAGCAATTTTGATCGTCGTCACAAATTTGTAGCGAGTGTTGTTTGGGCCCCGGAACTCTACAAGGGAAGCAAGTCGTCGTTCGGGAATTACCTGCTGAACGGCTGGTCGATTTCGCCGATCTTTACCCATTACTCAGGAGCGCCGCACGACGGAACTGTTTCGGGTACTAGCCTAAATCGTACGTTTGGTGGAAACCACGTGCCTATCCTAGGACGAAACAACTTTAGATTGCCAAGTCTTCAGAATATCGATGCGCGACTATCGAAGCGTTTCCGGGTGACCGAGACAATGAATCTCGAGCTGCTCGCCGAGGCATTCAATATCGTAAACCGTACGCACGTTTTTCGTGTAAACGAGACGATGTATAATCGTGCGTCATCGGCCACAACCTTGACGTTTAATAATGCATTCGGAACGGTGACCGGAACAGACAGTACGCTTTATCGCGAACGTCAGATCCAGTTTGCTGCACGATTCCAATTTTAGTTTTTCTCTCACGAGAAAAACCTTCCAAGGCACGCGTCTCCGGATGCGTGCCTTTTTTTTAGCGTGGATCGCCTATGCCGCTGTGAGATTGGTGGGACACCCGTACAGTTTGAGTTGGAAATGCGACAATGGGTCAATCGATTGACCAATTCGTAATTCCGATCAACAATTAACAAACAATGCGGATCCTGCAAATTTCCTCAGCAAGGCACTTCGGCGGCGGCGAGCGCCACTTTAAAGATCTTTGCCAGGGCCTTCATGAACGCGGGCACGATGTTTTTGCAGCGCTCAGGCCAACGAATGAGTGGCAAGACCGTTTGGACTTCCTGCCGAGCGAAAATATTCTGCACGTGTCGATCAGAAATTCCTTCGGCGTATTTAGCGCGAAACGTATCGCGGATTTCTTAAAGGACAATGAGGTCGAGATCGCCCATGCACACGTCGCACGCGACTATGTACCGGCAAGTCTCGCCTGCATTCTTGCCAAGAACGCGAGATTTATTCTCACTCGTCACGTTGTATTTCCACTAAAACCATTCAACAGATTCGCTCTCCGAAATCTAGTCAGGGCAATTGCGGTATCGGCGGGAGTCGAAACGTCGCTCATGAAGGTCTTTCCGCCGGACAAGATCGCGCGGATACAGAACGGTATTGACGCCCGTGAATGGTCTCACAGCGAACGACGAAGCCACGGGGAGCAATTTCGTAATTTGCATAACATTCCGATCGATGCGCCAGTTATCGGTACGGTCGGTGAACTTACCCTATTAAAGGGGCACACGGACTTCGTGGAGGCCTCAAAGGAAATTGCTGCGAGGTTCCCCGAGGCCCGGTTTGTCGTGGCTGGGGTGGATAATTCTGCAGACGGCAAATACCTCCGCGAACTTAAACGTCTCGTCCGGATCTACGAGCTTGACGAAAGATATGTCTGGCTCGACTGGCTCAATGATACGGGGCCGCTCATTGCGGCCCTCGATATATTCGTTTCTCCGTCGCATTCCGAAAGTTTCGGCTTGGCGATGCTGGAAGCGATGTCGAACGGCACGCCGGTCGTCGCCACGGCAACAGACGGCGCCAGAGAACTATTCGGCGGCAGCGAGTTGCTTGTCGCGATAAATCGACCGGATAGACTCGCTCAAAGGATCTGCGAACTAATAAGCGACCCAATGCAACGTGAACATCTGGCCGCCGATCTACAGACAAGGGCGGTGGAGACGTTTTCACTTCAGCAGATGATCGACAAGACCCAAGAACTTTATAGGCAGATCGCGCCAGTTCGATGAAGTCGGAAAATGCCGCCCAGTAACTGCAAGTTTATATGATCAACTTAGATTCTCGAATATGCACAGATTTTGACGAGGCCACCCGCCGCGAATGGCTTGAAACAAATGGAATTGGAGGATTTGCCTGCGGAACTGTATCCGGAACGCACACTCGTCGATATCACGGCCTCTTGACGGGTGCAACGCGGCCGCCGCTCGGTCGCCTTACTCTGCTTTCGAAGTTCGAGGAAACGGTTTTAATTGACGGAGAACGATTCGATCTTTCATCGAACCAGTTTCAGGATTCTGTTTTCCCTCGCGGATATGAATTCCTTACAGGGTTCCGGCTCGACCCATTTCCGGTCTGGACATACACTATCCGCGATATCGAGATCGAAAAGAAGATTTTTATGGTTCACGGTAAGAATTCAACGGTCTGCCGCTGGTCAATTTCGCGCTCCAACGACCGCGTTGAACTGGAACTCAGACCGCTATTGTCGTTCGTCGATTATCACCACTTGCAGCACGAGAGCCCGACAATCGACACGCACTTCGATGTCGCCGATGGCTGTGTTTCGGTCCATCCGTTCAATGGCCTTCCGCGACTCCACTTCCACCATAACGCCTCCAATGTCGAAGCCACTGGATACTGGTACAAGAATTTTGAGTACTCGATCGAAAAGGAACGCGGCTTCGACTATTCGGAAGACCTATTTCAGCCATTCCTTATGCGGTTCGATCTCGCAGAAAGCGCCGACGTCGTTGTTTCCCTCGACGAGCAAACAACCGAGCCCGCTCAGAAGCTTCAAGATCGGGAAATAAGCCGTCGCACTGCTCTGTTAAAGCGGGTTGCTGCGGCGGATGACTTTTCAAAGCAGTTGATGCTGGCGGCCGATCAGTTCATCGTTGTGCGCGGGATGGGGCACACAGTAATTGCCGGATATCCCTGGTTTTCAGATTGGGGGCGCGACACGATGATCGCTCTGAGCGGATTGTCACTTTCAACCGGCCGAACGGAGATCGCAAAGGAAATACTTGTGGAATTTTCGCGATACATATCGGAAGGAATGATCCCGAATCGGTTCCCGGATGCGGGCGACCAAGCGGAATACAATACAGTTGACGCGACCCTGTGGTTTTTCGAAGCCGTGCGTGAGTACGCCGAGCAGACAGGCGACTATGACCTGATCCGCGACGAGCTTTATCCCCGACTGATCGATATTGTTCATTGGCACGTTAGGGGAACGCGTTACAACATTCATCTTGATACCGACGGGCTTCTATACGCTGGTGAACCCGACGTTCAGCTAACGTGGATGGATGCGAAGATCGGTGACTTCGTAGTAACGCCGAGGACGGGCAAGCCGGTCGAGATCCAAGCACTTTGGTACAACTCCCTTCGAATTATGAGTGACCTTGCACAAAGATTCGGTGACGTCGAAGATCGTGCGAAGTATGACGCGATGGCCGAGTTGGCAAAACAGAGTTTCAACGCACTATTTTGGAACGCCGCAGAAGATTGTCTTTTTGACGTCGTCAATAATGGGGCACGTGACGGCTCGGTTCGACCCAACCAGATATTTGCGGTTTCATTGCGGTATTCGATGCTTGATGCCGCCTCTTCGAAAAAGGTCCTCGATAAAGTGGAGGCCGAACTCCTTACACCGGTTGGCCTTCGTTCCCTTTCGCCGAGGGACCCAGCGTTTTGTCCGGTTTATATTGGATCGCCTTATGATCGGGATTCGGCCTATCATCAGGGAACTGTTTGGGGATGGCTGATCGGCCCGTTCGTCGATGCATATCGAAGGGTTTATCCTGGTCGTGAAGACCGGATAGATGCGATGCTTTCCGGATTTGTCGACACAATGAACGAGGCGGGACTAGGTCAGATCTCGGAAATATTCGATGCTGTTGCACCGCACACGCCACGCGGATGTTTTGCTCAGGCATGGAGCGTAGCCGAGGTCCTTCGTGTTCTGTCTGTGCGATAGGTCGATCTACCTTAGTGTTAGTTTGCCGTAAATAGAAGAAACGGTTTATCTTAATTGCTAATGCGAAAGTCAATTTTGATCTTTTTTCTGCTCCTTCGTTGCCTAATGGACCTAAACGCACAGACCCCCGAGGAACTCGCCGAGATATGGGACCAAGATCATGTGACGAACAAATTCCCGTCGGACGTTCGCCACAAAGATCTTCAAGTCTACCTAGACGGGCTCCGAAAGCTCGGCGTAAGGGTGGACGAAGTTGGCCGCAGTAATGCAAACCGGGAGATCTACCAGATCGAGTTTGGACGCGGAAAAACGAAGGTGTTTCTGTGGTCTCAGATGCACGGCGACGAGCCCACCGCAACATCAGCCCTGATCGATATTTTTACGTATCTCCAAAAAAATCGAGACAAGGATTGGGTTACTAAGATCGAGAGTGAATTGACGATTCGTGCCGTGCCGATGCTTAATCCCGACGGCGCCGAGCTTTTCCAGCGGCGCAACCTGCAATCAATTGATATAAATCGCGACGCAGCCGTCCTGCAAACCCCCGAAGGTAAGCTGCTGAAGAAGTTGCGGGACGAATGGTCACCCGAAATAGGGTTCAATCTCCACAACCAAGGCTCGCTGACCACCGTCGGACGCAGCGGCCAACAGGCGGCGATATCATTACTCGTAGTTTTCGGCGACGCCGCAAAGACAAAAACGGAAGGCCTCGAACGTAACCGTCGGATCGCGGGCGCGATGACCGATACCTTGAGAAAGTTTATCCCGAACAACATTGGCCGGTACGATGACGGCTATAATGGCCGAGCGTTCGGCGACAACTTTTCGGCATGGGGCACGCCTGTGATACTCATTGAAACTGGGGCGCTTCACGGCAAGGACGAGATGTTCCTGGTTAAGATGAATTTCGCGGCATTGGTGACAGCGATGAAGGTCCTTTCTGACGGGTCAGCGGATACTTATGACCCTGCGTCGTACGATGCCCTTCGCAGTAATGGATCGGGTTCCCTCTATAGTGCTCTATTTCGCGGGGCGAATATAGTCCGTCGAAACGGCCTCCAAAAGGTGTTTATCGCGGATATCGCGATCAATCTCGAACGCCGGCGGGCAAGCTTCGCGGCACCGGCATACATTCGCGAGGTCGGTGACCTCGGATCAGCGTCGGGGTTGGACGAATACGACGCGTCAGGGTTTTACGTGGTTCCGCGATTCGGTTTATTGGCCGTTTCAGAATTAGGTGAGCTTCTTTTTTATAAGAAAGACCGCTCGATCGACTGGCGATCGAAGGAACTCGAAAAGAGTTTTCCTCCGGATGCCGTTTTCTCGGGCGGCAAATGGTCCAGGGGCGAAGCCGTGGTGCCGAGAAGATCAAAACTGTAAGAAGTTCGAATGCTCAGTTTTCTTAAAATAACGAATATTGCCCTGATCGAATCGCTCGAGGTCGACTTTGGCCCCGGACTTAATCTCCTTACCGGTGAGACCGGATCGGGTAAATCCATAATTGTTGATAGTCTCGGCGCACTTGCCGGCGGCAGGGTTTCGGCGGACATTATTAGAGACGGTGAGGAAGCGGCTAAGATCGAGGGTATGTTCATTATTAGTTCGAGTACCACTACAGAAGGTGTTTTGACGGATGCGGGCATTGACTTCGACAATGAATCCGAGACAGAACTGATCATAAGACGCGAGATCACTCGATCGGGTAAGAATCGCATTTTTATCAATGACAAGCTGGTTACGCAGGTTGCTCTCAAAAAGATCGGCGCTTTTGTCGTCGACATACACGGCCAAGGGGAACAGGCTTCACTTTTTGACGAATCGACACACATTGAACTTCTCGATCAATATGCAGTTGTCGGCGATCTGGAAGAAGCGATCGCGACTGCGTTCCGAAATTGGTCTGTTATACGGTCCGAAATTGGCAAATTGGAGAAGGACGAATCGGAAAAACTGCAGCTGATCGACGTGCTCAAGTTTCAGGTGGATGAGATCAAGTCAGTTGCACTCGTCGATGGTGAAGATGACGAACTGTACCAGGAGAAACGCCGGATGAACAGCATCGAGAAGCTGTCGGCGCTTAGCGAGGAAGCATTTGCGCTTCTGTATGAGAACAGTGAATCGACCGCTGCGACTCTCGACCGAGCCGCTCGTAAAATAGAAGAGCTGGCCGAATTTGAATCGATTTTTCGCGAGGGGATCGAAGGTATGAATACGGCACGTGCGGTGATCGAAGATCTAGCCATTACTGCCCGCGACTTTCGTTCACGTCTCGAATTTTCGCCTCAGCGGCTTGAAGAGATCGAAACGCGACTTGCCGAGATATCAAGGTTGAAGCGAAAATATGGCGACTCGATCCATGCAGTGCTTTCACATTTGAGGGATTCTGAAGATCGCCTTGAAAGTTTCGAGAACGCCGAATTCCGCGAAGAGGAGCTGAAGAAAAAGCTTCTGGCATCACGCGGCGAATACCTGATGCTCGCAATAAAACTTCACGAAGCGCGAAAGACTGCCGCCGTAAATTTCGAGAAGGATGTCGAATTGAACTTGAAAGCGGTGGCCCTTGATAAAGCCCGATTTGAGGTTCGTTTCGAGTCGCTCGATGAAAGCAAGATCGCTGACGGTGCGTTCGATAGCCACTTTACCGCAAAGGGAATTGACCTTGTCACGTTCTATTTCTCCGCAAACCCCGGCGAATCGCCCAAACCTCTTGTTAAGATCGCTTCCGGCGGCGAGGCATCCCGTTTAATGCTGATCCTAAAGACAACCGCCAAAGCCCAGACCAGCGAGAAGGCCGCCGTTTTTGACGAGATCGATATAGGAATTGGCGGTCGTGTTGCCGAAGCCGTCGGCCGAAAATTAAAGGATCTGTCACGACATCAACAGGTGCTTTGCGTGACGCATCAACCGCAGATCGCCTCACTCGCTGATCTGCATTTGGTCGTTGAAAAACAGATGCTGAAAGATGGTACTAAGATCAAGGTCAAAACACTTGACGCCGCGGCACGGTTGGAGGAAATAGCACGAATGCTGGCCGGTGAGATGATCACCGATGCCGCCAGAGTAAATGCTGCTGAGATGATCGCCGCTGGCGGAGTTCCAGTCCAACGATCGGCGCGACTTAAGGCTTAGACGTATGCAACCTGCAATACTGGCTGAAGTTGTCCGCGGTGGAACGACCGAGTCGGTTCATCGAGGCCATCTGATCATCATCGACGGCAATGGCCGTGAACTCGCGTCCCTCGGCGATCCCGGCACAGCGACATTTTTTCGGTCGTCATGCAAGCCATTTCAAGCAATCCCGCTGATCGCCAGCGGTGCCGCTGACAGATTCGCATTTGACGAGAGCGAGATCGCGCTTGCCTGTGCCTCGCATTCGGGCGAAGCGGTTCATGTCGAAACTTCGCGGGGCATGCTTGAGAAGATCGGACTTAGCGAAACCGATCTACGCTGCGGCTCTCACCTACCGTTCTACGAAAAGGAAGCGTCATTGATGTTGCGTAACGAGATGGAACCGACGCAGTTTCATAATAATTGCTCCGGAAAACATGCTGCCATGCTGGCCGTCGCGGTACATACCGGAGCGGATGTCACCACTTATGACCAAATTGGAAGCCCCGTTCAAGAACTGATCCTTGATTCAATTGCAGCGTTCTCGGAGATGCCCCGCGAGTCGATAAAGTTGGGTATCGACGGCTGCGCTGCGCCGAATTTTGCGATCCCAGTAAAGAATATGGCAACCAGCTTTGCCAACCTTGTTTATCCGTCTGCAAAGCTCAGTAGTGACCTAGTAAACGCTGCAAATAGGATCGTTGCGGCGATGTTGAAATACCCGTTCTTGATCGGCGGCAGCGAACGATTGGATACAATGTTGATGGAGGCCGCACCGGGTCGAATCATTTCGAAAGTTGGTGCCGACGGCGTCTGGTTATGCGGTATTTTGCCCGATTCGACGTTTCCTGCAGGCGCCGCGATCGCCCTAAAGGTAGAAGATGGGGACGACAAGCGTGCGCGTCCGGCGGCAGCCGTTCATATTCTCCGTCAATTGGGCATCCTGTCGGGTACGTGGTTGGGTAACATTTCTCCAATGCCGATCAAGAACCGAAGGGGTGATACCGTGGGCGAAGTCATCTCTCGAGTGGAATTACCCGATCGAACCGTATAGTTTTTTGATTTCGTCGCGATTCAACGCCTTATCAAGCCACATATTTGTCAGCTTTTCCTGAACGCTATTGGACCGTAGACGCTCGTTGAGGTTCTTAAAATCAACGAAATCCAGGTGTTGATCTTGATTGAAGCACGAAAACACAAAGAATTCTTCTCCTGTATGCGGATTCACGTGTCGCTGAAGACATTGTGCGCACACTTCCTTCATCATGCACTGCATCGGACTGTTGATCGACCCAATCGCCGTGTGCTGCGGATTCAGATATGGTTTTAGTGATGTGTGGCGCGCTTCCCTAACGCCATTCATCATTCGGTCGGAGCCGATAGCGATAATGCGGTCAACCTCGCCCAGGCTCACTCGATTGTCCCCGACCCGACCGTCGGCGTAGGCATTCATGGCCTCGACTATGTTGCCGCGAAAATGAGCATCCTGCTCCCGCCTTGGCACGATCTCGTCGCCGAAATCCGTCGCCCATATAACCTGGTCCGTTGCCTTCTCGATCTCTTCGCGTTTGAATAAGTCAGACCCATTCTTATACCCGGCAAAATATATGACACGGTTTCTTCGGTCGCGAAGCGCGCGTGCGATCGAGAAAAGGACAGCATTCCCAAGGCCGCCGCCGGCAAGAAGTACGGTCTCGTTCTCTGGTATCTCGGTCGGCGTCCCTGTGGGGCCCATTACAAGAACCTCATCGCCGGGCTTCAACAATGAGCACAGTCGGGATGACGTGCCCATCTCGAGTACGATCATCGAAAGTAGACCCTTGTCTTCGTCGACCCATGCGCCGGTTAGGGCAAGTCCTTCCATCACCAAGCGAGTTCCGTCGATCACCGGAGCGGAAGTCTCAAAATTCTGCAGACGGTAGAATTGCCCCGGTTCGAATTTACGCGCCTGCAGCGGCGCCTTCACGACCACATCTACTATCGTTGGCGTTAACCGTTCAACGCGCACGACGTAAGCTCGCAATTCTTCATCAAGCGTGGCTTCGAGCCTATCGAAGATACGGTCGCGCTCTACCTGCGCTAGCTTGCCGCGGTTTTCAAGCTCAGTTTGGAATATCTCTACGACCTTCGGATATCCGTCCTTTGCTGACGCCATCGCCTTTACGACATTTCCTGCATACTGTGGATGATTATCGCCATAATAGGAGACGAATTTCCCTTCGTTTTCGTAGGATGTGAAGAATCCAGCCTCGCCCTTTGCGGCTTCAACGACGTGAAACTCGCCTTCGCGGTTCTTCTCGAGCTTGTGCGGAAGGAAGAACTGGCGCCATTCGTCGAGCTTAAATGTCCCTGGTTTTTCCTTCTCGTAGATCACGTTTGGCGAGGTGCCTGCGGCCACGCAAACGGTCCGTGCCGGGAATTCGTGCATTTCACCCGTATCCTCGAACTTACCGTTTTCGGTATTGTAGTTGAGACGCTCGAACACTATGGCTTTGACGGCCTCGTATTCGTCGGGAACTGCCTCCGCGGGATTCATACATTCAATAAAATTGATCCCTTCCTCGAGTGCCTTTTGGACCTCCTCGTGATTAAGCCGGTATGCCGGGGAATCCTGCAAACGCTTTCGGTATATCAGTGATACGCCGCCCCAACCCTGCACCATCGGTACAAAGTTGGGATCCTCGCCCGCGTTTGCGGCCCGTGTCCGTTCCTCTCGAATCTCACGGCCGTGTTCGAGGAATTCATGCAGCACTCCAAGCTCTTCTTCGTCAAATTTCTCATGCACGGCTGCCTTACCAAATTCAGCGACTATCTGCTCATACTTTGAAAGCATTTTTTCGACCTGAACCGGATAATATGCAAACAGCTCTGTGGCCGTATCGATGCCGGTCAGTCCGCCGCCTATCACAACCGCCGGCAGCCGCACCTGAAGGTTTGACAGAGTATCTTTCTTAAACGCGCCCGTGAGTTGGAGCGCCATTAGAAAATCTGAAGCCTGACGGATGCCCCGGATCAGATTGTTCTTCATCGGAACTATCGTCGGGCGGCCCGCGCCGGTCGCAATGGCGATATGGTCAAATCCGAATCCCCACGCGTCCTCGATCGTGAAAGTGCCCCCGAATCGGATACCTCCGTATGCCCGGAACCGCTTGCGCCGCGTCAGCATTAATTGGAGCATTGTGAGAAAGTTTTTATCCCAGCGTACGGTAATACCGTATTCTGATACGCCGCCAAAGCCGGACAGGATGCGTTCATCCAGCCTGGTCGTGATCTCGTCGAGGTCCTTGATCGGCTTTGGGCAGTATTTTCCGTTGTCACCTGTCCACTCGACAGGCAGCGGCTCGATCTTTAAGCCATCCATCCCGACAACCCCGAATCCCTCATTCAATAAATATTGGGCCAGCGTGTACCCCGCCGGTCCGAGCCCAACGACGAGAACATTTTTTCCGTTGTATGGAAGTACATAAGGACGTTTCGCATTCAGCGGATTCCAACGCGTTAAGAGGCTGTAGATCTCAAAACCGTATGGCAAATTCAGAACGTCTGTGAGAGAAGCTGTTTCGGCAAGAGGAATATTTACGGGCTCCTGCTTCTGAAAAATGCAGCCCTTCATACAATCGTTGCAGATTCGGTGCCCAGTACCCGCACACATTGGGTTATCGATCGTTACGAGCGCAAGTGAGGCGATCGGATCACCCTGCTTCTTCAGCAGGTGCATCTCCGATATCTTTTCATTTAGTGGACAGCCATCCGTCTTGATTCCCAACGGATTCCGTTTTGTTGCCCCGTCGTTTTCGTGTAGCCCCGTTGAGCACGAATCCTTCTCACGTTCGTGGCAAATCAGGCAATAATCGATCTCGTATAGGGTATCCCGCATCGTCCCGCGATCGTCGGTCAGCTTGAATCCGTCTCGGCGCCGCATTTTCTCATCTGCGCCGCGCATAATGTTGTGGAGCTTCGGTTCCGGGTGGATCAGATGGACCAGATTCTGATAATCCAGCGCGTGCGGGGTCTTAAGACTGTGCCACTTTCTTGATTTTTTGAAGAATACCGAAGCGGACCACGCCTCGATCATTGCTAATGCTGACTTTACCTGCAGAAGTTCGCCGGCGGCATCGGTTTCCATCACGAAGCGCGTAAAAACAGTGCCAAATGTCTTATCCTTCAACCGATCATATGCTCTGTTCAGATTATCGAGGGTCACGCGGACTTCAGAGGTGACTTCCGAACCTTTGTTGAGGGCGTCCTCGGCGTCAACGAGTTGACTTGTGATCATGGCGACGGCCAACTCATCGTCGTGAAGCAGGGTATCGTCAAAACCCGTATTCCGTAATTCCGTAATTGCAGTCCAGAGCTCGGGTTCATTGATGTCCGCGATCTGTTCTGCCTTGTACTTCTTTATCGCCCGGCGTTGGACAAAAAACTTAAATTTCCAGATCGGGTTCTGCTGCAGGATCTCTTTCTCGATCTCGTCCCTCTTCGAACTGATTCCGAATAGCCGGGCGACAAAATCAGAAAGAAGCGGTGCAGCATCGGTTAATATCTTCGATTCCACTTTGGGCTCGAAGCCAACGCCTTTCGCGGCAATGTATTTTGAGAGTGCAGTATGCAGTACCGGTTCGCGATCCTGTACCTCAGCGTAGAAAGCGTCTGCAAGATCTTTAAGCCGGGGTGCGTCGAAAATGTCGCGAAAACTGAATCCGTCAATGCCGAGACTCATATCCGCGCTGGAAAAATTCTTGAAATTATCTGAAGTCACCGCCATATATGTCTAATCAGTCTCGGTATCCGCCAAAAATGCAAATGAATAGTATAACATTCGCGTTACTGCTGAGCCACCGGTGGCTGTCTTTGCGGCATTTTGCCACGAAATAGGGTCTCGCTGAGCACGATCGTGGCAACCGCAAAACGTGAATTTCTCACTAAAATGTGGTATAAAGTTCGTTTGCGGATAAGTGTGTCCGACTATCAAGGAATAACTGGAATTTATGGAAAACGATCAGCGACTCACACAATTGCCGTCTCACCACACGGAATTGCAAACAGAAAGTCACGGCTATGTCGGCGGATATTCGTCCTTTTATGATGACGAAGCGTCGGAAGGCAAGCGCAATCTGCGGCAGTATTTTAATATAGTTTATAAGCGCCTGCCGATCATTTTGGCTATCACTCTTCTCGCAACGGCCGCGGCGGCATTTTATATGTACCGGCAGCCTTCGGTCTTTCAAGCGTCCACTGAAATGCTTATTGAACCGCGCAAACCTCGGGTGCAGAGCAAGGACTCCATAAATATCAATCTCGGCTACGACGCAAAATATT
Source organism: Pyrinomonadaceae bacterium (assembly GCA_049679665.1). Lineage (GTDB taxonomy): Bacteria > Acidobacteriota > Blastocatellia > Pyrinomonadales > Pyrinomonadaceae > OLB17. The sequence continues at coordinate 55,946 of JBAUGL010000076.1, read as the reverse complement.
ACCAAACCCAGCTCCAGTTGCTTCAGAGCCCTGACCTAATGAAAAAGGTCGTAGTTGCATTAGGGCTTTACAACGATCCAGATCTATTTGACCAGGATAATAGGGGTATTGTTTCGACCTTCCAATCGATCTTTTCAAGCGCGAAGAAGCCCGGCGAAGCCGAAAATAGCTTGCCGATATTATCAGAAGACAGCCTTGTTACCGATTCTGATCAGCCGGTTCAACTCACTCCGGAAGAGAGTTCACGGGCTGAACAGTATGCCGCCGTACTGGCCTACGGATTAACGGTTGAACAGCTGGAACAGACCAATCTCGTCACTTTAGGCGTAAAAAGTACACAGCCCGCCTTGGCCGCGAAAGTGTCCGACAAAGTCGCGGAGGTCTTTATCGTCGAGGACGCCGAACGCGAGACTCAGGGTGCCAAAAACGCTTTCGAGGACCTCTCAAAGTCAATTGTCGACTTGAAGGATACGATCGCAAATCAGGAAGCTGATTTGATGAGCTATATGCGTTCCAGCAATCTGCCGCTGCAGGAGAAGGGACAGGATTTGCTGGCGGGCCGTTTACAGACGCTTAGCAGCCAATGGCTGACCGCCATGGACGATCGGAGAAAGATCGAGGCCCGCTATAATGCGGCCGTTCAAGCGAGCTCGCGCGGCGAGGGTATGAATCTTCCGGATCTTTACGAGAACAGGGTCTTTCAGGACACAATGCGTCTGAACACTGAACGTAAGGCAAAATTGCAGGATCAGATCAGGGAGATCGACAAAGAGATCCAAAAAACGGAGTCTGAGAAGGCTGAATTGCTCGTAAAGTATACGACCGAATATTCGAAGGTCAAGGAAAAGCAGGAAAGGATCGCTTCGCTAACTGCGATCAAAGAGAAAACGGAAAAAGAAGTAACTGGGATCATTGAGAGGGACGAGAAGAAGATTGAAAAGGATGCCGTCAGCGGAGCGCTAGTTGGCCTGAGATCTCAACTGGATTCATCGAAGAAGCGGGAGAGTCAGTTGCTGGCATCTTACGAAAGAGAAGCGGCTGCCGCAAACGTTCAGGGCCAGGCCGAAACGCGACTCACGACTCTTAAACGTGAGATCGAAACTGGCCGCAATCTGCTCGATACTTATACCCAGCGTCAAAAAGAACAGGAGTTGGCTATAGCCAGCGGCCGACCCGATAATATTAAGATATCCAACCATTCGATCACACCTACGTTCCCGGTCGGCCCCCAACGCAATCGGAACATTATGGTAGTTTTCCTGTTATCGCTGTCCGCCGGTGTCGGATTGGCGTTTTTGCTGGATTATCTTGACGATTCGATCAAGACCTCCGATGATATTGGTCGCGGTTTGGGGCTGCCGACGCTTGCCTTGATACCTCATCACGCTGGAACAACGAAGCCAAGGCTCGGCCTTGCATCCGCAGCTTTCGAAGGCGCCGGACCCTCCACGGGATTAATAACATTGGCCGAACGCAATTCGCCGATGGCAGAGGCCTATCGTCATCTCCGAACGTCTCTACTGTTTTCATCGGCTGGGCGGCCGCCGCAGACCATTCTGATAACCTCGTCGCAGCCGTCCGAGGGTAAGACGACCACGGCGATCAATGCCGCGATCACCCTTGCACAGGCCGACGCGGATGTCGTCGTCATCGATTGTGACCTTCGCCGTCCGCGAATCCACAGCTACTTTGACCTGGAGAATTCGCACGGATTGACAAACTTCTTGTCAGGCGAAGAGGCAAACGAAGCGGCGCTCTTGAAGCCTTCGCGCGATCTTCCACGCTTAAAGGTGATCACCAGCGGCCCGATACCGCCAAATCCCGCTGAATTGCTCAGTTCCAGCGAAATGAAGAATCTCCTCACATATCTGAGGGCAAACTTTAAGCACGTCATCATCGATTCACCGCCGGCAATATCGTTCACTGACGCCGCAATTCTTTCGACAATTGTCGATGGGGTTGTGATCGTGGCGATGGCCGGAAAGAGTTCAGTACATCTGCTGCGGCGATTCAAGCAGCGGCTCGGTGCGATCGGCGTTCGAATCTATGGCGTGGTGCTGAACGGGATCAAGTCGGGGTCCACCGAATATGAATACTATGGCAGCGGTTATTATAATTACTATTCAAAAAGCCGTGCCGATAGTGCGACTCCAATGATGGAGGATCGAGCGTCGGTACACGAAACCAAGGGCTAGGTTTGATCGAAATCCGAGCGATCATGAGGGTGAGCATGGCTTCGCCCTCATTTTTTTACGAAATCCTTTATCGCGGATTCCCAACTTCGAACAGGCGGCAGTCCAAGTTCTTCACTTAAAAGGCAAGCCAGCTTGGAACTAACAGGGCGCGGCGCCGGCCGCCGGAGATCGTCCTTCGAAACTGGTTGAACTAGTTGCGAGTCGTATTCGCCGATCTCACATAATTTTTGAGCGAATCCAAAATAGCTCGTTCCTTCGCCGGCATTCGTAACGTGATAGATACATGGCAGGTCCAGATCCACTATTTGTCGAAGTCTAACAGCCAGATCGTCCGCAAACGTTGGGGTTCCATACGAATCCGAGATCGCTTTTATCGTTTTTCCCTCGTTCAGTAAACTTTGGATCACGCTGAGGAAGTTCGTCCCCCCGCGACCATATATCCAACCTGAACGGACGATGATCGAACGCGAATAGGCCTTCCGCGCCCTTATCTCGCCTGAATACTTAGCCGATGCGTATACGCCGAGCGGATTGGGCGTGTCTCGCTGAGTGTAAAAACCAGGCTTCGTTCCGTCGAACACGTAGTCAGTCGAGATCGTCACGAACCGACAATCGTTCGTCTTGGCGGCGAAGGCAAGGTTTTCCACACCATCGGCGTTTGCCGCATAGCAACCTTCTGTATTAGATTCCGCCCCGTCGACGTCTGTATATGCCGCACAGTTTATGATCGCATCCGGTTTTAATTCAGCGACCTGGCCTTTTACGGCAGACAAGTCACTAATATCCAGATCCTGACGAGTCAACCCAATAACTTCGTCGCCAATCGAGTGACAGTGACCGATAGTTGCCCGGGCCACCATCCCGTTAGCACCGGTTATCAGGATCTTCATATTACCCGAGCCTCGAGCTGTACATCGTGCGGTAATACTCCCTGTACTCGCCGTTTCTGATATGGTTCACCCAGTCCTTATTCTCCATGTACCATTTTATTGTAGATTCCAATCCGAACTCCCAGGTAGCGAGCGGCTTCCACCCTAGTTTGTTCTCGGCTTTTGTAGGGTCGATCGCGTACCTGCGGTCGTGCCCGGGGCGATCGGCTATGAATTCGATCAAGCTGTGGGGCTTACCCAAAGCATCGAGTATTGACGTCACAACCTCGATATTCAACCGTTCGTTTCGTGCTCCAATGTTATAAACATCGCCAGACGCACCATTTTCGAGCGCCAGCCAAATCGCTCGGCAGTGGTCATCCACATATATCCAGTCCCGAACGTTCCGGCCGTCGCCGTACACCGGCAGGGGCTCATCGTTCATCGCGTTGGCGATCATCAGTGGTATTAGCTTTTCCGGGAACTGACGCGGTCCGTAATTATTCCCACATCGTGTGACAACGGTGTCGAGCCCAAACGTCTCCCTTGCCGCCCGGACAACCAATTCTGCCGCTGCCTTCGACGCCGCATACGGCGAATTCGGTTGAAGCGGGAAATCCTCTGTAAAATAGGCGTTTTCGTCTTCGGGAAGGGTTCCCATCACCTCGTCCGTAGATACTTGAACGAAACGCCTGACACCTTTTTCACGGGCCGCATCAAGGAGTACCTGGGTTCCAATGATGTTTGTTCGCAGGAACTCGTCCGCCGAGGAAATGCTGCGGTCCACGTGCGATTCCGCGGCAATATTGATAACCGCGTCACATTCGGCCGGCATTGCCTTCAATACCGCCTCACGATCGCATATGTCGCCAAGAACAAACGCGTGGCGATGATCGTCGATATCACGAAGATTCTCCAGATTGCCAGCGTATGTAAGCGCATCAAAATTGATGATGCTGACATCGGCTTGTTCGTTCAGCACGGTACGAACAAACGCGGACCCGATAAAACCGGCGCCTCCGGTGACAAACACTGCTTTCATATGTACAAATTATTCTACAAAAAGTGGGGACGGTTTAAACCATTCCCTTATCCGTCCAAGCGGCGAATTTGGTTGAGCATCGCTTCGGAATACTTAGCTGGCGAATTGATATTTCTCATTACCAGTTTGGTTCCATCCTCACTTGCATTATCGATGACGAGGTTACCAAAGCCGAGCATCCGGTGGAAGATACCGGACGAGACCGTGACGTCTGTAATTCGACGCAGCGGAATGTTTCGCGTTGTCCGATTTAAAAGGCCCTCGTCGATCTCGAGTTTCGAATCGGTCAGCGTATATCGCGACAGTTTTTGCCGAAAATGGTAGTAAGCAGGGATCAAAAGCAAAACCAAGCCCAGCAGAACTGCGATCCAGCGGGAGATACCGGGCAAGAACACGCTGAAGAACGCCACCAGCAGTAATGCCCCGATCGCCGCAAGTGCATAACCCAGCTTTACAAACATCAGCGTTGGCCTGATCGAAAAGATCTTCGTCTCTTCAAGTTGAACCGCAAGCGGCTCACGCCGGCCGGCAACGCGTGTTATTTCTTCGGATTCAAGAATATTGCCGCATTTTTGACAATAATTTGCGTCGTCCGAATTTTGAGCACCACATTTAATGCAATACATATAGTTCGCTAGAGACTTTGGGCAATCATACAGGATTCACCTCTAAAACAAAAAAAAGGCCGCTAGGCGCGGCCTAAATTGCCCGTAGATTACATCTTGGAGGATTTTAAGATGAAATCGGCTCCGGCCTATCTCACGATTTGCCGAAGATTATACATATAAACACGCATAGTTTCGAATAAGTTCCAAAATTATTGAAAATAGACCTAAACAAGCTTCCCGCCGTTCGGGCGACTGAGTTATCTTATCCATATGCTGTATGTCTCACAGATCATCGGCCGGCCGATCATGGATAGCCGCAACGAAAAGATCGCGTCGATAAGCGACGTTATCGTTCGTTACGGGAGCGATGATTATCCGCCGGTGATAGGCCTCGTGGCCCGTTATCGACGCCGTAATTTTTTTATGCCGCGGCGGGATATTTCGGAACTCGGTTTGCAAGGGGCGAAAATGAGGTCTACCGTACTCGATCTTCGGCCGTTCACGCGTCGGGACGGCGAGGTGTTGCTGTCAAAGGACGTACTCGACAACCAGTTGATCGACGTTGACGGGAAACGGGTGGTTCGCGTCAATGACGTCCAGCTAATTGACGCTGCCGGAGTATGGCGTGTGACTGGCGCCGATGTAAGCCTTCAAGGGTTTCTTCGCCGGCTTATGCCAAAGGGGTTTTATGGCAATGATCGTCCCGTCGAGGTCATAGATTGGGCCGACGTAGGTTACCTCGCCACGGACACAGCGACCGTTACTGTTCAGTTAAAATCTTCCAAGGATAAACTTTCCAGGCTCCACCCTGTCGAGATCGCGCAGCTCGCTGAAACACTTTCGCCCATACATCGTACTGAGGTCGTTGAGAGTCTCGACAACGAAGTTGCCGCGGACACACTTGAGGAAATGTCGACCGGGGCACAGGCGCGTATCCTCGATGAATTGGACGAAGAGCGCGCTGCGGATATTCTTGAGGAAATGTCGCCCGACGACGCAGTCGACGTCCTCGGCGAATTGTCGGAACAAAAGGCAGAGGAACTTTTCAACCTAATGGAAGAGGATGAGAAGGCCGACGTCGCCGAGCTTCTTGCGTTTGATCACGATACGGCAGGTGGATTGATGACGACCGAATTCATCGTCTTTCCAAAAGATCTGACGGTCGGTCAAGCTATCGCACGCCTCCGTGAGATGGCCGAAACTCCGAACATGATCTACTACCTCTATGTCGTGGAAGAGGAAGATTCGTGGAAGCTTGTCGGCCTTATCAGTTTGAGAAGCCTGATCCTCGCCGATCCGAAACTGACTTTGTCAGACGTGATGCGAAGCGAATTCCGTTTTGCGCATCCGTCGGATCCGGCAGGTGAAGCTGCCCAGACGATTGCCGAATATAATCTGCTTGCGTTGCCCGTTGTAGATGACGAAGGCGATATTGCCGGCATCGTAACCGTAGACGACGCAATGGAGATCCTTCTCCCGAAGAACCTCCAGCGACGCCTTCCGCGGTTGTTCGGTTAATAAAGCTCGAATCCGGCAATACTTCTAATAGCTCTGCTGGCCTGGGTTCTGGACGGGGACGTCGATCAATCCGAGAGCATCAATAATTTCTTGGTCGGAACTTGCAGCGGTCACCGGCGTATCGGTTGGCTGCACAACATTGTGCTCGGCCCACGCAAGCAAAACACCGAATCGGGTCGAAAGAAACGAGAGTTTTCGATCTTTTTGAGATGTAATCCCATCAAGCACCTTCTGTATTGCCATCGCGGCGTCCTGAAGTTCTTTAGGATGAAAATCTGAATCCGCTGCCTTTAGCATTTTGGCGCCGGTGCAGGTGCCGCTTCCCGGCATACAATCCATTCGCCTAAACCATGCCCAGCTGCAATCGCCGACACATTCACCACTCAACGACTCGAGTTCACTCATTTCGTTTGTTCTCCTTTATCATTTTCTATTTGAAATCCTTCTACAGCGATCTAAAATCGGTCAGGACAACAACGTCGGAACTCTCTGTGCCCTTCGCAATAACCATTCCGTGACCGAATCTTGAGATATCGAAATTGTATATACGCTCATCCGTGCGATCAGCGATCTTTCGACGCGGGCCGCCGGCCAGGGGCTGCACCCACAGCGTATTGATCATGTCACGACTTTCAAGGTAAATAAGTGATTTTCCGTCAGCCGACCATCGATAAACAGAGGGTGCCGCATCGGCGGCCGTTAGCAAACTTTTTTGTTCTCCGCCATCGATCGGTATCAGTTTCAATTCCGCCGGAGGCCCGGAAGAACCGGATGTGCCGACTGCGGCGGCAATAAATTTACCGTCCGGCGACAGCACAGGCCTGCCGGCCGAAGACTCCGTCAATAGGATCGGGGCGGTTCCATCCGTGTTGCGTTTCCAAACCGCGGTGCTTCCGTCGGACTGTGTAATGTGATAAACGATCCACCGGCCATCAAGGGTGATCGAGGGTCGGCTCTCGATCTCGGGCCCGTCCGTGATCTGGACGGCGCTATTGCCCCCGTTGAACTCCATTCGCCACATATCCGTGGTCCCGCTGCGATCTGAGACAAAGTAGATATACTTGCCGTCAGGTGAAACGGCTGGTGAAAAATTCGAGCCGGAATTTTGCGTAAGCTGGCGGTTGTTTCTGCCGTCTCCGTCCATTACCCACAGATCCTCGCGACCCGTATTCTTTGTCGAGTAAACTACTCGTCCATCGGGAGCCCACGTAAGTCCCGACATTCCTTCATCTTGCCCGACATCGCGCGTTATGCGTTGGGCAGCTTCAACATTTCCTTCCGGACCGATCCAAATATTCGAAGTTCTGTGGCTTTGAACGGTAACGGCTGATTTGCCGTTCGCCGTAATGCTAAGTCCATAGTAATTGCCCGTATCGTTTGTAACACGCACCGCGGCGCCCGAAGGATATGAAACGTGCCAGATTTGTGACAGTTGGTTTTTAAGATCTCGGCCCGTAACCAGGACCGCGTCACCGCTAGGCAGCCACGATATTGCGTTTATCCGCAGCCAGCCGTCGCCGGGTATCTGTTTCGAGGCTCCGTCTGCGGTCGCAAATTCCATCAAGTGGACATTGGCATCCCGGTTGGAAAAACCCGCCGCGACAATTTTGCCGCCGTCCGGAGACCATTGTGGCGAGGTCAACTTGATCCCTTCAGCCGCGTCTGCGAGTGACCGTAAATTTCGACCATCGAGATCTGAGATCATTAGGGTTTTGTAGTCACGGATGAATGCGAATGTTTTGCCATCCGGTGCAAAAGTAACAGGTCCGGCTGCCGCCGATACGACCAGCCGGCTTTCTCCTCCAAGTATCGGAATGCTATAAACGCTGAAAACATCATCTTTTCCGGCGGATGAAAAATATACGCGATCTCCTTCGGGCGAAAACGTCAGGCCTGTGTAATTGATATCCGACGCTTCCGCGATCTGAACGCTGCTTCCGGTAGCGACATTTCGTATCCAAAGCGCCTGGCCGCCTTTTTCTTCACGCGTCGCATAAACTGCGTACTTGCCGTCCTCGGAAATTGCGACCTCACCGCTTTCAACATTTCCTTCGTAGGTAAGTTTTGAGAACGACATCGCTTGAAACGGGCTCGGGCCTCGAAATCCTTGCACGAAGCGAACTCCGGCGAAGATTGCGCCGATAAATACAATAAACGCTCCAGCTAGCAATAATATTGGGTGCAGGCGGGCTTGCGTTATGATGATGTCACTCATTGTCCGCGTCCTCGCCTTCGCCGTCGCGCCGGTGTCGAGTGGGTATCCCAGTTCCCCTTCGGTATTTGCCGGAGTAGCCAACACGTCCGTAACACGCAGCTCGGGTCGTGACTTTCTGAACGGCAAATTCAATTCTTGCCTTATGTCCTGCAGATCTATCAGAAGATCTTTAACAGCTTGATAGCGGTTCTCACGATTCTTTCTAAGTGCTTTGTTGACAATGCGTGCGAGTTCAGGCGGAACGTCGTGTCGATGAGTCGCGATCGCGATCGGGTCCGCCCTAAGCAGCTCAGCCAATATATCGCTGGTGGTCTCTCCGACGAACGGCTGCTTGCCGGTTATCAATTCGTACATTACGACACCCAGGCTCCAGATGTCGGTGCGGGTGTCAACATTTTTCCCGCGGGCCTGCTCGGGCGACATATAAGAAACCGTACCCATTACGGAACCCGCGCGCGTCGCAAACATTTTCTGCGTGTCCGCATCGAAATCGTTCGGGAAAAAACCCCGCTCGGTCAGCTTCGCAAGCCCGAAATCGAGCACTTTTACATAACCGTCCTCGCGGATCATTACATTCTCGGGCTTAATGTCTCTGTGGGCGATACCTGCTTTATGTGCTGCAGATAGCGCTTGTGCGATCTGGATGGAAGTATCGAGGATCGCCGAAATATCCAAAGTACGGCCTTGAGCCCATTCGTGCAGCGTTACGCCATCAATATGTTCGGCGGCAATATAACTCGATTCGGCGCTCGTGCCGATCTCGTAAATCGTGATGATGTTCGGATGATTTAGTGCGGATGCCGCTTTAGCTTCCAAAACGAACCGCGAAACTCGTTCTTCATCATTCACGAATTTCTTGTTAAGAAGTTTTAGGGCGACCCTTCGCTCAAGATTGTGGTCCTTCGCAAGGTAGACATCGCCCATTCCGCCCGATCCGAGATAACCTAAAAGATCGTAGTGGCTAATTCGCGAACCAGGCTTAAGCCTGTCGGCGTTTTCGGTCGTGGCGCCTATCTTTGGTGCAAGAGTCTGAGAGTTCATACTGGCCCCGCGTTAACACGTGCGTGTGAATCATTCTTAAAATACAGAGATTCCATCGTTAGACGCAAAGCCAGAAGCATTTTTGCGTAAGCGGGTGCGATTATTCACACGGAGTTCAATTCTTCCGGGGCATATTCAACAGGCACCCAGCCGATCAATCCCAGCAACTTTGCTAATTCATTTGGATTCTCGGGCGGCAAAGCAAAGTTCCGCATGAGGGTCGGGTCATGGCTGACCCAAGCGAGCATCAAGCCCTGCGGAGTCGAAATAAATGCCGGGGCAGAATACAGATCATCGGGTTTTTTAAGCGACGAGAGAATAGCATTTATTGCGTTTGATATCGTTCTCAATTCCTCGGTGTGAAATTCCGATATATCTGCGGTATGCAGTCCCGATGAATAGCCGCTTCCCCCATTACACCCCAACATGGTGGTGCCAATTCTCCCCCACCCGCATTGTTTTCCATCTCTACACCCAAACATTTCCTCTGCGTTTTCCATAATGTGAGCTCCTTATTTTGGATTAAAAATTGCGTATTGTCACGACGTCGGCGGTTTCCGACCCGCCTGCGATCGCGATTCCATGACCGTTTACCGAAACGTCGAATGTATAGATCTGGTCGGGCTTAATATCCGCCGTCACCCGCGGCTGCCCTCCGGCGAATGGCTGGCTCCAAAGCTTTTTCGCGAAGTTACGGCTTTCTGTATACAATAGCGATTTTCCGTCGGCCGACCAGCGAAACAGTGTCGGCTCAACCGTTTTCGGCACGGCGAAAGGCTCAAATCGAGTCCCGTCGTCGATCGAGAATATTCGGAGTTTGCCCGGCCATCCCGGACCGCGCGAATAAAAGTCGGCCGCGACAAATCGGCCATCAGGCGAAAGCTTGGGGTTTCCCGAACCGGGCTCCGAGATCTGCACCGGCGGCGACCCGTCGGTGTTCATTTTCCAAACACTGCTTTTGTTGTCAGGACCTATTCGCTGGTAAACGATCCAACGGCCGTCAGGCGTAATGCCGGGATGGGCCTCGACCTCGGGGTTTGCCGTGATCTGTAACGGGTTGTTCCCATTAACATCCATTCGCCAAAGATCGATAGTTCCCGTCCGGTCGGATATAAAATATATATAAAGGCCGTCCGGCGAAACCACCGGGTGAAAGTTAGCACCCGAATTCTGCGTCAGCTGCCGGTTATTGCGTCCGTCGCGATCCATGATCCAAAGATCTTCGAGCCCAATGATACGGGTCGTATAAACGATTCGGCCGTCTGGCGTCCAAGCGAGTCCCGAGAGGCCGGTATCCTTGCTGCCCTTGACGGTGCCGCTGATCACGCCCGAACTGGAAATCACTGAAATGCCGGTCGTACGAACTTCCTGTGCCGTAACAATTGTTTTCCCGTCCGCGGTGATTCCTAACCCAAAATAATTTCCGGCGTCATTCGTGATGCGTGAGGCAGCGCCGTCCGGGTACGATATCTTCCACAATTGGGAATGTCTGTGCTCCTGACTGCGGCCCAACAGCACCAGACTGTTGCCGTCCGGCAGCCATGCCAAGCCGTTTACACGCAGCCAAGATCCGACGGGGAGCATTCGTTCGGTTCCATCGTTTACCGTGAACTCCGACAAGCGGAATATTGCATCGTTTTGCGATAATGATGAAATGACGATCTTGGTACCATCTGGCGACCAGGCAGGCATCCACAAGTCACGCGCTTCGACCTTCGCGACCGTTTTCGCATTGCTCCCGTCTGCGTCCGCGATCATGAGGGTTGAACCATCCCTTACAAACGCGAACTCGCGCTCATTGGGTGAGAAAGAGATCGGGCCATGGACGTCATTCATTACCAGCTGTTTTTGACCGATCGGAACCGGGACCTTAAAGAGGTCGTGTGTCCCGCTTTCACCGACCTGAACATAGAAGACATAATTGCCGTCCGGAGAAAACCTGGGGTCTTGGATGGCGGAATCAGATGCCGGTGAGATCTGTACGCTGCTGCTCGTCGCCACGTTTCGCATCCAAAGGCTCGACCGGCCGTCAGTTTCTCTGACGACATAGGCAGTGTATTTTCCTTCGGGTGAGATCGCTGCCTCCCCACTCGCAATATTGCCTTCGCTCGTCAGTTTCGTGATCTGCATCTCCTGAAATAATTCAGGGACGCTGCCCGAAGGGATGAACCGGTTTACTCCAAAAAAGAGGCCTGCCAACAAGACGGCAGCCCCGCCTAACGACAATATCGGATGCAGCTTTAGCCCGGTGAAAACAACGTCGCTCACCGATCGTGAAATCGCCGTCCCTTCGCCCGCGGTGATCGGACCAACGGCAAATGGTTCGTCCGTAACGGAAACACGGCTCACGTCCCCTGTTACCGTGGATACCGGCGACGGCGTATTGTGAATAATATCAGCGTCCTGCCGCAGGTCTTTCAGATCTATCATGAGATCTTTAACATTCTGATATCGGTCATTCCGGTTCTTTCTTAGTGTTTTACCTACAACGTGTTCAAGCTCCTTGGGAATATGCGGCAAATGGCTGGATATAGGTGCAGGTTCGGCTCGAAGGACAGCGGCAAGCACATCGCTCGTGGTTTCGCCTGTGAACGGCAGCTTGCCCGTGATCATTTCGTACAACACGACACCAAGACTCCAAATATCGGTGCGCTGGTCGACGTTTTTACCTCGCGATTGCTCCGGTGACATATGCGAGACGGTTCCCAGAACCGAACCCGGGTTGGTCTCGAATAATCGCTGGGTGTTAGCATCGAAATCCACTCCCTCGACCCTGTGTTCCGTAAGTTTTGCCAATCCGAAATCGAGCACCTTCACATACCCGTCATTCCGGATCATAATATTCTCGGGCTTTATATCTCGGTGGGTGATTCGGGCGTCGTGCGCCGCAGATAACGCCGCTGCTGTCTGAATTCCAATGTCGAGAATCTCAGCAATGCTAAGCGGACCGGCTAACATTCGCTCGTGAACCGTTTGACCATCGATAAATTCCGTTACGATGAAATGCATCCCGGCTGATTCGCCGATCTCATAAATTGTAATGATGTTGGGGTGATTAAGTGCTGAGGCCGACTTTGCTTCCGTCACGAACCGTCGATGACGTTCCTCGTCATCCGCATATTTTTTATTTAGGAGTTTGAGGGCGACTTTACGCTCAAGAAGCTTGTCCTGGGCAAGATACACGTCACCCATTCCTCCGGAGCCCAGGTAGCCCAGCACACTATAGTGGCTAACGAACGCTCTCCGGCATGAAGCAGTTTCGTGTCCGCATTGAGCCGCTCAATTGTATTGTTCGTTGCCATAATACCCCGGGACATTCTGTAAGACGAATAAAGGCAAGGGATATTCGTCCGCAAAATTCGGGAGCCAATAAAAATAATCTGTCAGGTACAATAGGGCGGAAGAAGTATACATCGTAAAATCGCAAAATGGAAGAAATTTTTTTGGATCACAGATCAAGTGCCTCGTTAACACGGTAGTAACATCGTGTAAAGTTGTCGGGCCGTCCGATAAATTGTTAGAATCGCTTATAGGACAAAAAATAGAAAGGAGCCGTTTTATGAGGTTTACTAGTGTAATTTTCACGATCGTTTTGATCGGATTGGTCACGGTATCGTCGGTTCAGCATGCAAATGCGCAGGAATTTGCGGCCGGGTCGACTACGGCGAATTTCTCGCTGTCGGATACGACGGGGAAAACGCGTTCGTTTAACGATCTTCGAGGAAAGAACGGAACATTGATCGTGTTCCTCTCGGCCCAGTGCCCAGTCGTCAAAGGCTACAATGATCGGATCAACCAGATCGCGGCCGACTATGCCGAAAAGGGAATAAGTTTTATCGGGATGAATTCAAATGTGACGGAATCGCTTGAGTGGGTAAAGTCGAATGCCGAAGAGAATTATAAGTTTACGGTGCTTATCGATAAAGGCAACGTTCTCGCGGACAAGTTTGGGGCGACGGTTACACCTGAGGTGTTCTATTTTGACGCGAAGAACACATTGCTTTATCGTGGGGCGATCGATAATGACCGGTCCGGAAAGAATATTTCGGAGCCGTATCTTCGCACGGCGTTCAATTCCGGCCTGAAAGGCCAGAAGATCGCAAGGACATCGGCAAACGCTTTCGGTTGTTCGATCAAGCGCGTTACAGAGTAGATTAAATACAAATGAGACTTGATCGCTACGCATGCCGTATTTTTGCGGCCGTAAGTATTACCTTAGCTTTTACCGCGGCCGGGTCGGCGCAGCTTGGTTCCCAGGCTAAGTCGGTTAAGGCCCCCACCGTAAGCACTTCTTTGCCGGTGGTCTCGCTGATCGATGCTTCGATGCTGAAGGAAAGGATCAGGCCTCACGGCAAACCCTTGCTCGTTAATTTTTGGGCAACATGGTGCGAACCCTGTCGCGAAGAATTCCCCGATCTTGTGAGGATCAATGCTGACTACAAGGACCGCATAAATATCATTACGATCTCGTTAGATGAAGTGTCTGAAATTGGCGGAAGCGTTCCGAAATTCCTTTTCGAGATGAAGGCCGAAATGCCATCCTATCTGTTGAAAACACCGGATGACGACGCGGCAATTGGGGCCGTTTCAAAAGATTGGCGAGGCGGCCTTCCTTTCACGATACTGTTTGCCGCAGACGGGTCGATCTCTTACCAGCGAATGGGCAAGTTCCAGCCGGCTGTCCTTAGAACCGAGATTCTACGACTCATTGCCCCGGCGGGGCCGCAATCGGAGCCTCAGCCAAGCGCTGCCAATTAATCTGCAAGTCTGCGAAATGCGTCGCCGTTGAACACGAAGTGTCTGGTGTCACGGCTGCTTTCAGCTCCGAGCTTTTCATAAAACTCGATCGCCTTAGCGTTCCAATCAAGCACTTGGAAGTTTATTCGTGTAAAACCGTCGTTTTTAGCGATCCTTGCCAATGTTTTGAGGAATTCCTCGCCGAATCCTTCGCCCCTGTACCTCGGGCGTATGAAGATATCTTCCAGAAACAATCCGCGCTCGCCGCGAAAGCTGGAAAAATCGGGATAATAAAGAGCGTATCCTATCGCCTCAACTTCGTTGTGCGCTATCAGGCCGTTGACAAACGCTCCCTCGCCAAACATTGCCAGCGAAAGCCGATCATCCGTCAAATCGCAGACCTCCGTGAGCTTTTCAAACTCCGCAAATTCGCGCACAAGTGCTATAATTTCAGGAATGTCCTCTCGAACGATCGATCTTATATTCATAAAAAAGCCGTTCCCGATTATATCAGGCACGGCTTTTCAGACGTAGTCGACGACCGTTGTTAGTTCCTCTTTCCCTTAGCTACCTTTTGCGGAGCGATCTTTTGCTCGTTCTTAAGCGTTTGGATCAACCCGACCGCATCGTCCTTATACTTATGGGTGCTCGGCGCCGTGTCCGCAAATTTCTGAAGATAATTTGCCCCTTCCTGCATCGCTGCCTTGTCGCTGTTTATGTATCCCAAATTGACGAGACTCAGGCCCGCACCGGCAAGCGCGTCGACGTTATCCGGCGATGTCAAAAGGATCTCCTTATATGCGGCAATTGCATTATCCGAATCCCCGGCAACGCGGTATATGTCGGCAAGCGTCAATTTAGCCTCCGCCTTCTTCACAGCATCAGTTTCGACCGCAACATATTCTGATATCAATACTTTAGCGGTCTCCGTTTGGGAAGCATCGACTTGTTCGGTCTGTGCCATTAACCGCATCGTATCTTTCGCACCGCGAAGCGCATCAAGTTTCGTCGACGCGTGAACTGCTGGATCCGCGATCTCGGTGGTCGGTGCGCTCTTCAAGATGTTGAATGACTTGTTGTATCCATCAAGGGCATCAGAGAGGTCCTTTCGGGTTTTGCCGATACCTTCCACTTTTGCCGTTGAATCGGTCGCCTTCACAGCCTGGTTAAACGTGGCTACGGCGCGCGTACGCAACGCGGCCCCTCGATTGTTGTAGAGAATTGGAGCGCTTCCGACGTACATCGGATCTAGGCTGATCCCTTCGTTATACTTGGTGACCGCGACATCGTAATTCGCCGACTTATAGGCTGCGTTGCCTTCGTCAAGCGCCTTTTGGATCAATACGTTCTTTGACTCGGTCGCTTTGTTGCGGGCCTCTATCTCGGCTTTCTTTTTTTCGTATTCGGCCTGGGCCTTTTTCGCTTCTTCGTTGCTCTGCGGTGTTTGTGAGCCAGCCGATGCCAGGGCCGCACGGACCTGATCTTCGGTCGGGCGAGTACCATCGCCGTCGGAAAGGAGGATCACGATCTTGTCATTACCCGCTTTTACATTAGGGAAATATGTTGGGCTTGCACCCGCTGCACTTATAGATAAAACGAACGTCGGCCCCAATGGGAGGCCCGCAAAACTAAATTGTCCTTTGTTATTGGTTTTATCGGAAGGAAGCGTCGATTTGATGTCGGTCCGATAAACCTCGACCAATGCTCCCTCGACCGGCGTCTTTGTGCCGTCCGCCTTTTGAAGTTCGACCGTCCCGGAGATCGGAGCGTACTGTGCCGATACGGCCGTCCCTCCGAATATAAACATAGAAAGTACAAATAAAAGTATAGAATACTGTTTTCTAAACATGGGTTCCTCCAACGATTGTGTTAACTGATAGCGCTCGCGATCCTCTATGATGCATAGCTTATCAATAGAGGTTGTCATTTTCCTCTTATATTACCGCAAAATTGAGCAAATTTCGATATCAGAAGGCGGGCGTAGCCAAAAAGTCCGCTGCCGTAATTTGAAACAGCAAAACGCTGTGTTATCGTATGCTTTTTGTTTTGAGAATCGTAATGTCAGAAAGGATATTCAACTTCAGCGCCGGTCCCGCCACCCTCCCCGAACCCGTCCTCGAAAAAGCCAGGCAAGAACTGCTTTCGCTGACTGGTATTGGGATGAGCGTGTTAGAGATCAGTCACCGTTCGGATCATTTTGATCGAATACTCACCGCCGCCGAACAGGGAATTCGCGACCTGATGAACGTTCCCGATAATTATCGGGTTCTTTTCTTGCAAGGTGGGGCGTCGCTCCAATTCTCGATGGTACCGCTGAACTTTCTTCCAGGCGGCGGCTCGGCCGATTATATTACTACCGGCTATTGGGGGGAAATGGCTCGAAAAGAGGCCGAACGCTGCGGACGGGTCAACGTAATTTACGCGGGTGATACTATCAACTATACCGACGCCCCATCTCAGGACGAACTGCGGTTTGGTGCGGATGCATCTTATATCCATTACACCTCAAACGAAACGATCAACGGCGTAGAGTTCAAATATGATCTCGATGGCGGCACGATCCCGGTTGTCTGCGATGCCTGCTCTAACATTCTTTCCAAGCCGATCGACGTCGATAGATACGCTCTTATCTATGCCGGGGCTCAAAAGAACATAGGACCGAGCGGTGTGACCGTAGTGATAATCCGCGATGAAATGCTTGAACGTGTCCCCGTCGGGCAGCATTCGCTGCTCGACTATCGTCATATTTCGGAGAACGCCTCGATGGCGAACACGCCAAACACGTGGGGCATTTACCTGATCAGCCTCGTTTGCGATTGGATCCGAAGCGAAGGCGGGTTAGCGGCGATGGAAGAAAAGAATCGAGAAAAGTCAGCGATCTTGTACGGATCGATCGACGGAAGCGACGGTTACTATCGCGGGATCGCCGAACGAACGGTACGCTCGGCAATGAATGTCGTCTTCAAGCTGCCCTCAGAAACACTTGATGATGAGTTCTGCAAACAGGCCGCAGCCGAAGGGTTTGACGGTTTGAAGGGCCATCGTTCAGTTGGCGGGATCCGTGCCTCGATCTATAACGCATTTCCAAAAAGGGGTGTTGAAGCGTTGGTCGAGTTTATGGGCGAATTTAGCCGCAATCATGGGTAGGCACTTGCGCGGTATCGCATATTGCGGCGATCAGGTCTTCTTCCTCGTTGGGGTCAACCGTTCTTAGGTCGATCAATACACGGCCATCGCCGATCCTTGCGATTACTGGCGGCGCAGCAGCCCGCAGAGCGCCGTCGAGCGTCTCATCATTCAAGTTTTTGTGACTAAGCGATATAAGGATAGCCGCCGGCCTGGCATCCGGAGCTGAGCCGCCGCCTACCACAGAATTACCCAAAGATAATTCAAGTTTTATCGGAGATTCGCGACCAAGCCTGTCGGACAGCTTCCCGACAAAATTCTCGGTCCGCTGTGCGATCTCAGCATCTTTCACCGCAAGCATCCTTAGTACCGGAATATCTTCGACCGCTGTGTCACGAGCATGTGACTCCATCGTGGCCTCAAGCGCAGCGATCACCAGCTTATCCGCCCGAAGTGCTCGGTATAGAGGATGCCTGCGCATCTGTTCAACAATGTTTTTGCTTCCGACAACGATCCCTGCCTGCGGACCACCTAGAAGTTTGTCACCGCTGAACGTGACAACATCTGCGCCGGCTTTGATCGATTCAGAAATTACGGGCTCATCGGCAAAGTCTTCGTAATGATCCGAATTCAGGACGCCTGAGCCCGCATCTTCGTACATGATGATTCCGGTGCTAAGCGCAAGCGCGGCCAGATCCGCAAGTGTTGGTTTTTCCGTAAATCCAATGATTCGATAGTTTGACGGGTGCACACGAAGTATCATCCGCGTCCGTTCGGTGATCGCGTTCTCGAAATCCTCGAGCCTTGTCCGATTGGTCGTGCCTACCTCGACCATCTTTGCTCCAGATCGTTCGAGGATGTCCGGGATTCGAAAATCTCCTCCGATCTCGACGAGTTCGCCTCTTGACACTATGACTTCACTGTCCGGTGCGAGAACGCTCAATACAAGAAATGCGGCAGCCGCACAATTGTTGACGATGATCGCACTTTCCGCACCGGTTAGTTGGGTTGCAAGACGTTCGGCGCGTGCGCCGCGGCGGCCTCGCTTACCGGTGCTGAGATCAAATTCGAGTGAGCAGTAGCCTGCGGCCTCATCGACGATCGCCCGCCTCGCTTGAGCTGACAATGGCGCACGTCCGAGATTGGTGTGAATTATCACTCCAGTAGCATTGATGACGCGGCAAAGGCCGTCCGAACTTTCTGCTTCCCATAGCTCTGCGATCATGTTGCCCGCGTCCGTGATCAATGACTGCTCGGTGCCAATGAAGGTGGACGATCCGGCCAATTTGCTGCGCAAATCACTCTGTACTATTCTAGCAAGCTGCGTTAAGCGATCAGTGCCGGCACGCCGCGAAATGACCCGGGCCTGCGGCGATCGGAGGATTTCATCGACCGACGGAAGCATTTTAAATATGGTGGAAGGATCGGCCGTTTTTGCAGGTTCCATTTAGATAGATTTTAGCAAAAAAGCAAAAAGCGAACCATTTTCAGATTCGCTCTTCATATTTCGCTTCGGAACGGCTCTAGGGAGCCTTGAAACTGTTAAGTGGGTGAATTTAGCCGTTTATTCAACTTTCATCACGTTTTCAGCCTGCGGTCCCTTAGGTCCATTGGTAACCTCGAACTCGACTTCCTGACCCTGGATCAAGGTCTTGTAACCGTCGCCGGATATCGCGCTGTAGTGCACGAATATATCCTGTTCGCCGGGCTGCTCGATAAATCCATAGCCCTTCGCATTGTTAAACCATTTGACCTTACCGATCGTTTTTGACATCACTGTTAATTCCTCCTACAAACTTCAAAAATTAATGATTTTCGCCAATTAATCAGGCAAAAAACGAGAAGCTGCTTCGTACGGCATTGTGTATCGACATAAGTACCTACGACGCAGTTAAAGCATCTATGTTGGACACATGGATTTTCCAAACAGTTCTTAATCTTAAAATGCAAGATCAGCTAGATTTTAGTCTTGTGTGTAATTTATAGACGAACGCAAATTTACCCAATAAGAATGCGGCTGTCAAGACGAAAGCCTTCGTAATTTTATAAATTTCCGCAATTATCGTAAATTGTCCCGTATAACTCGCGATTATGCCGCCATAACCACCCGTTCTTTTCGGTTTTGTTAGCCGTATCTGCTACATTGGGGCTATGGTCTCAGAATACGGTAAGTCCGCGCCCCTCTCCTATAATAAATACCTGAAGGTGCCTGATCTCCTGCGTCTTCAAGAAACTTTGTCGGACCCGGTTAGCCACGATGAACTACTGTTCATCGTCATTCACCAGACCTATGAGTTGTGGTTTAAACAGGTGCTGCACGAGATCGATGCGACCATCAAATGGATAGGCGAGGGCCGTATGTTTCGCGCGAATCACAGCCTCCGAGCAGTGATCAGTATAGAAAAAATTCTCGTAACCCAAATTCATTTACTCGAGACAATGGCACCTATCGGCTTCCTCGAATTTCGCGATAAGCTGAATCCTGCCAGCGGCTTCCAGTCAATGCAGTTTCGCGAGCTTGAGTTTGTATCCGGTCAAAAGAACGAGATGATACTCGAGAGTTTTGCAAAAGATGAATATGCCTACCAACGTCTAAGCAAGAGATTTGCCGAACCTAGCCTTGCCGATATATTTTGGTCGCTACTGGAGAAGATCGGTTTGCCTGCCGGAACTCATGAGGAACGCTTGAGCGCGATCTGCACGATCTTAGGCGGGCCCGAAAAATTCGCCGATCTTTATGTTATGCAGGACTTGCTTATCGAACACGACGCTAATATTGCGCTTTGGCGCGCCCATCACGTACTTATGGTCGAGCGAATGCTCGGGATGAAACCCGGCACAGGCGGCTCTGAAGGCGCCGGCTATCTAAAAACTACCTTAGAAAAAAGATTCTTTCCTGAGATCTGGGAGGCAAGAACACACCTGAAAGTTCCGACTATTACAGCTAACGATCTGGAATCGGACTCTCATTCCCCAGCCTGTCCACACTCGTAACGAATATTCGGTCTATGTTGCGATCCGCCGAAAGCGCGATAGATCGTACCGAGGCGGGTAAGATCGAATAACTCCAACCGTCTTTATCCTTTGCGTAAACAGCAAAAAGGAATGCCTTTCGTTTTCCCCGCTCCGACCACGTTGCACGGAAGTATTTTTCACCGCTACTGACTGAGACTTTCGGCGAAGCTATCGGCCCGGCGGAGACCCACGGTGATAGTGGGATGACGGCATCCTGTTGATACACATCCCTCAATAACGCCTTTTGAATTCCGCCCAAATCGTTTCGGAGCGATTTGAAACTGAAGAATATGTGGCCTAGTGTGAACGGCGATCGCCGGGTTAAATCTATCTGGCCGGTGATCTCGCCGGCTGTCCACTCTGCTGTGCGGCCGATCCGGTAGGGTGCGATCCCAGGCCAGATATGGCGTTTCTTAACATTCTGCGATTTCCACCAGTCGAGCAAAACCGGAAAGCTCTGTCCCTTCCGCGAAGTTTCCCAATAAAGCTGCGGCGAAAAGTAATCGACCGTTCCATCTTGAAGCCATTTCCGCGAATCGGCAAAAAGGCCCGCGTAGGCGTTCAACCCTTCAATGCCTAGTTCGGGCACCGGCTGCCATATGCCGAACGGCGAAATGCCGTACATTATTTGCGGCTTCACGCGTTTTATCGCATGTCCAACACTTTCGATGAACTTGTTCACGTGTCCCCGCCGCCAATCACCTCGGTTCATTTTGCCGCCGTTTTCCAAATACTTATTCCAATTTTTAGCATCCGGAAACTCGATGTCCGCGCCCCCGGCGTCTTTCTCTATATACGGATAAAAGTAATCATCAAAATGAACGCCGTCTATGTCATAGCGGCTCACAACGTCGACGATGACCCGAATGCTGTGTGCCTGCGCGTCCGCTTCGGACGGGTCCAACCAGAGATAACGGCCGTATTTGCGCACAAGATCGGGACGCGTCTTTGAGATGTGATCATTTGAGACCGTCTTGGCCGAAGGATGATAGGCCCTGTAGGGGTTGAACCATGCATGCACAAGGATCCCGCGTTTATGACCCTCCTCGACCACAAACTCCAGTGGGTCAAATGATTGGGACCGACCCATCTGTCCGGTTAGGAATTCGGACCACGGTTCGATCTTGGATTGGTAGAGGGCATCCGCCATAGGTCGAACCTGAAAGATGACCGCATTTAATTTCAAAGATACGGCAAGGTCGAGATCGCGCACCAATTCTCGTTTCTGCTGTTCAATGTTCAAGGTACGCATTGATGGAAAGTCGATATTATCGACGGTGGCGATCCACGCAGCGCGGAACTCGCGTTCAACGGAGGGCCGGGCCTGTCCCAAAATGGCGGCGCTAATGAAAAGCTGAATAATGACGATAGTAAGGAACTTCATCATACCATCAATGAGAAATTGTTTCACGTGAAACAATTTAAACGAAGATACTGAAAACCTCGTTCGAAAATAGCATTCCTTTACGGGTGAGGCGCATTCGGCCGCCGCGGGTCTCGATCAAACCGGCGTCCGAAACCCTTTCGAGCTCTACAGCAAAACGATCGAGAACATCCGGCCCGAACTGATCTTGGAAGTTAACCAGATCGATCCCGCGGTTTAGCCGAAGTCCCAGGAACATGGTTTCCGATGCAGGGTCGATCCGTTCGCGGAACACTTCAGCGCTGACACATTCCTCAACCTGTTTAACGTACCGGGCAGTGTCGCGCTCGTTTGCGTATCGTTGGAACCCGTCATACGAATGCGCTGACACTCCATAACCGTACACCGGGTCGAGCGTCCAGTATTTCGTATTATGTCGTGATTCGCGCCCAAGCTTTGCAAAGTTTGATATCTCGTACTGAACGTATCCGCATGCCTCTAGCTTGTCGATCATCAGCTCGTACATTTCTGCCGAGAGGTCGTCGTCCGGCATGGGACGGCGTCCCGAACGAATCTGGTCGGCCAGCGGCGTACCTTCGTGGATCTCAAGAAGGTACAGGGAAAGATGTTCCGGGTCCAGAGTAAGCGCCTCGTCGAGATTATGGCTCCAGTCATCGATCGTTTGTCCGGGCAGGCCGGCGATCAGATCGAAGCTTACATTCTCGAAATTCGCTGCGCGGAGCAGTCGAAACGTCTCGCGGGCATCATTTACATCATGGCCGCGCGCTAGCAACTTCAGATCACGGTCATTGAAAGTCTGCACACCGAAACTAGCGCGGTTAACGCCGAGCGCTCGATATTCGCTGAGTGTCTCAACCGTAACCGTCGCCGGATTCATCTCCAAAGTAATTTCCGCTACGGCTTGAATATCGAACGTCTGATCGATCGCGTCCAATATCTTTTCTAGTTGGGCTGGCGAAAGAAGCGAAGGCGTGCCGCCGCCGAAATATATAGTATCAGCGACGATCGTACGATCGGTTGTCCCGGCGATCTCCCTGCAAACGGCACGAACATACCGCTCGACCGAATCCGAGTTTCTATAGACGTCCGTTGCAAAATCGCAGTACGAGCAGCGCGATTTGCAGAAAGGAATATGAAGGTAAACTCCGGCGGACATTAGTTAAAGTATATGACGGGTCAAAATAACTGTCATCCGCTAGCTACCCGTGAAAGTTTCCGTTCCAGTGCTGTCTCCCACAAGGCTTCAAGGTCCGCCACTGGAGACGATATGCTAGGGACTCCGTCAACCGATATGTTAAGCGTGTCATCGGTCACATCACCTATCACAGTAAAAGGGCAGGCGCCAACCAATTGCCTCACCTTTTCAAGGTTTTCGCGATCGAAGCTGATAACAATACGTGACGGCGATTCGCCGAAGAGAAGGGAAACCGCGGAGATCTCAAAGCCGTCAAGTTTGATCTCGGCACCGACGGCGTCTCGACCGAGCGATGAAAAGCAGCTTTCGGCGATCGCGACCGCTAGTCCGCCATCGGAGCAATCGTGGGCCGAATTCAGAAGACCCTCGTCTGCAAGCGCTAAACACGTATCCTGAACGAGTTTCTCGAGTGCCAGATCGAGTGCAGGCACACGGCCGAACCTAATCATTTCGTCTGTCGTCCGGTTGAGAACCGTCCGCGCATATTCGCTGACGGAAAGATCATCGTTCGTAACTCCGAGCAGCGCTATAATATCGCCCTCGTTTTTGAACCCATGTGTAATTATCTTGCGTGTATCATCGATCAGGCCAACCATACCGATCGTCGGCGTAGGCAAGATGCCGCGACCTTCCGTCTCGTTGTAAAATGAAACATTTCCCGAAACGACGGGTGTCCCAAACGTCTCGCAAGCTTCCTTCATCCCATCGACCACGTCCGAAAACGACTGCATCACTTCGGGGCGTTCCGGCGATGCGAAGTTTAGACAATTCGTCACCGCGATCGGCTCTGCACCAACACAAACCACGTTTCGCGCCGCCTCAGCGACAGCGAGCTTTGCACCTTCTTTGGCATCGACGGCGACGAAACGGCCGTTTCCGTCGAGGCACATCGCGATCGCCCGTCTAGTTTCTTTTATTCTGATGACTGCCGCGTCCGCTCCGGGCAAAACCGCGGTATTCGTCCGGACCATATTGTCGTATTGCTCGTAAACCCAGTGTTTCGAACAGATATTCGGTGATGCGAGAAGTTTCTTGAACGCCGCGAGATGATCCGTGTTGGTGATGTCCGCAATCACCACATCGGCTTCGGAGATTCGTTCGCGTGTCGCCATAGGCCGCTGATATTTCGGTGCCTCATCCGTTAGAGCGAGAACGGGCATATCTGCCTCAAGATTTCCGTTATGGAATATCTTCAGCCTATCGCCTTCGACTACGCGCCCGATGACAACCGCGTCAAGTTCCCATTTGTTGAAGATCTCCACAACTTCTTTTTCTCGCCCTTCGCGCGCGACAATGAGCATCCGTTCCTGAGATTCTGACAGCATCATCTCGTATGCTGACATGCCCGTCTCCCGCTGCGGAACGAGCGTCAGGTCGATCTCAAGACCGGTTCCGGCACGAGCCGCCATTTCGACCGATGATGACGTAAGCCCCGCGGCCCCCATATCCTGGATGCCTTCTATCGCTCCGCTTCGCATTGCCTCGAGGCAAGCTTCAAGAAGAAGCTTTTCGAGGAACGGATCACCAACCTGCACCGTCGGCCGTTTTTCAAGGGCGTCGTCATCAAACTCCGCGGACGCCATTGTGGCTCCATGGATGCCATCTCGGCCGGTTTTAGCTCCCGCGTACAACACGGGGTTGCCTATTCCGGTCGCCTTCCCGAAAAAGATCTGGTCCTTCCGAACGACTCCCAGAGCAAAGGCGTTTACAAGCGGGTTTAAGCTATAAGCTTCATCAAACACCACCTCACCGCCGACGGTCGGGACACCAAAGCAGTTACCGTAGTGGCCGATGCCCTCGACACAGCCTTTCAATATGGATCTATTGCGATTTCCGTGCGCGGGATCGTCAAGAGGTCCGAATCGGAGCGAATTCATCGCCGCGATCGGCCGGGCACCCATTGTGAAAACGTCACGAAGTATTCCGCCGACACCTGTTGCTGCGCCCTGGAACGGCTCGATAAAGCTGGGATGATTGTGCGATTCGACCTTGAATGCCACGCACCAGTCGTCGCCGATCTCAACAACACCGGCGTTTTCTCCGGGCGGGACAATTACCCTCTCCCCTGTTGTCGGGAGCCGCTTCAAATGAACTCGCGACGATTTATAAGAGCAATGTTCTGACCACATTACGCTAAAAATGCCGAGTTCAGTAAGGTTCGGCTCGCGGCCCATAATGCCTTCGATCTTTTCGTATTCTTCGGTCGATAAATTGTGCTGCTCTATGATCTCGGGAGTAATTGAACTCATTGATAACGGCCCTTTTGCGAAAAATCTATGTATCTAAATAAACAAAAGAGTCTATGCGGTCAAGATGATTTTTTCAAATCAAAAGGGTGTGTCAATTGGGGTCTTACCCAAAAAAACTGTTAACTGTAAAATGAAAGTGCCCGGTTCTATGCAAGGGCGTTCACCCCAATGCTGGATATGAATGTGTTGCTGAAATGCCGTTGAGGAATGCTTGACGTTTCGCCATTGTGGTGGTATCATGCGCCTTAATTTATTCGATTTCACGGAGGTACAATGAACGATTCTTCCCCCCCCCCTCCAGCCGCGAGTTTTTCCTTTGGTTGCGCTGATCCTATTGCTTCTATTTCCCGTCGATAACAATGTAAGTGGGCAAAGGGGGCGGTGTGGCAATCAGACGATTTGTGTGGATTATACAGGTTTGTGCATTCCACTCGCTACCACCTTACCATCCGTGAGTACCACCAGCAATGGATATGGATTTTCGGTCGCAAGTAGTAATTGCGGAGCAAAACGCTGCTACTGGTTGTTTGTTTGTAAATGTGGCCCGGCACTTGGTGCGGGAGTTTGTTACACGGGACCAAGCGGCTCGTCTACTTGTAGTGGCAAGTCTACTAATCGAGATATCTCCTTATCGATTGGAGGGAAGTAAAATGCAATCCAAATTTACAAGCCTGAGAGTCGCCATATTAGGTATCAGTATTCTTATACTGACGTTGGTCGTATCTTCGATATTTTGGGTCGAGAGATCCACCGATGCTGAAAATCCGAGGACCGATCTGACCGCGTACAGCGAACATCTCGCCGATAAAAACCGCGAAGTGTATTTGAAAGCCTTTGAACGTGAACGAGCTGCATATTCAAAGGTAAACTCGGTCAATATGGAAGCTGTCGTCGCCGTCACCATATTCAAGGCAAATTCGAAGGTTTTCGGCGAAGGACAGATTAAATACGTGGCAGCCGGCAACAAATACAAATATGCGACTGCAATATCAGATAATTTAGTCGACGAAGGATTAATGCGCAATCTCGAAATTATTTATGATGAGAGAAAGTATTATTTGTTTGATGAAGAATCAGGGATCCTCTCGTATCAGGACACGGAAGATATCAACTTACCATTGGCTCTCCCAAATCCATTTTTTCTGCCGATTGATTTTTTTGGGCGGGACGATGACGGGTGTGTAAATTGCAAGATTCGACTGCAAGATTTGAGAGCCCCGTTAGACTGGTTGGAGAAGGCCGAGTCTATCTCAGAGTTAAGTGCGAAATCAAACGGTGGGTTCGTTCATCACGATATAAGGATGTTGGGAGGCGTTCTCGAAAAAATTCCATATGATTATCTCATAAAATTCGTTGGTACATCATCGGATTCGATGCGGCCGAAATCGATTACAAAAATAATGAAGGATGGAAGCAATCTTGTATCAATAATTTTGAACGATTCGCGCCGAATCGACGGTTTTGAAGTGGAGGTTCCTCATTCGATCGAGGTCGGAGCGCACGATTCTTCAGGTCGGGTTGTAATGACGGCCGTGTTTACTATTACAAACTTGGACATCAACAAGGATCCACAAAAATCAATTTCACCCGACCTTAAGAAGGCCGATCAAATCTGGGATTCCGACAAACGGACGTTTGTTGACGGAATTCGCTAAAGTTTGACTCAAACCGCGTCCGCGCCTCTATTGCATAGACGGCATACCCATCGCCGTCCATTCTTCTTTTGCCGGGCCGTAGACTCCGGGTACCGCCACCCCGGCCTGACGCATTAGCACCGTCATCTGTCCGCGATGGTGTGCCTGGTGTGCGATCAGATAAAACAAAGTCAGCCCGCGGGCCCACCTATCGCCGTACATATCGTCTTCCTGCAAGAGTGTCTCGTCGGTCCAATTCTTCACGACCTCGTTCGTCACTGAGCTGCCGGCTTTCTCATATGCTGCCGCGATCTCGGACGCCACGGCCGGGACATCGTCAGTGAATGACGGAGCGTCGATTGTCAAACCCACATTGGCAAGCATTTCGCTTAACGTCTGTGTAATATGCCATCCAAGAAACCCGAGCGACCGGCCGTCTTCGGTCACTTTTTGTGACAAGGATCGGTCTGTTAACGCGTTAAATACCTTGAGCGTTGATTCAACTTCATATTCCCAATCTTTTTTAAAATCGTCGATACGTCTTAACATGATAATTTCTCCAGTTTTTTTGATTGAATTGCCCATTGCTGCCAGCACGCAGCGTTTTTCAAATTTACCGCCCTTTGGTCTCTAGCAAATCTGAATTCTTTTATTTTCTGTCACAAAAAGACGCCGGCCGGTGTTTTTATTATGACGGCATGTATGACGTCAGGTTCAAATTTTTGATTTGGAGGCCAGTTGATGCACCCTAAATATAATACCGCACCATTATTTTTTGTTTTTATTATCATCGTGATCGGCAAATACGTGATCGTCGCTTAAATTGGTGGGACCTTGCCCATCAGCCAATGATCCGCAAAGCCAAATACGGGACCAGGTTGAACAGATAGATTCCTACTTTGAAGAGCATGATTCCCATGTAATTTATGGAGTTGAATTTATCCAATGATAAGCCAAACCATCGTTCGGAAACGCGGCTTGCCCAATTGTGCGCGAACATAAATATACTGAACCAGACCAGCAAAATTCCGATATCAATAACGCTGCACCAGGCAAAAAAACTTCTCAATGTTTCGGCATTCATAGGTCCTCCTTTTCTTACTCAAATTGTTGTCTGAACTCATCTAAGGTTTTCCGGATCGCTGCCATTTCAGCACTTAGAGCCTCCAGGCCCTGTTCGAGTTTGGCAAGCCGTTCAGCGGTAGGGCCTGCAGCAGGAGATCTGTCGTTTCTCAAATTCATCTGATCGATATCAATGCTGCCTGAGAGCAGATGAGCATATCGCCCTTCCTTCTGTCCCGGCTGGGGTGGCAGCTTTACCACGATCGGTACGGCTCGGCCGGCGAGACGATCGAGCGTTTCGCTCACATCACCGAGTCCGCTGAATTCATACAAGCGCCCGGTACGTTCGCGGATCTCGCCTAGCGTTTGGGCCCCGCGGAGCAGCAGTACGGCGACAATTGCAACCGAAGGTACATCGAGCTCAAAAACGCTCGGCAGCATATGTTTATACTTAACGGATCGGCTCGTACTTCCATAAAAAAGGTAAACGAGATTCTTGTCACGCAAACTATCGATCGCTCCAAGAATCGTCGTTTCATCGAATGAAACTACAGGATCTCTATTGGATCTCTGATTGCACGCGGCGGCTAGGGCGTTGAGCGTCAGCGGATAATGATCCGGCGTCGTCAGTTGCTTTTCCACGAGGCTACCGACGATACGGGCTTCGACGTCAGTCAAATCATTCGGCATATCTATCGATTAGCTTAATACATTTCTGTCACGAACGTTTAGTAATCTACAATTGAACCGGTGAAAGTATTTGTCGCGAGGACCGAGGAAGAAATTGAGGAGGCATTCGGCCGCCTGTCGTTGGCGTCGTGTTTAGGCTGCGACACGGAAACTTCCGCGCTTTCGCCTCGGTTCGGCAGGCTTTTATCGATACAGTTTTCAGACGGCGACTTCAATGTTTTGCTGCCGCTGAGCGAGGGGGTGCTGCTCGGACGGCTGGTGGAAATATTGTCGAGCACCTCTATACTAAAGGTATTTCACAACGCGAAATTCGATATCGAGTTTCTAACGGCCGCCGGCCACGACGTTAATAATATCTTCGATACGATGATCGCCGAAAAGGTCCTTACAAAGGGAGCAAATCAATCAGCTTCACTGGCTGAGACGCTGTACAGATATTTTGCGGTCGATCTAGAAAAATCACACCGGAAGTCTTTCACAAAAAATTGGGACGGCATATGGACAGATCCGCTTGTCGAGTATGCGCTATCGGACGTTGCTCACCTGCCGGCGCTTATGGCGGAACAAACGGCATGGCTGGAAAAACTTGGATTGGCGGGAGTTTATGGAGATCATATAGTGAAACTCAGTGAAGCCGTGGAAGCCCGCACAGGACAACGATGAGTTCTCACACTATTACCAGCGATGATATGCCGGATGGCCTTCCTTAACGGCGACGAAAGTTCCCACGCAGGTGTCACATACCTTGCCGTTCGCGATCAACTCAGCCGCGACGGTCGCCCGGTCTTCCGAGGAGTCAACTACCCTCGCTTTTAAGGTTATCAGCGCATCGCTGGGAGTTGGTCTCAATAGCTTAACGTGGAAATCAGCAGTCACGGTGCATGGAGCCTCATCTAATCCATCGCGTTTCATTAAAAAATAGGCGGCCGCCCAGTTCGAATGGCAATCAAGTAAGGCACCGATGATCCCGCCATTCAAAATGCCTGGAAACGCCTCGTGATATTTCTCGGCTCGCCATTCTGCGACAACTTCGCCACCCTCAGCAAAACTTCGTATGCGAAGGCCTTTTTCATTCATAGGCCCGCATCCGAAACAAATCCCATTCGGTGAATATTGTTCCTGAATTGATTTTTCTCGTCCCATATCAACTAATTCTACAATGTTTTTGATCGGCACACTTTAACAATCAGTGGACTTGTTGGAATCCTCGGGGGTTTCATGTAAAAATGTCGTAAATTTATCACGCTCGTCACTCTATATGCTTACACTTCTAGCAATCGGGTTTATTGTCTGGCTTGTCTTTGGTTACTTCGGTTATGGCAGATGGGTAGCCAGGCAAGTCGCGCTTAACGATGAGAACGAAACCCCTGCAAAAAAGATCAACGACGGTGAGGACTTTGTGCCAACCCGGCCGTTCTATTTGTTTGGCCAGCACTTTTCTGCTATTTCCGCCGCGGGGCCGATCGCCGGCCCGATAATCGCCTGTATCGCATTTGGCTGGCTGCCATGTTTGGTCTGGATCGCCCTTGGCGTGGTAGTGATCGGCGCTGTTCACGATTTTTCGGCGCTTGCGTCATCGGTTCGCCATGGAGCTTCGTCCATCGCTGAGATCACACGGGACACGCTTGGGTCAGGGGGCGGCCGCGCGATGATGGTGTTTATCTGGATAGCGCTAATTTATGTGATCGTTGCGTTTACGGATATTACCGCTGGCACATTCGTTGCCGGCGACGATGCCCTGGCGGGTGAGACTCGGTTCAATCCGGGTGGTGCCGTGGCCATGGCGAGCGTCCTGTATCTCGGTTTATCGATAGTTTTGGGGCTCATCGAGCGGTTTCTGAAGCCGCCGCTTTGGCTGGTTACGATCATCTTTGTTCCGGCAACGTTCGCGCTCTCGTATTTGGGCACACAGTATTCCCAAGTTTTGAATTTCGGGCATCTTACGTGGTCGGTCCTTATCCTATTTTATTGCATCGGCGCGTCTTTGGTCCCTGTTTGGGCCCTGTTGCAGCCGCGCGGATATCTCGGCGGTTTCATACTCTATGCGGCCCTGGCGGTCGGCGTAATAGGGATCTTTTTCGGCGGATTTACGATCGAACAGCCCGCGTTCAAATCGTTTGATGTCGGCGGAATGACCGGAATGCTGTTTCCGTTCCTATTCGTCACGATCGCCTGCGGCGCGTGCTCGGGTTTTCACGGGCTGGTTTGTTCGGGT
This sequence comes from Pyrinomonadaceae bacterium, assembly GCA_049679665.1. Classification (GTDB taxonomy): domain Bacteria; phylum Acidobacteriota; class Blastocatellia; order Pyrinomonadales; family Pyrinomonadaceae; genus OLB17. Next base: position 25,151 of record JBAUGL010000076.1, on the reverse strand, counting down.
ACTACGTCGAAACAAGTTGAAATGGAATCGCACGTACGCCCGATCGGCTATGGCGCAATGTTGGCGGAGGGTTTCGTCGCGTTTATAGCTCTCGTGACGGTAATGATCGCCGGTAATGAGATGCTATTCGGTCCGGACGGGAAGCCATTTGCGGCGGGCAAGATCTATGGAAACGGCATCGGGAATTTCCTGACCATATTGATCGGCAAGGAGAATCTTCAATTCGCGATCACGTTCGGAGCAATGGCTTTTTCGACGTTTGTTTTCGACACGCTTGACGTGTGTATGAGGCTCGGCCGCTATATCGTGCAGGAACTGATCGGCGTGAAAGGAAGGTCGGGTGCAGTTCTGGGCTCGGCCGCAACGGTTGCGCTGCCATTCATGCTCGTTTTTATAGCAACACCCGGGTCATGGCTCGACTTTTGGACGCTGTTTGGCGCGTCAAATCAGCTTCTCGCAGGACTAACCTTGCTTTCGATAACCGTCTGGCTATACAAGGCGCGCAAACGCATAGCATTCACGCTGCTTCCGATGTTATTCGTACTTATCATTACACTGTGGGCGTTGGTATTGATGGTCTATGGAAATTTTACAGCTTCCGCCGGATTTGACGTTAAGTTGATAAACGGTGTAGCTTCGCTGGCATTGATCCTGTTGGCTATTTATTTAGTCATCGTCGCGATTTTCAAGGTTCGTAGAGAGGTACCTAAAGACATTGCTGCCGAACCGGCATAGTCAATCACGGCTCCGTGGGGTGTGTTCAAGAGTCCTCGTGGTGTGTTCAGTGACGCTTGCGGCAGGCTGCCGATGAGCTTCTAGCTGAAGTGTATCTTGCGCATAAAGCTGTTCGGGCTCAGCCATGCGGGATGTTTCTGATACTCGGTTCAATTTGGCATCGATCAACTTGGGAACTTGGCTCAGCAGCATAAAGCAGATCCCAAAAACTGCCGCCAGATAAGCGATGGCGATGAACACAACGAATATCGGTTTGATGTCGTTACTGAGCAGAACCGCAACCAAACCTACGAGTATACCGAGACCGAACATGACAACAAGGAACAACGTCGTGAGCACCTCGTCCAACATCTCTTTTGGCGCATTGTCGTCTTTGTTGTTTTGTTTTATTAGCTTCGATCCGCAGTTCTTGCAGTATTTTAGCCGCTTTTCAACAAGGCTTCCACATGTTGAACAGTACACCGAGGTCCTCCTTGAGCGCGTGACCTAAACTCGAGGGCTGATCTTTTCATCGAGCCAATTGGTAAGGTCGTCGACCGATTCAATGTGGACCGGCTTACCCTTCCAAGCCTTAACTGCGAAAATGATAAGCATTATGGTCGTGACAATAGTAAAAATACCGCTGCCAAAGCTTGCCAGATCGGTAACCTCGCCGATGACCCCAAGTATCGTGGTCACTATCAGAATGCCGATGTGTGCGTCGAGGCCCTGTGCCGCGTGGAACCGAACTTTTGCCTCGCTTCGGGGCACGAGAAAAAGCTCGACCAAACCAACAACCAGACCGATCGTGAAAGGCAGATACGGCAATGCCGTTAGAATGTTCTCGGGCAGGCCTATTTTCGCGACGGACCGGTTTGACGTCTGTCCAACATCCACCGATGGTGCCTGGTAAAGCGTCGCAGGCTGCGGTTGGCCGTACGCGTATGCGTTGAAATCGGCGCTGCCGAAGCGGCGAGTCTCTTCCTCGGTAATGCTCGGAGGTGCGAACTGTCCAGTTTCGAAGCGGTTCTTCGGAAATGAAACTGTCGGTGCCCTGTCAGTGTTGCCAGTGGCCGCGGCAGCCTTCGCTTTTTCCGGAAATTTGGGGTCGAGCGGATTTGTATCGAATTTATTTGCCATCGTCGTTTCTATTTTACGACATATTAGCTTGTTTAGTTCTATAAATTCGAAGCATACTCGCAGAAACTCAAGTCACGCAACCACTTTTAGCCCCAACTCTCCTAACTGTCCATCATCGACGATGCCGGGCGAGTCCATCATCAGGTCTTGTGCCGACGCGGTTTTGGGAAAGGCCATGACATCGCGGATGTTTTCGGTTCCGCAGAGGATCATGCAGGTGCGTTCGATTCCGGCCGCGAAGCCTCCGTGCGGCGGCGTGCCGTATTCGAGGGCGTCAAGAAAGAACCCGAACTGCGACCTAGCGCTTTCCAGCGACATCCCCAAGGCTTTAAAATTCAGCGCCTGGACATCTTTCTGGTGTATTCGGATCGACCCCCCGGCGCATTCGTAGCCGTTGATGACAGCGTCGTAGGCTTTGGCCCGGACCTGGCCGAGCAAATGATGCTCCGCCTCATTCTCGACGGCGGTTTTGAAGAGTTCAAGATCCTCGTCCATCGGCGATGTGAACGGATGATGGGCGGCAATGTATCGATCGGTTTCTTCGTCGTGCTCGAACATGGGAAATTCGGTTACGATCAGGACCTCATAGCGGGTGCGGTCGATAAGGTTTTCGCGGCGTGCGACCTCATTTCGCAGGGCTCCGAGGGCGGCCGCAACGATCGATTTCCGTCCAGCGACGATCAAAACGGCGTCACCCTTTTCGGCCTTTGCGGCCGAAGCGAGCGCGGCGATCTTATCTTCGCCGAGCACTTTAAGAAGTGAAGATGTCGTTTCGTCGCCGATCTTTATCCACGCCAATGCTTCGGCCCCGTAACGTTTTACGAAGTCCTGGTGTTCGTCGAGCTGTTTGCGCGAGTAGTCGGCCTTGCCCTTGACGACGATAGCTTTGATAGCGCCGTTGCCCGAAATTACTGAAGCAAATGGTGCAAAATCGGTGTCGCGAAGCTCGTCGGTCAAATCCTGCAATTCCATCTCGAACCGCAGATCGGGCTTGTCTGAACCGTATCGGCGCATCGATTCGGCGTAGGTTAACCGCGGCCATTCGGCGGGCAGATCGACGTCGATCAGCTTGAATACATGAGCGAACATCTGTTCCATCTCGCGGTAGATCATCTCGCGATTTGGGAACGACATCTCCATATCAAGCTGGGTGAACTCCGGCTGGCGGTCAGCTCGAAGATCCTCATCGCGGAAGCAGCGGGCGATCTGATAGTATTTGTCGAAGCCGGAGATCATCGTCAGCTGCTTCAGTATTTGAGGCGACTGCGGGAGCGCGAAAAATTTTCCAGTATGGATCCGTGAGGGCACGATAAAATCGCGTGCGCCTTCGGGCGTCGATTTTAGAAGGATCGGCGTTTCTATCTCGATAAACCCACGGTTGTCGAAGTATTCGCGGATCTTTGAAACCGCTTTGGCGCGCATCCGAATGTTGTGCTGGAGCTTCGGTCGGCGTAGGTCGAGATAGCGGTATTTTAGACGCGTGTCCTCGCTCGCAAGGTTCTCGGAACCCGCGACCTCGAGCTGAAAGGGCGGCACTTTTGCGTCGTTGAGGATCAGTATTTCGCTGCACTTTATCTCTATATCACCCGTTGCGAGTTTTGTGTTGTGTGTTCCTTGGGCACGCGAAACCACCTCGCCCTTTACAGCGATAACGAATTCTCCGCGAAGAGATTTCGCTTTCGCGTGAGCCTCGGCTGCGGTTTCCGAGCTTGCGACGACCTGAGTCACACCTTCTCGGTCGCGAAGATCGATAAAAGTAAATACGCCGAAGTCACGCTTTTTAGCGACCCAGCCCATTAAGACCACCTGCTCGCCGACATGCGATTCACGAAGCTCACCGCAGGTGTGTGTTCGTTCTAAATTTCCAAGTGCATCAAGCATAAGACTATTTTTTGCCTGCGAGTAACGCGAATAAGAAAATTAATCTGGTTCTTGGAGCTTGCTTCGCGGGCAAATCTTTTCCAAAACAAAAACGCCTTTCGATTTGGCGACAAACGAAAGGCGGAGCGTCAATCAGTTAACACTCTCGCCTACGTATTATTATTGTCGTCGAATCGAACTGCGCTCATTAGAAATAGAACCTGGCGAAATAATACAAGATAGGTGCGTTGAAAAGCAAGCTGTCCAGTCTGTCGAGCAACCCGCCATGTCCGGGCAAGATGCTGGCGGCGTCTTTTGCCTTTGAGCCGCGCTTCATTGCGCTTTCTGCAAGGTCCCCGAGAACACCGACGGCGGCCATAATGATCGCAAGCGGGACGGAGACTTGAAAGGGAAGTTCCGGGAAGAACGTCAGTGTCGACAGCGCCGCAAAAATCGCAGCGGCGATGAGCCCGCCGATCAGCCCTTCCCATGTCTTTCCGGGGGAAATACTCGGGACCAGTTTGTGCTTTCCGAGTGCCTTACCGACGAAGTAGGCGCCGCTGTCGGAACCCATTAGAACGAGAAAAAAGAAACCAAGCAGTTTGCCCGAGAGTCCCGGATGATCGTCAAACCCGACCCTGACAGCAATAAGAAAACCTCCTAAAAAAGCAACGTAGAGCACGCCGAGAATCGTTACGCCGGCGCCTGCGAGCATTTTCGTAAAGTCCTTTTGAAATCGGAACGCCTGCGATGCGAGCACGACGATAGTGAATAACGCGAGCGTCAGGTCAAGCAGGTCAGGAGCGTTTGACGGAGCATCGAAAATAAAAGCGACCGTCAAAGCCGCAGCTCCGAGATAGCCAATCGAGGCGTCTGCCTTGAGTTCGAGCTTCTTCGAGAGCATATAAAATTCGAATAGTCCCGCAGCAAGCGCAAAAACCGCGATCGCGACAAACAGCCAGACGGTTTGCGGAAAGTAAGAGGGCAAAATAACCGACGCGATCAGGATCGGGATGGCGACTGCGGCCGTCAATAATCTGGTTTTCATATTTTATGGCAGTTTATGGAACAACGACGTTTTGACAAACTTCCGGTCGAGGACTAACTTTTAATAGGCTTTGCGTTGAGCCAACGAGTTGCGTAAAGCTATCATCGAATCGATTTGATTATGTTCGATTTCCGTAAGAAAAACCAATACGAGTTCGGCTTCGTATCTCCGTCGGACGACCGCGACATAGCGGTTGTGCGGGTCCAGCGTGAATCGCGACAAGGGCTATGGACAGAAAGTTTACGACTGCTTCGTGACGTTTTTCTTATTGTTGTCGTTTTTATTCTTTTCGGTGTCTTCGTTGTCCAACCCGTTGTGGTTGAAGGAACGTCGATGCTGCCGCACCTTCACGACGGCGAACGCCTTCTTGTTAACAAGCTTGTTTATTACCAATTTGAAAGCTTTAGCTGGGGCCACCTCGAACGCGGCGATATCGTGGTCTTCTGGTACCCAAAGGAGCCCGATAAAAGCTATGTTAAGCGCATCATCGGGTTGCCGGGCGAGTTGGTCGAGGTCCGAAATGGGAAGGTTTTAATAGACGGCCAACCGCTCAACGAAGACTATTTGGATGCGGAACATAACCAATCGGTTCCATCGTTTGCGCCGCGCACCGTTGAGGCTCATCACTACTTCGTAATGGGTGATAACCGCGACAATTCATCTGATTCACGTTATTGGGGACTGGTGCCGGAGAAGTATATTTACGGGAAGGCTTTCTTCCGCTATTGGAAGCCGGATAACATAGGATTTCTCGAGCACAAGGACTACGATGTGCCCGCAACTGATCGAGTGGACGAAGGGGCGGCGAGCCCAGAATTATAGTAAGACGGATAAATGAATTTGCAGACGAAAGCTATCTTGGTTCTTGAGGATGGACGCACTTTTCACGGTGCGTCTTTTGGCGCGACGGGCGAAGCCTTCGGCGAAATGGTTTTCAATACCTCGATGACCGGATATCAGGAAATACTCACTGATCCAAGTTATGCCGGCCAGATCGTGTGCATGACCTACCCGCTGATAGGGAACTACGGCGTGAACGAAGAAGATGTCGAATCGCGCCGCCCGTGGGTGGAAGGATTTGTTGTTAGGGAAGCGAGCCGGATTGCTTCGAACTGGCGGTCGACGGAAACGCTGGATGCATATCTGAAACGTCACGGGATCGTCGGCCTCGAACACATCGACACCCGTGCATTGGTTCGCCATATTCGCGATAAAGGCGCTATGCGCGCAGGAATCTCGAGTATAGATCTCGATCGGGCGAGCCTATTGAAGAAGGTGCTGGCTTCGCCGGAAATGGCGAACCGCGAACTCGCAAGCACCGTCACGGTCGAGCACCCATACGATTATCCTGCTCAGGAAGACGAAAGCAATTATCACATCGTTGCGTATGACTTCGGTGTAAAAACGAACAGCCTGCGTGAATTAGCGAAAATTGGATGCCGGATAACGATCGTTCCGGCGGACACATCCGCCGAAGATGCGATGGCTTTAAAGCCAGACGGGATCTTCCTTTCGAATGGCCCGGGCGATCCGGCGACAATGGGCGATGTAATTGATGAAATAAAAAAGCTTACCGCATCACGCCTGCCCATCTTCGGTATCTGCCTAGGGCACCAACTGGTTGCCGAGGCATTCGGGGCCGATACGTATAAACTAAAGTTCGGCCACCGCGGCGGTAATCAGCCAATAAAAGACCTGACGACCGGAAAGGTTGAGATCACCGCGCACAACCATGGATTCGCCGTCGACGCGAACAGCCTGCCCGCCGATGTCGAGGTCACCCATATTAACCTCAACGACAACACCGTCGCCGGATTGCGACATAGATCCCTGCCGGTCTTCTCGGTCCAATATCATCCCGAGTCTGCGCCGGGACCGCACGATTCGGAGTATCTGTTCGAACGGTTCATTGAGTTGATGGGAAAATAACCGCCCGTCAGCAAGGCGGGATTTATTTATTTTGACCACCTAACCCGCGTCGAGTATTCTTATCCGATAAGGAGAAAACATGGAACGTAAAACCGCAGATGAGTATCCGCAGGAGTTGTTGGATCTATTTCACGAGTACCAGCACGGCGATCTTGACCGGCGATCGTTTCTTAACGGCATTGGAAAGTTTGCTGTCGGCGGCCTCACGGTCGCGGCGATCTTTGAGAGCCTTACGCCCAACTATGCCTGGGCGCAAACGGTGCCGAAGGACGACAAAGACCTGAAGGTCGGTTACGAGACCGTGCCGTCGCCCGCGGGTAACGGTTCGATCAAAGGCTATCTCGCTCGTCCAGCCAAGGGCAAAAGATTCCCTGCCGTGCTGGTCATTCATGAGAACCGCGGGCTCAATCCGTATATCGAGGACGTTGCCAGGCGGCTGGCGAAGGCCGGCTATATGGCATTTGCACCGGACGGATTGACGTCCGTCGGCGGCTATCCCGGCGATGACCAAAAAGGCGCGGCGGCCTTTCGCACGGTAGATGGCAAGAAGATGACCGAGGATTTTGTTGCGTCGGCGTTTTGGCTCAAAAAGCGGCCGGACAGCACGAAGAAATTAGGTGCGGTCGGATTCTGTTTCGGCGGCGGAATGGTCAATCAGCTCGCTGTTCGTCTTGGCAAAGATCTCAACGCGGGCGTACCCTTCTACGGCCGCCAAGCCGGCCCCGCGGACGTGCCAAAGATCTCTGCGCCGCTGATGTTCCAATACGCCGGCAACGACAAGGGCGTAAACGCCGGTATCGCCGACTACGAAGCGGCGCTGAAAGAGAACAAAAAGAAGTTTGAGAGTTTCACCTACGAAGGCAAACAGCACGGCTTTCACAACGACACCACACCGCGCTACGACGCCGAAGCAGCCAAACTAGCCTGGGAGCGTACGCTTGAGTTTTTTAAGAAGAATTTGAAGTGAGCCGCTTCTGGAATGTGTCCGTCGGTAATCTCCCGCCGCGACAATTTGGAGATAAAAAGAGTATGAAACCAATTCTTTCCGCTGTTGTTTTGATGCTCGCAGTATCGTCGATCGCATTTGGCCAATATAAAAAAGGCAGTGTTGAGGATCAGTTGATCCAATTGGACAAGGCGTGGACGTTTGCCGAATTGAAAGGTGATAAAAAGGCGGCGGCGGAATTGGTGGCCGAAGATTACGCAGGCATCACGCAGCAGGGCACGCCCCAAAACAAAGCGCAGTATCTCGCCTCGCTGGCTCCAAACGCCGATTTCGTCAAGTCTGACGATTACCAGGTAAGAATCTTCGGTAATATGGCGATAATGACTCATCGCGGAACGGTCGAAGGTGTGAGAAACATAAAATTCCGCAGCACGCACATCTGGATGAAACGTGGCGGTAAATGGCGGATCGTCGCCCACCATGGCAGCCCGATATTACCACCGGTTGAATGACTCGTGCCGAAGTCCGCACGGAGCTACGGCCTCGATAAGCGGTGCCGAAGCCCGCACGGCTGCAAAGCAAAAAAATAGGACATCGAATGAGGCGGTCGACGTCCCTTGGCATATGTCATTTGTGTTAAACTGGGAGACGGCGTGAAACGGCGTTTGTACTGAATAACAGTTGATTCGCGATGAAGAAAGTGAGGGCTCTCTTCATCGAACCTGATGGCGCTGCGGCTGCCATCATGGTCAGCAGGGGTGAAGCAAACACTCGCGATTTCAATATGACCAAGCCGATTTCACAATACAATTAATCTTCGAATTGTACGTGCTCACTATGTAAAGCACCGAATCAATGTGAAATTGATAATACTTTTTTATTTTTTTTTTGATTTCGTGATTCTGCGGTCGACCGTGAATACAATTTGAAAGCTGCGGAATGAAATGGATCAGACCGAAGAAATAACATCACTTCTGGTCTCGTGGGGCAATGGCGACGCAGATTCCTTTGAAAAGCTCGTACCGCTTGTCGAGATCGAACTCAGACGCATCGCCCATGCCTTTATGCGAAGGGAGTCGCCGGGGCACGCACTCCAGACGACGGCCCTGTTGAATGAAGCTATAATAAAATTAATGGGGGGCGTTCGTCCGGACTGGCAAGATCGGAGGCATTTTTTCGCTATCTCCGCGAATATTATGCGGAGGATCCTGATCAATCATGCACGCGACCTCGTGCGGCAAAAGCGCGGCGGAAATGGGGTCAGGTTCGTGTCCTTGAGCGATGCTGAGGCAATGTCTGACGAACGCTCATCGGAATTGATCGCATTGGACGACGCTTTGCAACGCCTATCCACGGTCGACCCTACAAAAAGTATGATCGTAGAGTTGAAATGTTTCGGCGGACTGACTGCGGAAGAGATAGCAAAGGTTGTGGGCCTTGCGACGCCGACGGTTAACCTTTACTGGCGATTTGCGAAGGCGTGGCTGGCGAAAGAAGTAAGAGGCCAATTACCGGCAGATCTTGTCCGGTGAAAGCGTCCGAAAGTATTTGTTTTACCCCTCGGTTCACCCCAAAAAATGGATCTCGTACGGCTGCAAAAAGCAGAAAAGATATTCTACGGCGCCCTACCTCGGCCGCATTCTGAATGGAGCAGTTTTGTCACCAGTCACTGCGCCGGTGATACTGAGCTGGCGGCGTACGTTATGGAACTGCTTGAGTGTGACGCTAAGGGCAGTTTCCTTGACACGGACATGTTCGAGCTCGGTGCTCGCGTTATTGCCTTCGCAGACACCCTGGAGGTCGGACGCACTCTAGGCAAGTACAAGATAAAAAGAATCATTGGACGCGGCGGCATGGGTACCGTCTATCTTGCCGATGATATTACGCTCGACCGCGGCGTGGCACTGAAGGTAATTCCGCCGACGGTCGCTGCAGACTCGGTACTGATCGGTAATTTTCGCCGCGAGGCTCAGGCTGCGTCCAAGATAACTCACCCAAACATCGCACACGTTTACGAGTTTGGTTCCGATGGCGGAACACACTACGTCGCAATGGAGTATATCCCCGGGAAAACGCTCCGCGAGGTTCTAAACGAGGGGCCGATCGATCCGGCCGCAGGGGAACACTATATTTCGCAGATCACTTCTGCCCTTGCCGCCGCACATAACGCCGGTGTCGTTCACGGGGATGTAAAGCCCGAAAATTTCATCGTAGGTGAAGACAATATCATTAAAGTCCTCGATTTTGGCCTGGCGCGGATCACAAGAAGCGATGGCCGCGAGTCGATCTCCGGGGTTCCTGCCGGGACGATCGATTATATGTCGCCGGAACAAATGCTCGGCGGTTCGAGCAGCCCGCAATCAGATGTCTGGAGCCTTGGTGTGCTTTGCTTTGAGATCATTAATGGCACTCGGCCTTTTATCGGTAAAACAAAAGAAGAGATCCAGGCGTCTGTTATAAAAGATCCACCGCTGCCGTCGGGATCCAGAACGGAGCGAGCCACAGCTGAGATAGTTGCGAAATGCCTCGAAAAAAGTCCGGCGAATCGGTTTGCTTCGGCGGCCGAAATGCATGCGAGGGTCGTTGAGGTTGAAGCATCAGCCGCGGCATTGAGCGCCAGATCAAACAGCCGGCGCAGGATCTGGCTAACCGTCGGATCAGTCGCCGCCCTAGGGCTTTTCGCATTTGTCTGGTGGCAGTTTTTCGCACTGCATGATTCGCTGATCGATTCCGTTGCCGTGCTTCCATTCAAGAATGAGAGCGGCCGGACCGACCGCGAATTCCTTGCCGAAGGTTTGACCGAATCGCTTATAAATCGGCTTTCAAAGCTGCCGCACCTAACCGTAAAACCAAGCAGCGCGGTGATGAGATACAAGGGTCGCGATGCCGACATTCAGCAGATCGGCGAAGAGCTAAACGTTGAAAGCGTTCTTTACGGACGCATAACGTCACAAGGTGACGATCTGCAGCTACACCTTTCTATGATCGATACTCGATCAGGAAATCAACTGTGGGGCGAAACTTATAATCGAAAGACGTCCGATATCATCGGCTTACAGAATCAAGTTGCGGTCGATGTGTCACAGAAACTTCAACAGCAGCTTACCGGCCCCGACAAGCAGAATCTTGCCAAGTCGTACACAAGCAATCCGCAGGCGAATTTTCAATATATGCTCGGGCGGTTTCACTGGAATAAAAGATCCGGCGAAGATATACGTAAATCGATCGATCATTTTCAGAATGCAGTTAAGCTCGATCCGAAATTTGCGTTGGCTTACGCCGGCCTCGCCGAAACGTACGTTATCAGCTCAGGCTATACCGGAATTCCGCCACAAGAGGCCTTCGCCCTGGCGAAGGAGGCTGCTAACAAGGCCATCGCGCTCGATGAACAGATTCCGGAAGCACACACCGCGCTCGGCTATGCGTTGTTTAACTACGACTGGAATTTTGACGAATCCGAGAAGCAATTCAATAGGGCACTTGAGCTCAATCCGAACTATTCAACCGCTCATCACTGGTACGGCAACGGGAATCTGTTGGCGACCGGACGCTTCGATGAATCCATCGAAGCGCTGAAACGGGCTAAAGCTCTTGATCCGCAATCGCTGATAATTAGCGCGGATCTCGGCACCAGCTATCTTTACGCCGGACGTTACGACGATGCAATATCACAATTTAACGAAACGCTTAGGATGGATGCCAACTTTTATTATGCCAATGTCTACCTCGCTAGAACGTTCGTACTTAAGGGTGACCCCGCGTCAGCGTTAGCGTCGCTCGACAACGCGGCAAAGTTTGGAATGGACCCACGAATACCGATGCTCCGCTGCCTGGCTTACGAGAAAATGGGACAACGTGACGACGCGGAAAGGCAGCTGGACGAATTGAAGGCCCTGGGGCGTAAACGGTATGTGTCCAATTTCGAATACGCACTGATCTCCGCCGGGTTCGGCGATTTTGACAACGCCATCGAGTCGCTTGAAAAAGCCTATACCGCGCACGACAGCAATCTAATATATATGAAGACTGACCCGTTACTTGCCGGTCTTCGCCAAGATCCCAGATTTATCAACATCGCTAAGCGTGTTGGCCTCGAATAACTTTGATCGCTGGTTGTTCTCGGGCCGTCTTGAGAGTTTGTTTGTTTTTCCAACAAACCTTGTGTACAATCTGTGCGAGATAGTCAATGAAGAAGATATATCTACACGGCGCTAGGGACCAGATCGCCCGGCACAATACGATCCGCGACATCAATAAACAGATCGTACTGAACTATGTTCGTGCCCGATCCCCCATTTCTCGCGCTGAGATCGCTCGCGAAACTTCGCTGCAGCGATCATCCGTATCCGCGATCGTAGATGATCTTCAGTTCGAAGGCTTGATCGAAGAGATCGGGACCGGAAACTCGACCGGCGGCCGGAAACCGACGCTGCTTCGCCTGAAAATGGGACGTCCCGTAGCTTTGGGCGTGGATGTGACGCCCCGAACCACGACCGTAGTGCTCGCCGACCTGGCGGGCCAGATCCTAAAAAAGGATTCATTTCCTACGTCACACGACATCGATTATATGAACCGCCAGATCCTTTCAAAGGCGGCGAAGTTCGCTGACGAAAATCGCGAGTACGACCTTGCAGTCGGATTGTGCATTCCGGGCATCGCTGATCATTCGACTGGCAACATCGTCTATATTCCGTACTTTCAATGGTCAGATTGGGACATAGTCAAACAGATCGAGGATAGGACCGGGCTGCCGGTCACCGTGGACAACGACGCGAACGCAGTTGCCCTCGCCGAACTTTGGTTCGGCGCCAATGACATCAGAACAATGCGGAACTTCGTGGTCGTACTGGTATCCGAAGGGATCGGCACCGGAATAATTATTGATGGGCAGGTATACAGGGGCCAGAACGGCGCCGCGGGCGAATTCGGTCACATGTTCGTCGGCGATAACGCCCACGTAGAATGCTCCTGCGGGCGCCGTGATTGCTGGGAAGCGCATGCATCGGAGAAGGCTATTATTCAACGATACAGCGCGGATAATGGCACGGCGAATACGTCGGTCGATATAGAACATTTTATCGGCCTTGCCGAAAACGGTGAGGAACGCGCCGTCAGAATACTCAATGAAACTTCACATTATCTTGGCTTAGGCATTTCAAATCTTATTATCGGTTTCAGTCCACAGGCTGTTATCGTTTCAGGCAGCGTAGTACGTGCCTGGGACTTGATAAAGGACGAAATTCACACCCTCTCACAAAGAAGCATTCGGCACAAAATGGCCGGTACTTTGATAGTTCCGTCGACGCTTGGTAACGAACCAACAATTCTGGGCTCAGTTTCCCTGGTGCTTGCACGAAAATTCGCATCTGCAAATTTGAGCTAGACTCGGCTTGACATCGATTTGCAAATGTAATAAAACTTTGTTTGCTTTGGCAACAATGCGCGATAAATCGAAATAAAAAATCAAGAATAGGCCCGAAATTGGGTTTCGCTGTGGTGATGGCGATTTCCTGACCGGCCGTGAGTAGAGGTGATCAGATTTATGAACAAAAATGCAATTTCATTACGAAGAATCATCATATTGATGGTGTCTGTTTTAAGCTTCGCGATCTCTGCGGCCGCTCAAACCGAGTCAGCCCGGATTCAAGGTTCGGTCACTGATTCTACCGGCGCTGCTGTGGTGGGCGCCACGGTTACCGTAAAGGCCCTAGCCACTGATCGCGAGGTCGTCGCGGTCACAAATGACGAAGGATCGTTTTCGGTACTTGCCCTGCTTCCAGGCCGGTACGTGATGACCGTCTCTCAGGCTAGCTTCAAAAACACACAGCAGGAAATTACGCTTGAGGTCGCACAAGTCGCGAACCTCAATTTTATCCTTGAGGCCGGAGCGGTGTCCGAAACCGTAACAGTGACGCTTGACGTACCGCAGGTCGAAACGGCCACGTCCGCGCTGGGTGAGGTCATCCAGGGGAAGGAAGCCGTTGAGTTGCCGCTCAACGGACGCAACGTGCTCGAACTGGCGCGTCTCACGCCAGGTGTAACCCAGGGTGTGATCGGTGGATTTGCTTCAGGTGTTGGGAACAATGCGGAAACCTACCGCGGCGGAAATACCGGCGGTGCCGCTCTTTCGGTTAACGGCCAGCGCACGCAGGCGAACAATTTCTTGCTCGACGGCGTCGACAATAATGAATCGCTAGTTAATACGATAAACGTGTTCCCTTCGGCCGAAGCCATCCAGGAGTTTCGCGTACAGACCAGCGTGGCGACGGCGGAGTTCGGCCGGGGTGGAGGCGGCATCGTCAACGCGGTTGTAAAGTCAGGCCGCAATGATTTTTACGGCAGTGCGTTCCTGTTCATTCGCAATGATGATCTCGACGCCCGACCGACATTCGATAGTCGAAAGAACGAGTTTCGGCGAGGTCAGTTTGGCGGCACTTTCGGCGGCCCGATCGTAAAGGACAGGGTTTTCTTTTTTGGCGATTATGACGCCTTGCGTCAATTCTTGCCTTTCGGCCAGGAATCGGCGACCGTTCCAACGGCATTGATGCGGGATGGAAATTTCTCGGAACTGCTCGCATTGAGCAACGCGATCCAGTTAACGGATCCGCTGACGGGACTTCCGATCGCGGGCAACCGGGTCGATCTGCTTCCGGGCAACCGAATGAACTCAGTTGCGCTTGCTTACCTTAACGCGTTCCCCGCACCGAATCGCGAAGGCGTATTCAGCAACTTTTTAACAACGCGAAATCAGACCGTAAACTCCAACACTTTCGACATTCGCGTGGACGGAACACTTACTGATAATCATCAAATGTTTGGACGTGTTAGCTACGGTAAGTTCGATCAGGTGACGTCATCGCGACTTCCTGATCTACCGGCCGGTTTCGGTTCCGGATCGAACCCGACGCGAACGAAAGGTTTTGTTATCGGGTTGAACTCGGCGCTGACATCTAACCTCTTCAACGAATTGCGCGTCCAGGCAAATCGCATCAAATACGGGTATACGCCTCCGTTTTTTGATCAGACCATATCCGCCGATCTCGGCATTCCCAATGCCAACCGTGACGAGAGCCTTGGCGGCGGGGCCCTTATCGGCGGCTACAACGGCCAGCTCGAGTATACCGGTGATTTCGGGCCGTATATCGTTCCGCAGGATACCTACCAGATCGTCGATAGCCTAAGTCTCATTAAGGGTGACCATACCCTTAAATTTGGCGGCACCATTCTTCGCCGCGATGTCGCGCTATATCGCCCAAACCGAGGCAAAGGATACTTTTTTATGATCGGTAACGGTGATCCGAGTCAGTGCGGCGGAGCGGCTTCGACCGGTTGGGAGCAGTCCGATCTGTTGATCGGTTTCGTCTGCAACTACCAGATCGGCCCGCCCTTTGGAACGGTTGGAACTCGCAATTGGGAAAACGCTTTATTCGTCCAGGACGACTGGAGGCCCATGCGCAATCTTACCCTTAATCTTGGCTTGCGATATGAGCTGTTCACGAATCCGACCGAGATGTATGGGCGCCAGGCGAACTTTGATGTAACATCGGGCCGCCTCATCCTTGCGGACGGCAGTGGTGATTCATTGACCGAAACGGACACAAATAACTTTAGTCCTCGATTGGGTTTCGCATATGATTTTGGCGGAAAGGGCAAATCGGTAATTCGCGGCGGCTACGGCATATTCTATTTCCTCGATCGAGGCGGAATCGATAATCAGCTTGCACAGAACCCGCCATTCAGCGGCTTCTCTCAGTTCAACAATCAGGACGGCGTTCGCATTACGCTTTCCGGCCGGGCGCCTGATGGGTCATTGGATTCTCGGCTGGCCACGGGTGCACTTCCGCTGGGCAGCGTGGATTCGGTAAACCTGAACGATCCGCGAAACGTTACGGTGTTGGCTGTACTGCCGGACAACAAGGTCTCAAATGTTCAGCAGTTCAATGTTCAATATCAGCATCAGCTAACGGATAATACTGCCGTCAGCATCGGTTACGTAGGGACCCGCGGAAGAAACCTGATACTTTACTACAACCTCAACGGCCGCATTGTTGACCCGTCGGCCAGTATCGCTTGCCCGAACAGCGGCACCTTGGGTTCCTGCTTTCCGAATCTCGGCGGCCGCGCGAACGTCCGTGACGACATCGGCAAGTCGCAGTACGATTCACTTCAAATGCAGCTCGAAAGGCGGTTTACGGCCGGGTGGCAGTATCGTGTCGCCTATACATTCTCGAAAACGAAGGACAACGGCGAAGGTGCATTTGACAGTGTTGGTGATTCCAATATCAACTTCATCGAACCTTTTTCGACCTCGCGAGTTGATTATCCCCATGTACTGTCGATCGAATCTGTCTATGATCTTCCGTTTGGGCGCGGACGCCGCTGGGGTTCAGACTGGCATTCAGTGGCGGAAGCGATCCTTGGCGGATGGCAGCTCAACGGAATTTTCCGTGCACAAAGCGGAAGCCCGTTCGACATTCGACGCAATGGCGTGCGGGTCGATCTCGTTGGCGAAGCGTACTCCGGCGATCGTGACCCATATCTTAACCGTGCGGCATTTGCCGAAGCTCCGGCCGGACGATTTGGCAATCTCGAACGAAACAGCCTGCGGTCGCCTGCTACGAATCAGCTAAATCTGGGGCTGACGAAGAACTTTGCAGTGTACGAACGATTCAAGATCCAGTTCCGTACGGAGTTCTTCAACGTCTTTAACACTCCGCAGTTGGGCGGGCCAAACACGGATATCGGCAACTCCGATCCCGTTTTCGGATTCGGAACGATTCGCGGCACCCATGCCTTCACGAATCGCCAGATCCAATTCGGTCTGCGTCTGGAATTCTAAGGACAAAAAACGCGAGCTCGCTCGCCGGCGGGTTTAATTAACTTGTTCTTTTTCGGGGCGTGAAACATAATGATTCACGCCCCTTTTGTGATCTGTCCGTATCTATGGAATTTTGTTTTAAGATCTTCCGTTTATACTAAACTGCATACCGGTTAAATTCATTTAGTACACGGCCAATTGAATTGTTTATGAACTTTCCCAGAGCATCAGGCATTCTATTGCACCCGACATCTCTGCCGGGCGAATACGGCATCGGCGATCTCGGACCGGCGGCGTACAGGTTCGTCGATCTACTTGTTGATGCCGGCCAAACATATTGGCAGATCCTGCCGCTTGGGCCGACCGGATATGGCGATTCGCCGTATCAATGCTTTTCAGCATTTGCCGGAAACACACTGCTAATTTCCCCCGAAAATCTGGTCAGGGACGGATTTCTGACGGGCGAGCAGCTCGCGGACAAGCCCGACTTTCCCGAACACAAGGTTGATTTTGGGAGCGTGCATGATTGGAAAACTCGCCTCTTGCCCGAAGCCTATCGCAGCTTTCACAAGACAACCAGCGTCGATTTGAGAGGAAAGTTTGAAGCATTCTGTCACGACAACGATTGGTGGCTCGACGATTTTGCCGCGTATCGGGCCATAAAGCTTTCGCACGAGCAAAAAGCCTGGTACGAATGGCCGAAGCCGTTCAAACTTCGCGAGCCATCAGCACTAAAAGGCGAAGTGGAACGTCTCTACGATGACATCCAGGCGGAGAAGTTCTACCAGTTCCTTTTTTTCACCCAATGGGCCGAACTAAAGGAATATGCAAACAAGAACGGTATCAACATTATCGGCGATGTGCCTATATTTGTTGCTCTCGATTCGGCCGATGTCTGGTGCAATCAAGATAAATTCAAGCTGGAAAAAGACGGATCGCCAACGGTCTCTGCCGGCGTCCCGCCCGACTACTTCTCAAAAACAGGACAGCTTTGGGGCAACCCGATCTACGATTGGGATTCAATGAAATCCGACGGGTTCAAATGGTGGATCGCACGAGTCGGATTCACGCTGACTACCGTCGATATTGTCCGCATCGATCACTTTCGCGGTTTCGCGGCGGCGTGGGAAGTGCCGGGTGGCGACAAAACGGCCGAGAACGGCCGCTGGGTCAACGTGCCCGGGAAAGAACTGTTTACCGCACTAAGACGCGGCCTGAAAGACCTTCCTGTGATCGCGGAAGATCTCGGAGTTATTACGCCCGATGTCGAAGAGCTGCGGGATTCATTTGGTTTTCCGGGAATGCGTATTCTGCAGTTCGCATTTGGCGATGATTCACGAAATCACGACCTTCCGCACAATTACATAGGCAACTGCGTCGCTTACACTGGCACTCACGACAACGATACAACCGTGGGCTGGTGGCTTTCTCAGGCCGGTGCGGGTTCCACGCGGGACGCAAAAGATATAAGCCGCGAACACGACTTCTGCTTGAAGTATTTGAATACCGATGGCGACGAGATTAATTGGGATTTTATTCGCGCCGTTTGGGCATCAGTCGCGGATACCGCGATAGTGCCCGTTCAGGACCTGCTTGGCATCGGGACCGAGGGCCGGATGAACCTGCCTGCTTCGACCGAAGGCAACTGGTTTTGGCGATACATTGATGGATCGATCACTGACGACATGATCGCGAGGTTGAAGGAACTTACAATTACATATGGACGAAACGGAAATTAGGCCTTTACGGCACGGCGCAGCGGTAAAAAGTGTTCGAATATATTTCTTGCCATTTCATGCCGCACGTCTTTTGGGCCTTATCCTATTGTTGACGTTCGGCATCGCCGCACAGAAGCCTTCGGTGGAGAAGATCGAACCGCCGAACTGGTGGACGGAAAGCACGATTAATCCCGTTCGGATAATGGTTCGCGGGGTAAATTTGACCGGCGCACGTGTAACATCGCCAATCACCGGTTTTACCGTTTCCAATGAGAGAACAAGTGCGAATGGACACTACTTGTTCTTCGATCTAAAGATCGCTGAAAACACCCGCGTCGGCGACTATCAGTTGGCAATTAAAACGGCTGGCGGTATCGCATCCGTACCTTTCGGAGTTTTCGCTCCACTGCAGCGCTATAGCAATTACTCGGGATTTTCGACGGATGACGTGATCTATTTCCTTATGCCTGACCGATTTGTGGATGGCGACCCATCAAACAACGATCCGCCGAAATCGAAGGGTTTATACGATCGAAGCAAAGGACGTCGATACCATGGCGGCGATTTTAGAGGGGTTATCGATAAGCTGCCTTATATCAAGAGTCTGGGAGCGACTGCTATCTGGACGACGCCGGTCTATGACAACAACGATAAGCTTGATTTGGTTGAAGTTTATGACAACGAGCCCACGACCGGATATCACGGTTACGGAGCGGTCGATTTCTACGGGGTCGACGAGCACCTGGGCGATCTCCAAACGGTCAAGGAACTTGTTCGAAAGGCCCATTCACAGGGCCTGACCATTATTCAGGACCAAGTAGTGAATCACACCGGCCCTTATCATGTCTGGGCCAACGATCCACCGACGCCGACGTGGTTTAACGGGACCGTCAGGGATCATATTTCGAACAACTGGCAAAAATGGACAGCGATGAACCCGCGTGCGACCTATCAGACACAAGAACGAAATATCGACGGTTGGTTCATAGACATTCTTCCCGACCTTAATCAAAACGACCCCGAAGTCGAGCGCTATTTGATCCAAAATTCGCTGTGGTGGATCGCGCAGACAGGTTTCGACGCAATACGAATGGACACTCTGCCGCACGTACCGCGTTCGTTCTGGGCAAAATGGGGTGCTGCAGTTCATCGGGAATTTCCGAAAGTAAACATCCTCGGTGAACTTTTTGACGCTGATCCGGCACTGCTCTCATATTTTCAAAAAGGCCGGCGCGGTCATGATGGGATCGACACTGAGATCGACACGCTTTATGATTTTGGGCTCTTTTATCCAATTCGAAGTGCCTTTGCGCAGGGGCAAAGCATCCGACAAATCTCACAGGTTTTCGCGAAGGACTGGCTTTATCCGAAGCCGAGTGTGCTTGTCACATTCCTGGGAGTCCACGATATGCCGCGCTTTATGAACGAACCCGGCGCGACGACCAACGGCCTAAAACTTGCTCAGACATTGATCATGACATCGCGCGGAACGCCGCTGCTGTATTACGGTGACGAGATCGCGATGCCGGGCGGCGGCGATCCCGATAATCGACGCGATTTCCCAGGGGGATTTCCCGGTGATACTCGAAACGCTTTTCTTCCCGCGGGCCGCTCGCCACAGGAAATTGATGTATGGGATCACCTTGCGAAACTCGGCGAGATCCGAAAGCAGCTGGAGCCGCTTCGACGAGGTAAAACCCTCGATCTGCTTGATGAAGAGCAGCAGGCGGCGTATGCGCGAGTGACGGATAGACACGCAGTGCTGGTCATTTTTAATAACGACTCCAAAACGGCTGATGTAAGCTTTGATATATCGATGATAAAGCCGTTCACGGCGAATGCGGTTTTAGCAGATTCGCTCGGCAAACTACCGGATATAAAAATAATGAATGGCAAGGTGCAATTCAAAATGCCGGCGAGATCCTCAGGGATATTTGCTCCGAAATAGAAATTATTCGTACGCGTTTCGTGTAATTCGCGAACAAGACAACACTTATGCAAAACAAACCAAAGTTGACCTTTTGGCAGATATGGAACATGAGTTTCGGGTTTCTCGGCATTCAATTCGGCTGGGGGCTGCAGATGGCGAATATGTCGCCGATCTACAAATATCTCGGCGCCGAGGAAAGTTCGCTTCCATATCTTTGGCTTGCGGGGCCGTTGACTGGAATGTTGATCCAGCCGATCGTCGGCGCGATGTCGGACAGGACTTGGACGCGGTTGGGACGACGGCGGCCATTTTTTCTTGTCGGCGCTGTCATCGCTAGTATTTGTCTCGTCCTGATGCCGAATTCGTCGGCACTATGGATGGCCGCCGGACTTCTTTTGATAATGGATGCATCGATAAACATTACGATGGAGCCATTTCGCGCCTTTGTTGGTGACAAGCTTGACGAAGAGCAGAGAACGATGGGCTTTGTGATGCAGTCATTCTTTATCGGAATCGGCTCGACGCTTGCGAATGCACTGCCGTATATCCTGACATGGCTTGGGGTCGTCGGGATCATGAAGAGCGGTATTCCGTATTCGACGCTGATCGCCTTCGTCGTAGGGGCAGGTGCGTTTCTCATTGCCGTTCTCTGGACTGTATTCACGACCGATGAACTCCCGCCCGAGGATATGGAGGCGTTTCGTGCGAAGAACGCTGAAGGCAGCATTGTCGGCAACATTTTCAATGAGATCGCTGATGCCGTTCGAGATATGCCTTCGACGATGAAGCAGCTGGCCGTCGTTCAGTTTTTCACTTGGTTTGCTTTGCCGTTTATGTGGCAGTTTTACGGACTCACCGTCGCACGGCACGTTTTTGGAGGGGCAGATGAGAGTTCGCTTGCGTTCAAAGAGGGAACGGAATGGGGCGGCGTATGTTTCGCGGTTTACAATTTCGTTTGTTTTCTGGTTGCGTTCGGGATTCCGCCTCTCGCTGAGAAGGTTGGCCGAAAGGGTGTTCACATAATTTGTCTTATATTGGGCGGCCTTGGGTTGATATCAACTTATTTCGCTGCGAATCCGTACTTCCTTTGGATCGGTATGGCAGGGGTCGGGATCGCCTGGGCATCGATACTGTCTATGCCGTATGTGATCCTTGCCGGCGCTATTAGGCCAGAGCGTATGGGGGTTTATATGGGCGTTTTTAACCTGTTTATTGTCATACCGCAAGTCGTGCAAAGCTTCCTAACGCCGCAGATATATAAACCGCTGCTCGGCAACGATCCGCTCAACGCCGTAATGCTTGGCGGTGTTTCTCTTATCGCGGCCGCATTGTGCGTTTTTATCGTAAAAGATGTCGGGGCCGCAAGGATCGAACCTGTGGGTAGATCTAGAAGCTCGCATGTATAACGCCATGAAAATCAATAGACTACCTTCGATCGTCCTCGCGTTCCTTTTCCTTTCGTCTCTCCTGATTGCCCAAACGCCTGTTCGTGATTTTTCGAAAGACACGGCCCGCCCGTCGCAAGATTGGGTTAGGGACGCGGTGATCTATGAGATATTCCCGCGGCAGTATTCTGCTAAAGGGGATTTCAGCGGCATAACTGCAGATCTCGATCGCTTGAATAAACTCGGCATCACGGTATTGTGGCTGATGCCGATCCACCCGATCGGGCAGGCGAAAAAGAAAGGCGCTGTCGGTTCGCCATACGCCGTCAAGGATTTTTACGCGATAAACCCCGATTACGGTACAGCCAATGACCTGAAGAAACTTATCTCCGAAGTTCATAAACGCGGGATGAAAGTGATCATCGATATTGTCGCGAACCACACGGCCTGGGACAGTGTGATGATGAAAAACCCGGACTTCTATACAAAGAATGCTAAGGGCGAGATCATACCGCCGGTGCCGGATTGGGCTGACGTCGCCGATCTTAACTACGACAATCCCGAGTTGCGAAAGTACATCATAGAAATGCTAAAGATGTGGGTCCGCGATTACGACCTCGACGGTTTTCGTTGTGACGTCGCGGGATTTATTCCCACCGACTTTTGGGAGGCGGCACGTTCCGAGGTTGATAAAGTTAAGGCTGATACTCTCTGGCTTGCCGAATGGGAATCGCCCGATCTGCACCCGAAGGCTTTCAATCTCGACTATTCCTGGAACATCCATTCGGCGATGACTGACGTGATCCAAGGTCTAAGGCCGGCATCTCGCATTCGAGAGGTTTGGCAGGAGCAGCACGCGAAGTTCCCCAGGGGCAGCTTACGAATGCGCTTCAGCGATAATCACGACGAACGCCGGTCGATTGCACGATTTGGCGAGAAAGGGGCGCTTGCGGCACAGGCGCTGGCGTTCACACTCGACGGCGTGCCGATGTTTTACAATGGAATGGAGGCCGGTGACACGACCGAATCTGGCGCTCCTGCCCTTTTCGAAAAACTGCCGATATTCTGGCCATTCTCTGAACGGCGAAAAGAATTCCGGGCTTTTTATAAAGAAATGATCGATCTGCGTAAGAGGTCGGCCGCTCTGCGTCGAGGCGATCTTGTGTGGCTTAAGAATTCGGATGAGGATCGGATCTTGACGTTCGAACGCCGAACAGCGGCTGAAGAAGTTTTGGTCGCGATCAATATGACCAGCTCGCCATTTTTCGGTTCGGTCGAAACTTCGGGCAAATTCGATGAAGTAATTCCGGCGAACGAAAAGCACGGCTCATCGCTGCCGGTATTGAGTATAGAAGGTTTCGGCATACGCATTTTTAGGCGTATTCCGCAACAGCAATAGCGTGGACGTGAATCTCAGTTTAATTTCGCCTATGTCCAAATCCCCCCAAAGTCTTTGTAGATCTCTGGCCGTTCCATGCCTTTTACTTCTTTCTTGTATCGGCTTCGCCCAAACACTTGCCCCGGGCGGGCCGGGTAAGGATGCACATTGGGCAAGCGCCGGTAAGCAGGCCGTAGGTACGTCGATCACCCCTGAGAGCAAGGTTTGGTTTACTCTTCAGGGCGGAGCAATGACCGAGGTCTACTACCCGGACGTCACGACCGCCAATGTTCATTTGCTGCAGTTTGTGGTCGTAGATCCAAGGACAAAGAAGGTCGAGACCGAAAGCGACGATGCAATTCATCAGATCAAAGTAACGCGGCCTGATTCGTTAACTTTCCAGCAGATCAATACCGCAATATCAGGTGAATGGAAGATCACGAAAACGTACGCCACCGATCCCGTAAATCAGTCGGTTTTGATCGACGTCAGGTTTGAGCCAAAGCGTAGGGGCCTGAACTTGTATGTTTATTATGATCCGTCGCTCGCCAATACCGGAATGGGTGACGAAGCGATTTCACCGGCTCCATTTATCGTTGTCGGGCCCGGCCTCGGGGAGTTCGGCCCGTCCGTAGATCGATCATTGTCGTCGACCGACGACTTCGGATTAGGTGCATCGGACGGAGAAATTAATTCGGCCCTAGTGTTTTCGTCCAGCATTTCGGAAATGTCTAACGGCTATTATGGGATCAGCGACGGGATCGAGCAGCTCAGGCAATATGGCAGGATCGAAACTCCCTATTGGAGGGCAGGAAACGGAAATGTCGTCCAAATAGCAAAGATCGACAAGCCGCGCAGATTCACCGTTGTTCTGTCGTTTGCCAGGGAAACCGAGGGGTTCGGCGAGGCATTTGCAAACGCACGAAGTTCCAGACACAAGGGGTTCGCCCGCTCGATCGCCCAATACGAAAAAGGTTGGGCCGAATACATAAAAACCATTCCAAAGGTCGAGCCTAAGTATCAGGCCCAGTTCAACATGGCTGCCATGGTGATCAAAGCTCAGGAAGATAAGACCGTCCGTGGCGCAAACGTCGCAAGCCTGACGGCCACCTGGGGCGGCGGAATCAATGCAAATGAAGACGTGGGAGGCGGCTATCACCTAGTCTGGTCGCGTGATCTATATCAGGTTTTTACCGCATATCTGGCGCTGGGCGATACGGCCGCCGCCGGCCGTGCTCTCGATTTTTTGTTCAATGTCCAGCAGAAGGAAGATGGCAGTTTTCCGCAAAATTCATGGCTTGACGGCAGACCTTTTTGGGGTTCGCTCCAAATGGACGAGGTTGCTTATCCACTGATCATGGCGTATCAGATAGGGCGCTTTGACAAGGCGACATGGGAAAACCATGTTAAGAAGGCCGCTGATTTTATTGTTAAGAACGGCCCTGCAACGCCGCAGGAGCGATGGGAGGAAGAGTCCGGATATTCACCTTCCACTATCGCCGCGGAGATCGCCGGGCTGGTTTGCGCCGCCGAGATTGCAAAAAAGAATGGCAATGACGCTTCCGCCCTCATTTATTTGGCAACGGCGGACGACTGGGCCCGCAACATCGAACGCTGGACGGCGACGACCACGGGCCCATACGGTGACGGGACCTATTATCTGCGCATCACGCAAAATGGAAACCCCGATAAAGGCGAAAAGATAGAATTGAACAATGGCGCCGGATCCTTTGACGAGCGCGAGATAGTCGACGCCGGCTTCCTCGAGCTCGTCCGTTTGGGCATCAAACCCGCGGACGATCCGCTCATTGCAAGATCCGTCAAAGTTATCGACCAGTTAATAAAGGTCGGTACGCCGAACGGTATCGGCTTTTATCGTTACAATCACGATGGATACGGCGAAATGAATGACGGCCGTCGTTGGAACTGGGATGGGAAATACACCGGTAAGGGGCGACTGTGGACGTTGCTGAGCGGCGAACGTGGACAATATGAATTGGCCTTGGAAAACGCAGGGAAAAAGAGAGATCCAAAATCGAGCAGCGCCTCGATTCGCCTCGACCATATGCTCGCCTTCTCAAACGAAGGCCTGATGATCCCTGAACAGATCTGGGATGACAAAGACACCCCGGCGAATCCCGACCGGCAATTCATTCCTGAACTCAAATTTGGTGAAGGTACCGGCTCAGCAACGCCGCTTGCTTGGTCAATGGCACAATTTATTCGACTCGCGACAAATCTAAAAGCAGGCCGAAATCTCGACACTCCGCAGGTGGTTATTGACC
>JBAUGL010000075.1:0-12944 GCA_049679665.1 Pyrinomonadaceae bacterium | reverse complement strand
ACGAATACCCATTTTCCATTACTTCGCGGGCCTTCTCCATCGAAAGTCGAGCCTTTTCCGCGTTCGATCGGTCGATGGCAATTATATATACAAAACTCATACCCTGCCCCAATACCGGTACCTTCAGTAATTCTTTTTTTGCAACGAGGCCCATCCGCTTTCCTGAATATCGGAACAGCGCCGCCGTATCCAGATATGACCGATGGTTAGCGGCGAAGACGTAAGATCGATCGGGGTCGAGATTCTCAACACCTGTCACCTGCACGTTTGCTCCACACGCCTTTAGCCAAGTCTTTGCTCCCCACAACGCTAAGGGATAGAGCCAGATCCGACGATTTATGATCGAGAGAAAGATCATGGATGGTGTCGCGACGAATAGGAGCATTGAGGAAGCCGCGACCCAACACCACCAATATCGAATTTTACCCACCAACCGCGATTTGTTAGACTTTTCTACAGGAAACAAAAGTTTCCTGTTGTCCCTAATTGCTTCCAAGGAAAACTTTTCTAAATGATCCGACATAATTTGTTCGGGAATTTCTCGAATTTTCAGCTAGAAGCAGCCTCGCATATAGCTAATCGATACCGTAATAAGGTTTTACCCCGAATGTTAGGGGCCTTGAATATCTGCGGATCGATTTTACTATTTTCACTTCTTATTGTCGCGCAGGTCCCGACGACCCGCTCAGTACTTGGCTTTAACCCAACGGACGACCGGACGATCGCGGATTGGAACCAGATCTCTAATTATTTTGCGAGGCTCGATACGGCCAGCGATAAGATCTCGGTTAAGGAGATCGGAAGATCGACTCTCGGAAAACCGATGATCGCTGCGTTCATATCGTCGCCGGACAATATCAAAAATCTCGAAAAATACAGGCAGGTCAGCGCCAAGCTGGCCGATCCACGCGCCTTCGCGGCAGAAGGCGGCGAAAGAGAAGTCGAATCACTTATAGCGCAGGGAAAAACGATCGTATCGATCTCATGCTCCATACATTCGACTGAGATCGTGGCATCGCAAATGTCGATGAACCTCGCATACGAACTCGTAACGGCGATGGATTCGGACACGAAAGATATCCTCGATAACACGATCTTGATACTTATACCGTCGTCAAATCCGGACGGCATCGATATCGTGGCGAATTGGTACCGAAAAACGCTCGGATCGAAGAGTGAAGGAACAGCGCCGCCGGAGCTCTATCACCATTACGCCGGACACGACAACAACCGCGACTGGTTCATGATGAACCTGGCAGAGACGCGGGCAATAACGAAATTGTATTGGCAGGAATGGTTCCCGCAGATTGTTTACGATATTCATCAGATGGGACAGAACGGGGCGAGGTTCATAATTCCTCCGTTTTTTGATCCGCCGAATCCGAGAATAGCACCGTCGATACTACGCGAGGTTGGCCTTATCGGCTATAAAATGGCCGCCGATCTTCAGGCACGAAACATCGCTGGAGTGGCGACCAATACAACGTTTGATACATGGTGGCACGGTGGTTTCAGGTCGGCACCGTACTATCACAACTCGATCGGGATCTTGTCAGAGGCCGCAAGCGCGGACCTGATGACGCCAATTACGATCACAAGAGAACAGCTAACGAAGAACCGCGGTTCGCGGGGGCTTTCGTCATCGCTGGAAACTGCTACAAATTATCCGGACGCTTGGGAGGGCGGCACCTGGAGGCCGCGGGACATCGCCATGATCGAAATGATTGCGAGCAGGGCGGTGCTCCAAATGGCGGCAAAGTTCCGACCAAGATATCTTCGAAATTTCTACGAACTGGGTAAGCGAAATATCGTCGAAACGGATACTGAACCACGAGCGTTTGTTATCCCGGCCGGCCAGCCAAATGCTGAAACTGTGGCTCGCCTGATCGAGATCCTAACGTGGCAAGGCGTAGAAGTTCATCAAATGACGGAAGAGCTATATGTTAAGCATGTGCCCGGAGCAGCGGAGTTTCATGAGATTCCCCTCGGCAGCTTTCTGGTCTTTGTCGAGCAGCCGCAAAAGAACAACGTACTTAGCTTGTTTGAGCGGCAGGTCTACCCGAACCGCCGCAACGAGAAGGGTGAGGCAGAGGCACCATACGATGTAGCTGGTTGGACTTTGCCGCTGCAGATGGGCGTTGAAACGTACGAAATATGGAGCTTTAGGGATCTTTTAGAAAAGCGAAGGACGCTGAAAAAAGTCGAAAACATCGAACAGGTGAGGGCCGTATTGAACCTATCCAAAAGTGGCGGTCCATTCGGAAAATTTACTTATCCCTTAAAGACGCAGCCGAAGATCGGCCTCTATAAGGGCTACACGTTGTCGATGGATGAGGGGTGGACACGGCTCGTATTCGATACATACAAGATACCGTACAGGTCCGTGTTGGACCGTGATATTCGTTCGAACGACCTTACGCTTGACGCTTTGATCTTGCCGGCAGACAGCGAAAACACGATCGTGAAAGGATTGAACGCCGAGAGATATTCGCTGGAGTTCACCGGCGGAATCGGCGAAGTCGGCATCGAAAATCTAAAGAAATTCGTCGACAACGGCGGCAAGTTGATATGTTTCGACGATTCATGCGAATTAGTGATAAAACACTTCGGATTACCTATGAAAAACGTTCTCTCCGGTTTAAGACGAGATGAATTCTATAATCCGGGGTCGATCGTCAAACTCGAGGTCAATACTACGCATCCAATTTCGAAAGGGTTCGCCGACGAAGCTGCGGCATACTTTATTTCGAGTTCGGCATTCGAGGTCTTAGACAAAAGTCGGATCGAGAGCGTCGCAAAATACGGTGAAGCAGGTGCTCTACTTTCAGGATGGATGCTCGGTGAAAAATTCCTAAACGGGAGAACGGCTTTGGCCCAGACCTCTTATGGAAAGGGCAAGATCATTTTGTTCGCGTTTAGGCCGCAGCATCGTGGGCAAACGTACTCAACGTTTCCATTCATCTTTAACGCACTTGAGAAGTGAAACGATATGATTTTTCGATCACTTTTAGTTGTTATGATGATGGCTGCATCGGCGGCCGCGGCTGAACCGCGGTATTTCTATCTCGCGCAGGAACCGCTCGTACGCATCGGCTTATCGACTAATTCACGAGCGGTAACGATCACTACCGCCGATTCGCAGCTCGTTTCCTACAGCCCAGACGAGACCGCTAAGTTCCTGGCAACAAACAGGGTCGCCGTCTCCGCTCGGTCATATAGCCCACCGGAGATCGAAAATTATCGCTTCGAAATACAAAATCTCGCAAACGCTGCCGCTGCTGAAGAAATGGCCGCGGAGATCCGCGAATCAATAGGTGAAACGGCCCTCGTAAGCATTGATCCGGCGACAAACACTTGGCGAATTTGGATTGGCAGCGTCAAGGAAACCACGGAGGATGCCGACGCGTTCAAGATAGCGCTCGCCGAGAAGGGGTTTGAGGACATTACGATCGTAACCGAGACGAAACTTGTCCCGTCCGATGATGCCCTATCGTTGTCACAACAGCTCAACCGAACGTCAGGGAAGTCTGAGGTCCGAAGCTTGATCAAGACAACCGGTGATTCGAGACCAGTAGACACGACGTACATAAACCCCAATCTACGCGAATTGATCGTGAATGGGGTGGGCGACACGGCGAAGTATTCATCCCTAAAGACGGTTTCGTTCGGTTCGTTCGACGAAAGAACATATCCCGTGAGGCTAAACGGCAAGGCGTATCGAGGGAAATTGGAGGTATTCGTAAATTCGCGCGGCACGCTCACAGTCGTCAATGTGGTGCCGATGGAAGAGTATTTGCTTGGCGTGGTGCCAAGCGAACTCTCACTTCCAGAAATTGAAGCCCAGAAGGCACAAGCAGTGGCCGCTCGTACGTACGCCGTCGCAAATGTGAACGGATATGGACAACAGGGATTTGATATGCTGCCGACCGTTTGGTCGCAGGTCTACAAAGGTGTGTCGATCGAAACGTCGATGGGAACGCGAGCGGTGCGTGAAACGCGGGGTATGGTGGCGAGCTACAAGGGTAAGCCGATCAATGCGTTGTATACCTCGACCTGCGGCGGTCGGACCGAAGATTCCGGGAATATTTTTGACTTCAACGAGCCGTACCTTCGCGGTGTCGAGTGCTCCCTTGAGGGCAGCCGGCATTTCGAGCCCTTTCTCATCAAGACGGTGCGCCCGGCCGCAAAGATCCGCGACGAGGGGAATCTCGAATTGGTCCAACTGATGTCGCTCTTGGCAGTGAACGGATTTTCGCTGACGACCGCGCAATTTACAGATGATTGGTTTGAGGAAGCTCCGACGGCTGGCGAACTATCGAACTGGCTGAACAATCTCGCGATAAAATTCGGAAAAACATTTCCGAATGTAACTAAGGAAACGGCAAAGCCTTTAGAACTGGTGCAAATCCTCGGGGGCATGATGTATACGGCGGGTGCCGCAGACACTCTTTTAAGCGATTCCGATATCACCTATCATCTCTCGTTTGTTGATGTTGCAGAAGTACCGAAAGAGCGGCGTGCCGAGCTTGCGATGTTGATGCGTGACGGATATATGACATTGCATCCCGACCGTACGCTTCAGCCGAACAGGGCGTATTCGCGAGCGAAAATGCTTCGGCTTATCCGGTTGATCTATGAAAAAAAGAAATGGATGCCGGTAATGCAGAATGGCGTGACCAAGCCGACTGAGGATGGCAAATTAGTTCTGAAGTCTGGCCGCTCTGAACGGGAAGTTACCATTCAGCCGGACGTGTTTTTGTTCAGGCAGTTTGGCGACAGTCTTTATCAGGTATCGGAGACGGCACTTGTAGGCGGCGAAAACGTTGGGTTTCAAACCAACGGCACAGGATCGGTAACGTATATCGAAATTGAGCCGACCGACACACCTACTGTTGCTGAAAACATGTCACCGTTTACCAATTGGAAAACGAGTTTGTCTGCGTCGGCAGTACAATCGCGGCTGTCCCGATACGTTGCTGGAATCGGAACGCTTTATGACGTCCGCATCAAGCGAAAGGGATACTCACGAAGGGCCGTTGAACTTGAGATCTTTGGTTCAAATGGCACAAAAGTATTAAAGGGCGGCAAGATCCGCTCGGCGCTGCGTTTGAAAGAGCAGCTTTTCGTGATCAATAAGCGTTATGGGTCGAGTGGCCATGTGGCAAGCTATAACTTCACCGGCAGAGGCTGGGGACACGGAGTCGGAATGTGCCAATACGGCGCCTACGGCCTTGCGAAAATGGGCATAAAGTACGATGCGATAATCAAGCATTACTACACCGGCGTGGATCTATCGAAAGCCTACTGACGAACAATATATGACGATTCTTTCAGCCGCGATCCTACTTTTTCTTGTGATGGATCCGCTTGGTAACATCCCGCTCTTCATGACCGCACTCAAAAAGGTTGACCCATCTCGCCAACAGATCGTGGTCGTCCGAGAGCTCATTTTTGCGCTGGTTCTTTTGATCGCCTTTCTTTTTCTCGGTCAGTATTTGTTACAGCTGCTGCACGTGTCGCAGACCGCCTTAACGGCAGCAGGCGGCATCATTATGTTGATCATCGCGATCCGGATGATCTTTCCTTCACCGGAGCGTTCACAGACGGGGGTCATCGAAGGGGAGCCGTTCATTGTGCCGCTCGCGATTCCTGCCGTTTCGGGTCCCAGCGCGATGGCGACGGCGCTTCTGCTGATGAGCAACGATCCCGGGCGCTGGATGGATTGGCTTATTGCCGTGTTCCTGGCATGGGCAGCAACAGCGATCATTCTCTATTTCGCGAGTTATTTTGCACGATTCCTTGGTGATAAAGGATTGATTGCCATCGAGCGCTTGATGGGAATGCTGCTCATCACGATCGCTGTTCAGATGCTGCTCACGGGTATTGCGGATTTTGTCGGAAGGTCGATCGAGAAAGCCCCGTTATAGGTTCATCAAAATGAAATTTTCACGAATTCAGATCGTCGGATCTCTCATATTGCTCGGAGCGATCGCGATCTTCACAATTATTCGCGCATTTCTCGTTTGAGTCCAACGATATCAATTAGGCACCTACTCGTTTTGGTCGACGAAGTCCGCCCTCATAAAAGGCAGAGCTTTTATCGTCAGGGCTTCGGCGATCGCACTGATGGCATCCACGATCGCGTCAGCGGTGTCGGCCTTAGCGCCGCCAGTTAACCCTTTGGTGATCAATAATTCCGTAGGGTATCTTGCGATCGCGCCGTCCAGGCGGCATTTCTTCTCTTTACCGGAACCGTCAATACTCGCGACATTAAGTGTAAGAACATATCCTTTGGACTTCTCTGTTTTCGTCGTAGTGAAGCCGGGCGTTTTGTTGATGACCGTCTCCACCGCAGTTTTCATCGCGAGTTCAGCCTTAGCCGCAGAACCTCCGGCCTTTGCCGCCATGTACAGCTTTTTCTTGGGATTGCTATTGTCCGTATCCACGAAAATTATCGACGACATACACCCTCCTTTGACTAGCGACAAAGAACATCGCCGTCAGTGCTAATTCAGAAAAAAAATGCGCTCATCACCGATCCGTTTAGTTTCAGAGCAGACTCTTCAAAGTCTATGTAAGGTAAACAATTCCGTCCGGATTTGCAATAAAATTACGAAAGCTAACCATTGGTTGATCAAAAATCGCCTATTCGCGCCTATCGGTCAGGCTTTTCTGCGATATGAAGACGATTCTTCCGCCGTTCATTATTAGCCGTGTGAGAGTACGGAAATACCAAATAGTAGCTGCGCTGCATAGTAAAGCGGCAAACCCCAAACCTTGTTTGCTATTCCGTGCGAGACGAACCGATCACGAGCAACGGATACGTCGGATACGAAAAAGGCGACTGCCCCGACCGCCAAAAGCGGAGAACCGGAAGCCGCCGCAGCAGAAATCGCTAGTGACGACATAATCGTGATAGCAACGAGATACAGCGGTACCGCGGCTCTATTATGCGTTTTTATATATGGCCATAGCCATCGAACGAATACCAACGCCGCAGCGCAAAGAACAAATAGTGCAAAGACGAACCACGCAAGATCGA
Organism: Pyrinomonadaceae bacterium; assembly: GCA_049679665.1. GTDB lineage: Bacteria > Acidobacteriota > Blastocatellia > Pyrinomonadales > Pyrinomonadaceae > OLB17. Next base: position 5,902 of record JBAUGL010000075.1, on the reverse strand, counting down.
GACGCTGTGATCCAAAAGCTGCAGCAAATGCGGCGTGAGCGAGGAAAAAGGTGAACATCCCTGCCAGTAAACCAATTGGTCTTAACGAGAGAAGCAGAATGTCTCCAACCCAGCTGAGAAGCAGTGCGAGCAATATTAGTCGTCCGTAAGTTGTTCCAGATGCACCGTTACAGACTGCTAGGATCACGAATGAGGTGCTCGCGGAGATCTTAAAAACCGGTCGAAGAGTCAACCATCCGCGCCAATCGGCAACCACGTACAAAAGTGCGTTCGCGAGGCAGATCGCTGCAAGAACAGTTGTCGACAAGTAATAGTGCATTCTCCAGTCACGACCGATCCGGTCCAGTAAATCACTGTGTTATTATAGTTTATCCGTGGTTATATCAGCTAAACAACCGCCGATCTATGCGATCGTTGGCCCGACTGCATCTGGAAAAACCGTTCTCGGGGTCGAACTTGCGTTGCGCATCCGCGGCGAAGTAGTTAACTGCGATTCGGTACAGATATACAAGGAAATTCAGATCGCTACGGCCAAACCGACTACTGAAGAAATGCGCGGTGTCCCGCATCACCTAGTCGGATACATCGGAGCCGACATTAAATATACGGCGGCTGATTGGGCTCGCGATGCATCGGAAAAGATCGTGGAGATCGAGAAGCGCTCTGCAAGGCCCGTGCTCGTAGGCGGGTCGGGGTTTTATTTGCGGACACTTCGCGAACCGTTGTTCGAAAGTCCGAAGACCGATGAGGCCATTCGTCATAAACTACAGCAAACAAGGACTGAGAAGGGCGCCGGCCACATGCACAATATCCTTCGCCGGGTTGATCCGCTCGCGGCCAAACGCTTGTTTCCGAACGATTTTGTTCGTGTTTCACGCGCTCTGGAAGTATTTTTCCAGACAGGGACGCGGTTTTCTGATCATCAACCAAACCGGAGCGAGCCGCCCGAATTTGGTGAAAGGATAAAGCTGATCGTGTTGAATCCTCAGCGTTCCGCGGTCTATTCTAAGATAAACCTGCGAACCAAGCGGCACTTCGAATTGGGCTTGGTTGAAGAAGTCAAACGACTGCGGGAATCGGGGTTAAGTGATGACACGAACGCCCTCGGGTCCCACGGTTACCGTCGCGTCTGTGAATATCTACGGGGAGATCGAACACTTGAAAGTGCGCTTGAACAAACTCAGCAAGACGTTCGAAATTATGCAAAGCGACAGTTAACGTGGTTTCGAAAGGAGCCTGGGGCCATCTGGCTCACCGGCTTCGGTGAAGATGTTGCAGTTCAGGATCAACTTTGGCGAATAATATCCAACGAATGATCGAATTCAAGGCCCGAAAATATGCCTCTTGTTTCACCGCATAAATTTGCTATAATTGAATACCAAGTATAAATTGAACAAAACAAACGAGAAATTGTGATGGAAAAACAAGCTGCGCAAAACATTCAGGATGCATTTCTAAACTCAGCACGGCGTGAAAAGCTTTCCGTGGTGGTTCATCTCTTGCAGGGTTCGACTCTTTCGGGTAGGATCAGGAGCTTCGATAAATTTTCAGTTTTGCTCGATACGGGCGGGCTTGACGTGCTGATATTTAAGCATTCAATTTCCACGATTTCTCAGGAAAGAAAAGCCGTTGCCCCGGAGTAAGCACTGATTGACCGGAAAATTCATTACCTTTGAAGGGATTGACGGAAGCGGAAAATCCACCCAACTAAACTTGCTCGCTGATGCATTGCGGGAACAGTCGATCGATTTACTCACAACAATTCAGCCCGGTGGAACACCACTCGGCAGGAGCCTGCGAAAAGCCTTTCTTGACACTGAGGAATCCGTCGCCCCGATGGCCGAACTGTTATTATTCGCCGCGGACCGGGCCCAACACGTTGAACATTTGATCATGCCGGCATTGAACGAAGGCCGATTAGTGATCTCGGATCGGTATGCAGACGCCACGTTCGCATATCAGGGCGCCGGTCGAGGGTTTGACATCAAAGTCATCGATCAAGCGATCGAAATGGCGACCGGCGGGTTGACCCCGGATCTAACGCTGTTTTTCGATATTCCAGTTGATACTGCCCTTTCGCGCATGGGCGCTAGAAGTAATGCCGGGGGCACATTGAACCGGATGGATCGCGAATCAGCTGCGTTTTATGACAGGGTGCGGACGGCGTATCTTGGAATTGCGGAACGTGAGCCCGGACGGTTCCGCGTGATCGATGCCACCGGGACTATAGAATCGATTCATCAAGAAGTCGTAAATGTGATCAAGAGCGATTTGCGGGTCCTCCCCTGAAAGATCATTGTATGTTCGAAAGATTGGTTGGAAACCATCCTGCTAAAGCGGTTCTGAGCAGGCTGGTCGCGGCCGGGCGCGTGCCCAACGCACTTTTGCTGGCCGGACCAGACTCCGTCGGGAAACGGCAATTTGCATTTGAAATTGCAGCAGCGCTTGTTTGTAAGGCTAGCGACGGCACGGGGCCGTGCGGCGAGTGCTCGAGCTGCGTACGCGCTTCGGCGTTCACCTATCCAAAGGACGACGATCGTGATGGGCATTTAAGAGTAAATTTCAGCGAGCATCCGGACATCGGTATTGTTCTGCCGCACAACCGAAATATACTTGTCGAGGCCATACGCGACCTTGAACGAGAAGCAAATTTTCTTCCATTCGAGGCTTGGGCTCGCGTCTTTATCATCGATGATGCCGACAAGTTGAACGATGCGGCCTCGAACGCATTGCTCAAGACATTGGAAGAACCGCCGCCGACCTCGTATTTATTTTTGGTGTCCTCGCGTCCCGATTCCCTTCTTCTTACGATACGATCGAGATGCCAGACTGTCAGATTCTCGGCGGTTGAATCGAGCGAGATCGAACTATATCTGACCGATTTTATGGGCATGCCAAAGGAGGACGCCAATCTAGTTGCAGGCAGTTCAAACGGAGGCATCGGCCGTGCATTGGGCTTAGACACGGAAAAGATCAGAAAATTGCGTGACGATATGTTGACGATCTTGACGGGGACGCTGCTCGAATGCGATTTTGCGAAGGTTCTCCAATCGTCCGATGTTATGACGGATGCCAAGAATAAGCCCGATTTTGAACCCTCACTGCAGATGCTCGGGAGCTTGATCCACGATATTTGGTTACTGAAAAATGGCGCGGAAATAGCCGGCCTGGTGCACCAGGATATGGCAGGTCGGCTGGCCGATTTTTCAAGCAGCGTCACGTCGGTTAAACTTGCGTCCTGGCTCAGCGAAATCGAAGAGCTGCGTGAGAATCTTTTAGTAAATATTAACCGTAAAGTGGCGCTCGACTCGATGTTTGTGAAAATTGCCGGGCGCTGAACGAGCCCGTACCCCGCAATAAAATCCTTTTCATCCAACAGGAAGTGATCTACAATTTAGGTTTATTAGCAGGAGGCAAATCAGTAATGAAGAAAGTATTTGGAATAATCACTATTCTAGTTTTAACCTGTCTTGGTGCGATCGCTCAGGAGATCAAGGGTGGCGTCGTAAACGGGAAGGCGATCAGTCTTCCGAAACCGGACTATCCCGCGGCGGCGCGTAAGGCAAGGGTCAGCGGGCCGGTATCGGTTCAGGTTCTTATCGGTGAAGATGGAAACGTCATTTCGGCTAAGGCTATTGTGCCAACCGGCGAGACGGCCCCAGACGATAAAGAAGCGATCCGAGAATTTCTCTACGAAGCTGCCGAACGAGCTGCGGCCGGAGCGAAATTTGCTCCGACAATGCTCAGCGGCGTACCTGTAAAGGTAAGCGGTGTAATAGTTTATAATTTTGTCGGCTCATCGCAAAAGATGCCTGGAACAATATCGGGTGGCGTACTTAACGGAAAGGCGATCGCGCTGCCGGCTGCCGAATTTCCAACCGATGCATTGGCATCAAACATTTCCGGAATTGTACATGTCAGGGTGCTGATCGATGAAAATGGGGACGTAGCGACGGCGAATGCCGAGTCTGGTCATCCGCTTCTGCGGCCGTCGGCCGAAGTTGCTGCCCGCGGGGCAAAGTTTGCGCCCACGCTTTTGGGTGGCGTGCCGGTCCAAGTTTCCGGCCTCCTTATAATTAAATTCGGTATCCCAGGTCAGTCGGGATCGCGAGGTCAGATGGAAACGCCGAAGACCATCTCGGTACTGAATGGCCGTGCTTTGTCGCTTCCGCTTCCGATATATCCAGATTCTGCTCGCGAAGCCAAAGCTGGAGGTGGTGTAAACGTTCAAGTCACGGTTGACGAGATGGGAAACGTTATAGCTGCAAATTCGGTTTCCGGACACCCATTGCTCCGCGCGGCCGCGGAAGAGGCAGCACGCAATGCGAAATTTAGAGTAGCCGAGGTCGATGGCGTGCCCGTCAAAGTAAATGGAATTATTTACTATAATTTCGTTCCGTAAGATGAAAATCTCGATCAAAACATATCTAATTGTTGGACTTATTGCCTCAGGACTATCGGCCGCAGTATTCGGTCAAGCCGTCGAGCGAAAAGTAAAGTCGATCTCCGCAGGCATACTCAACGAACGAGCTATAGAATTGGTATCGCCGGCCTATCCGGAGCATGCAAAGTTGTCCGGAGCTGATGGCGTCGTTGATGTGAAGGTGAGCCTGGATGTAGCGGGTCTAGTTACATCGGCGGAAGGGATCAGCGGCGATCAGTTACTCTGGCCGACGGCGGTGCATGCGGCTAGTCTAAGCCGGTTTATCCCTATGCGACTTCGGGGCCAACCGGTAAGGGTTTCGGGTATTCTCCGCTTCAATTTTGTAAATAAGAGAGTGAATTGGCTCGGTTTCGGAAAGGGTGTCTCGGCGGTGTTTGCATACGATAACCTAAAACTTCATCCAGTCGCCGAATACCTTTCTGCGGAATTCGACACCGAGAAACAAAAACTGTTGTCACTTGAAGCTGATTCAAAGCTAGAGCGGCCGCCTATGATCAAAAGCGTGATCGATGGGATTAGATCGCGTCTTAAGGGAAAAGATCTGTGGCACTACGATCTCGGTTTTGCGATCACTGACATTTTGGTTCCGGTTCGCGACCGCGAATTCGATCGGGAAAAAATCGACGGGGCAATACAAAAGCTGCGTTCATTTCAAGCTTCAGCGCCCGAGGATGCATCGGCTCACGTCTTGGAAGGCCTACAAATTCTCGTAAATTACAAACTATCGCCTAAGATATCCAATGACGAAACAAGGACCCAAATATTTCGGATGTTGGGGAACATCCCACACGATCCGCGATAAAAATGGAAGCTGCTGCGAACAATTCGTACACTACCAGGGCTCTGGCGGGGATCGGGTTGGCCTCTTTAGCGGTGGGTGCACTGTTTGTTGCGCTTATTGACCCAACCAAGGTGAACTTTTTGCCGGTTTGTCCGTTGTTGAAATTGACCGGCCTAGCTTGTCCGGGATGCGGACTGACACGCGGTTTTCACGCTCTTTTCCACGGCGAAATTGTTACGGCGCTAGATTTTAACGCTCTTATTCCGCTGTGGGCAGGTTTGATAGGTATTTTCGCGGTCTCGCTACTAATGTTCACCGTCCGCGGAAAAGCATTTTCGATCGAAATGTTCCGGCCTTGGATGTTTTGGGTCTTTCTAGGTGTCTTACTGGCTTTCGCTGTGTTACGCAACATCCCGGCGTATCCATTCAGTGTTTTATATCCTTAAGATATTTGCACGAGATTTGCTTCGGGGAGAAGCGATTTTGCGCCCTCGCCTTCTTTTCGCAGAAGCTCGACTTCCTTAACAAATTCTTCGACGATGTCTTCGCCGGAAACCTTGCGCATCGGAACACCATCCTTGAATATCATCCCAACGTTACGCCCAAATGTGATGCCAAGCTGGGAGTCGTGGGCCTCGCCCGGCCCGTTGACTGCACACCCCATTATCGATAGGTGC
>JBAUGL010000074.1:0-21498 GCA_049679665.1 Pyrinomonadaceae bacterium | reverse complement strand
AGTTGATTGTTTTCCCCTTGGTTTCCTTTTAGAACGAGGAGTTTTTCTTGATGACGGAAGAACTGAAAAAACCGCCGGTGATCGAACTCGATGATCTGCTGAAACCGATTTCTGAAGAATTACCTTCAGGTGAAGGTGTTCGGTACTCGGGTTTGTACGATCAGATAGCGGAGGCTCGCCGTGCCGATCACGACCTTAATCAGGGCGATTGGCAGACCGAATTGAAAGTCGCTGATTTTCGCAAGGTTATTGATCTTTCACTTCCCGCTCTTTTGAACCAGACAAAGGACCTGCAGATCGCTGCGTGGCTTTCAGAAGCTCTGACAAAGCAATTTGGGTTTGCCGGACTGCGGGATGGGCTCAAACTTATGTCGGGCCTCCAGGAAACCTTTTGGGACACTTTGTATCCGGAAATGGATGAAGGTGATATGGAGGCCAGGGCGAATGCCATCGCCTGGTTGGATAAAGAGGCCTCGGAAGCCGCAAGGCGCTCTGCCATTACCGGCAAGCTCGGATATAGTTTTCTCGACTCCGAAGATGCGAAAAGATTTGATCTTCCGGAATCTGTTGATCATCTTGATACTGCCGACCAAGAACGTATAAATGACCTCAAAGCGATCGCCGCACGGGAAAAACGAGTCACCGCCGAACAATGGAATATTGAACTCAAGCAGACGCGTCGGGCATCGTGCGAGCAAATAAATTTCACTATCGACGAGTGTTGGGAAGCCTTACAGCGACTCAACGCGGTGATCGAGGATAAATTCGAGCGCAATCAAGCGCCGGGCCTTTCGCTGCTGCAAAACGCGCTTGACGAGATCCACACCCGACAAAAGAAAATACTCGAAGAGAAACGGCTGGAAGAACCAGACGATTCCGATGACGAGATGGATGCCGGAATTGCCGGTGATGAAACGGCGTCCGGTGACTCCCGTATAGATGCGAACGGTGTCGGACCGATTCAAAGCCGTAAGGCGGCGTTGAAGAGACTTGGCGAGATCGCTGCTTTTTTCCAGAAGACCGAGCCGCATAGTCCCGTCGCATATCTTGTCCAACGGGCCGTGAAATGGGGCAATATGCCGCTCGACGGATGGTTGCAGGATGTTATTAAAGATGAAACCGTCTTATACCAATTGCGGCAGACGCTCGGCCTTGATACAGGAAGCTCGTCTGGCCCGGATTACGTGGAAAATTCCGATGTGCAAGGTGAAGAGTGGTCACAGGAAGAACAGTAAGGATCGACCGTGAAGTTGAATGTTGACAGTATAAAGGAGATAAGCAAATGCCTAAGAAAGAGAGTTTACAACACAAGATCGATCGCGTTCGCCCGCCGCGTGTGCAGATCACATATGACGTAGAGATCGGCGGTGCTATCGAACTCAAGGAATTGCCCTTCGTTGTCGGGGTCATGGGCGATTTTGTCGGAAAATCGGAGGAGCCGCTGCCGGCGTTGAAGAACCGCAAATTCGTTGAGATCGACCCGGACAATTTCGATCAGGTACTCTCTGGGATGAAGCCGCGCCTGTCTTATTCTGTCGATAACAAGCTTCAGGACGACGGAGGCAAGATGGGGGTCGAACTGAAATTTAACAACATCGAAGATTTCGAACCCGACAATGTTGTTCGTCAGATCGAACCGTTGCGCAAACTGGTAGATGCCAGACAGAAGCTATCGGACCTCCTATCCAAAATGGACGGGAACGAGAAATTAGAGAACTTGCTGGAAGATGTGATGGCCAACGCCGATAAGCAAAAGGAACTGAGCAGCGCTCTCGGGCTCGAAGGGAAGGAGGAATAATAATATGGCTAACAAAACCGAAAAAGAAGCTGCCGTCCAAACGACTGAGCAGACAGAGGAAGTCAGCATTCTGGACCAAATATTGGCCGACGGCAAGATGGCTCGCGACGAGTTTCAAAAAGAACGATCAAAGGACATGATCGCCGAATTCGTCAACCAGGTGATGACCGGTGAAATGTCTATGTCCAAGAATATGGACCTCGCCATTAATTCCCGAATCGCCGAGATCGACCGGGTGCTCACTGATCAAATGAATGAGATCATGCACCACGAAGACTTTCAAAAGTTGGAAGGGTCGTGGCGCGGCCTCCATCACCTCGTCAAAAACTCGATCACGGGAACACAATTGAAGATCAGAGTGCTGAACGTCACCAAAAAAGACCTCCTCAAAGATTTCGAACGTGCGCTCGAATTCGACCAATCCTCGCTTTTTAAGAAGATATACGAAGAAGAATACGGCACGTTCGGCGGGGCGCCTTATGGCGCGCTGATCGGCGACTTCGAGTTCGGAAACCATCCGCAGGACATGGCGCTTTTGGAAAATATGTCACAAGTTGCCGCGGCCGCCCACGCACCATTTTTAAGCGCAGCCTCCGCGGGATTGTTTGGTTGGGACACTTACTCCGAAATGACGGAAGTAAGAGACGTGGCGAAGATATTTGATCGGGTCGAGTATGCGAAATGGCGAAGTTTCCGCGAATCTGAAGATTCGCGGTACGTCGGGCTGACGCTGCCGCACGTGTTGATGCGAGAACCTTATGGAGCGGCGACGCGACCCACGGAGTCATTCAGTTTTGAAGAGGATGTTGACGGTAAGGACCACAAGAAATACCTTTGGGGCAATGCCGCGTACGCAATGGCGACACGATTGACCGAGGCATTTTCAATGCATGGCTGGTGCGTGGCGATTCGTGGTGTTGAAGGCGGCGGGCTCGTTCAAGGGCTTCCGACGCACACCTTCGAAACTGACGAGGGTGAGGTAGCTATGAAATGCCCGACCGAAGTTGCGATCACTGATCGCCGCGAGAAGGAATTTGCAGACAACGGCTTCATTCCGCTCGTCCACTGTAAGGGTTCGGATTACGCTGCATTTTTCGCTACTCAATCCGCCAATAAAGCCAAGAAGTATGATACGGACGCGGCGAACGCGAACGCGCGGTTGTCGTCGCAACTTCAGTACATTTTCGCCGTCTCGCGATTTGCCCATTATTTGAAAGCAATGATGCGTGACAAGATCGGCAGCTTTATGGAACGAAAGGACGCCGAGCGCTTCCTGAACCGATGGATCATGAACTACGTAACGGAGGATGATGAAGCGTCGGCCGAAGTGAAAGCTCAGTTCCCGCTTCGTGAGGCTCGAATTGATGTTGCGGAGGTGCCCGGCAAACCGGGATGCTACCGTGCTGTTGCGTTTTTACGGCCGCATTTCCAATTGGATGAACTGTCGGTTTCGCTTCGGTTGGTAGCTGACCTTCCGGCACCGGCAAAGGCATAGTCTACTGATGTTTTTCGAGGACGAAAGGTCGATGGGTTCGGCATCCGTTCCCGAAAATTTCGGACAATCGTAGGATTCGTAATTCCTACGCAAAATCCACTGGGCGGTTCGTCCTTTGAATGAGCTAACAAGAATTAGACAACTCGTTAGCGCGGTTTATTAAATTTTTAAGGAGCAAACGAAATGGCGTTAGTTGATTATTTTTTGAAGATTGATGGTGCACCAGGTGAATCCAAAGATTCGAAACACCCGGACGAGATCCAGGTATTAAGTTTTTCCTGGGGAGAATCACAGTCAGGAACTATGGCCTTCGGCGGCGGCGGCGGCGCGGGAAAGGTTCAAATGCAGGATTTTCATTTTATGATGAATGTGAACAAGGCCTCGCCAAAGCTATTCCTGAAATGCGCAAACGGCGAGCACATTCCGAAGGCGATTTTGACAGCCAGAAAGGCCGGCAAAGATCAGCAGGATTACCTGAAAGTCGTTTTCTATGACTTGTTGGTTTCGAGTTTTCAAACGTCGGGCACAGCGACTTCCGACGGCCTGCCGCTTGATGCATGCAGCTTGAACTTCGCAAAGATCGAAATTGAATACAAGATGCAGAACGTTGACGGCTCGTTGGGATCGGCTACCAAGGCAGTCTATGACCTAAAGCAGGGTAAAGGCAGTTAGTCGCATTTGCGCAATGCATATGCAGAAACTCTAGCGACCTGTTCGTCCCGCAGGTTATTCCGGATCAGCTAAAAATAGATTACGGAACAACCTGCGGACGATTTTTCATTGCTTCGAAGCATGGCCAAAAATGATAAAGACATCCGAGTTACGCCCTCCGTTTTCGACCGCTTGATCGACTTTGAGCCCAGACAGTCGAAAGAAGCTCCCAAATCGCGATCGTCTTCTCTCCGCGAACTAAAACAGTCGGTTCGAAGGGACTTGGAATGGCTTTTCAATACTCGATGTTATTTGAAGTCGTTCGATATCGATCTTGAAGAATCGCAAAAGTCTGTGGCGTTTTACGGATTACCTGATTTCACAGGATTGTCGGTTTCGAGCCCAACCGAGCAAAAGCGGTTCACTTACGAATTGGAATCGGCAATAAGAACGTTCGAACCGCGATTTTTGGATGTTGATATCAAGCTTGAACCGATCAGCAGTACTGACCGGCAACTCCGATTCCGGATAGAAGCTCGGCTCGATGTAGAGCCGACACCAGAGCCGATCAGTTTTGATACAGTAGTGCAGATCGGCAACGGTCAATTCTCGGTAACTGAAAAATAACGGACTTCAAATTGCTTCCATATGCGTGATGAACTTCTGGGATATTATGAGCGCGAATTGATATTTCTGCGCCGAATGGGATCAGAATTCGCCCGCAAATATCCCAAGATCGCTGCTCGGCTCGAACTAGACGAGGAAAAGATCGAAGATCCTCATGTCGAACGGATGATCGAGGCGTTCGCTTTTCTGACAGGTAGGATCGGGCTCAAACTTGACGATGAGCTTCCTGAGATCACGGAATCGTTCCTTAACGTTCTTTACCCGCACTACCTCGCCCCGATCCCTTCGACCGCTATCGCGCAATTCTCGTTTGGGTCTCCGAACGATAAATTGACGACCGTCCAGGTTCTCGAGCGCGGCACCAAACTCAATTCGCGGCCGGTTGACGGAACTCCCTGCCAATTCAGAACTGCTTACGAAGTACAAGTAGCACCGATCGAATTGGAATCAGCGGCGCTTGAGTCGCCCATACCGAAGGATGGTCGAGGGAAATTCGCCGAATGCACAATTCGGCTTAGCTTCCGTTGTTTTGGCAACGCGAAACTGAGCGAGCTAAAAGTTGGACAATTGACGTCACCGCCTGAATCTTTAAGGTTTTATATTGACGGGGATCCGCAGCTTGTTTATCCGCTTTATGAGATCATTTTTAACCACGCAACAGCTGTTGAATTTCGGCCACGAGAAGCGCCTATCGGTACCAGAACCGTTCGGTCAGCGCCTAATATTAATCTGAAAGCGCCCGAGCCGGTCATTATTCCGGCCGAGTTCGCTTTGCGTCAAGTCGGGTTTGGTGACGATGAGGCCTTGCTTCCCTTCACGAAACGTTCATTCACAGGCTACCGGCTGCTAACTGAGTATTTTGCGTTCCCTTATAAGTTCTTGTTTTTTGATCTGTTCGGACTCGATCGGGCTATCGAGAACAAATTCGGCAGCCATTTCGATATTTTGATTCACTTGAAAGATGTCTCGCCGCCGGCCGCCCCGGTCACGGCGGATACATTCCGGATGGGCTGCTCGCCAATAGTCAACCTGTTTTCGAGGCTTTGCGACCCGATATATCTTTCGCAGCAAAAGTATGAATATCATATGCTGCCGGATGTCCATCGCCAGTCGACGACCGAAGTTTACTCGGTCGATCAGGTATTTACGACAAATCCGCGAACTAATGTTTCGCGTGAGTTTTCACCTTTCTATTCCTTGCGGCACGCGTATGGCGAGCAAGTGGAGAAATCGTTTTGGTATGCCGTGCGACGCCCGTCCCAACGGCCGGACGATGATGGCACAGAAATGTTCATGTCGCTTGTGGACCGGGATTTCAACCCATTGGTTCCCGCGGTCGAGCTATTGAATGTAAGGGCTGAATGTACAAACCGTGACCTCCCGTTGCGTTTATCATTTGGCGGGCGTGAAGGTGACTTCGAAGTGGAAGGCACGGCCCTGGTATCTAACGTTCGATGCTTGACGAAGCCGACTGGAACGATACGGCCGCCGCAGAGACGATTCGCCCAGTGGCGGCTCATTTCACATCTGAACCTTAATTACTTGTCGCTGGTGAGCGGTGAAGACGGAACCCCCGAGGCCCTCCAGGAAATACTCCATTTATATAACTTCAGCGATTCAGCAGTGACGCGCAAACAGATCCTCGGTATAACGGCTATCGAAGCTAAAAAGGTCGTTAGAAAGATCGGGGATCGCGTCGGTACCGGATTTGTCCGGGGAGTAGAAACGACGATCACGGTTGATGAAGAGCAATTCGTGGGGAGCGGCATGTTCTTGTTCGCTTGCATGATCGAGCGTTTTCTTGGTCTGTATGCTTCACTCAATTCATTCAATCAATTGACTTTGCGTACGCAGCAGCGCGAAGAGAATGTAAAACGGTTTCCGCCGCGCGCCGGTGAGCTTGAACTTGTTTGATCTTCGGACGATCTACAGTTTATATGTCGAAGAGTCCCTTAGACAGATCTCTGATCGAAGAAAGCTATCGCTTCGAGTTTTTTCAAGCGGTCCGTCTTTTCGAACGAATATTTCCCGACCGTAAGGCGGTTGGCCGCGAAGCTTTGCCAATGGAAGAGGTACTTCGCTTTCGTTCAAACATATCTCTCGATTTTCCACCCAGCGAAATCCAGGAAATAAGACCTGCGCACGACGAAGGCACTGACAGCGATCGATTTGAGGTGATAGTCAACTTCATGGGAATGGCTGGCGTCAGCGGCGTCCTTCCCACCCATTATACTGAGGTTATTCTTGACCGCATCCGTCACCGTGATACGGCCATGTGGGCGTTCCTTGATATTTTCACGCATCGCAGCGTCTCGTTGTTCTATCGTGCATGGTGCAAATATCGATTCCCGGTGAATTACGAACGCGGCGACGATGACTTCACGTCGTTTCTTTTTGATTTTGCGGGGCTTGGAACGAATGGTCTCCGAGGACGAATGGGTTTGGCCGACGAATCGCTTCTTCCGTATACGGGACTGATCGCCCAAAAGCCGCATTCGATGGATGCCATACAGAATATGCTGAGCGATTACTTCCGGATCAATGCAAAAATCGTTCAGTTCTTCGGTCAATGGCTAGTTTTAAATACTGAAGATACGACGAAACTCGGTGTCGAGAACGTCGCCTTGGGGTCGTCCGCGATCATCGGCTCTCGGATTTGGAGCGACCAAACGAAGTTCCGGGTCAAGCTAGGCCCCTTGTCGTTTCAAGAGTTTCAGGCGTTTTTGCCGGTTGGTTCGGCATTTAAACCCCTTAAATCGATTGTCCGGTTTATGGTTGGATTCGAGTTCGATTTCGATGTTCAACTGTTGCTAAAAGCGAAACAGGTCCCGGGAAGCATTTTGACGACACAAGCGAAGCGTCGTCCCCTGCTCGGCTGGACGTCATTTTTGAAGACTGAGGCGTTCAAGTTGGATGACGATCAGGTGATCATGGAAATGGAATCGTGAAGGAGAATGCAACGAACCTGCCAGGAGTGTAAATCATGAATGTAAATTTAAAGTCCCTTGTCGGAAGATTGAACGATGTATGTAGAAATGCTCTCGAAGGAGCGGCGGGAATGTGCCTTTCCCGGACAAATTACGACGTCGAGATCGAACATATCCTCGCCAAACTCCTGGAACAGGAAGACACCGATCTCCACCGGATCTGTCGACATTTCGAAGTAAACGTTGACAGGCTCACAAAAGATGTCAGTCAAGCGCTGGATCGGCTTCGAAGCGGTAACAGCCGTACGCCCGGTCTTAGCGATCGTATACCGTTATGGATACAGGATGGGTGGCTGCTTGCATCGGTCGATTTCGGGTCCGCACGAGTCCGTTCCGGGCACCTTGCGCTTGCCTTGTTAACAAACGACGGCTTTGCACGTATAGCACGCGAGATATCGCGGGAGTTCGACCATATTTCCGCCGAATCATTAAGAGCGAATCTCTTGGAAATTACGGCCGATTCTGCAGAGGCTCGCGATGCGGTGGCTCTCGGCGAAGCTCCGGGTGTATCTGACGGTTCGCCGGTCGCCTCGGGCGTCCCGGGAAAGACAAAAGCGCTCGATCAATATACGGAAGATCTTACCGGTAAAGCCCACGCTGGAAAGATCGACCCGATACTCGGACGTGATTTCGAGATCCGGCAAATCGTTGACATCCTCACGCGACGCAGGCAAAACAATCCGATACTGACGGGTGAAGCCGGCGTCGGAAAGACAGCCGTGGTTGAAGGGTTTGCTTTGAGGATCGCACAAGGTGACGTGCCGGATCCGCTAAAGAATGTTGCTGTCCGCACACTAGATCTTGGCCTTCTTCAAGCCGGCGCCGGGATAAAGGGCGAGTTCGAAAATCGCCTAAAATCAGTTATTGATGAGGTTAAGGCCTCTCCGCAGCCGATCATCATGTTCATCGACGAAGCACACACGATGATCGGTGCCGGCGGACAAGCTGGGCAGAACGACGCTGCTAATTTGCTAAAACCGGCACTCGCCCGAGGCGAACTTCGCACGATCGCAGCGACAACATGGGCCGAATACAAAAAATACTTCGAGAAGGACGCAGCTCTTGCTCGCAGATTTCAGGTCGTAAAGGTCGAGGAACCTGACGAAGAAAAGGCGATCGCGATGATGCGCGGGATCGCTGATAAAATGGAAGAGCACCACAACGTCCGCATTCTAGATGAAGCAATAGTTGAATGTGTGAAGCTTTCCCACCGCTACATAACCGGCCGTCAGCTTCCCGACAAGAGCGTTTCGGTGCTCGACACGGCCTGTGCAAAGGTTGCGATCGGCCAGGGTGCCACTCCGGCGTCGATCGAGGACGCGACACGGCGTGTTCAGAACCTAACATCGGAGATCAATTCGCTTGAGCGCGAACAGGCCACAGGGGCTGAGCACAGCGAGCGTCTCCAGACCTTAGCCGCAAAGCGAACAGACACCGAAAGTGATCTTTCGAATCTAAACGAACAGTGGGAAAAGGAAAAAGAACTCACGACTAATATCCGAAACATCAGGACGAAACTCGAATTGTCCCGCCTTGATTCAAAACTTACCGGGGTGCAAGCACCCGGCCCTGATGCCAACTCATCGGACGCCGCCGCGTCGACCGAAGAGATCGATGATCTTGCTGGAACGGCCGCTGCCGTCGCCACGGAATCCGCGAAGCCCACCGACACTGAATTCTTAAAATCGGAGCTAAAGCGACTTAACGAAGAATTGAAGTCGATACAGGGCGAGAACCCTCTGATGCAGCCGGTAGTAAACGGCCAGACGGTCGCGGAAGTTATCTCGGGGTGGACGGGCATCCCTATCGGAAAAATGGTTGCAGACGAGATAAATGCGGTACTAAAGTTATCGACAACGCTTCGCGAGCGAGTTCTCGGTCAGGACCACGCTCTTGAGGCGATCGCCCAGAGAATACGGACCTCCCGTGCCGGCTTGACCGATCCCAAGAGGCCGATCGGCGTGTTTTTGCTCGTTGGAACGTCGGGCGTTGGAAAAACCGAAACGGCTCTTGCGCTGGCCGAATCTCTTTATGGCGGCGAACGTAACCTGATATCGATAAATATGAGCGAATATCAGGAGGCCCACACAGTTTCCAGCCTGAAGGGTTCGCCTCCCGGATACGTCGGCTACGGCGAAGGCGGAGTGCTGACCGAAGCGGTTCGAAGAAAGCCCTACGCGGTTGTGCTTCTGGATGAAGTGGAAAAGGCGCATCCGGACGTTATGGAGCTGTTTTTCCAGGTGTTTGACAAAGGCGTGCTCGAAGACGGCGAGGGCCGTGAGATCGATTTTAAAAATTGCATCATTCTGCTCACGTCTAATGTCGGTACTGACACGATCATGAAGCTGTGTGCCGACCCCGACACGAAACCGGATCCCGACGGTTTGGTCGAAGCGGTCAAGCCCGAGCTTCTTAAGGCGTTCAAACCAGCCCTTCTCGGCCGTATGGTGACCGTTCCGTACTACCCGATTTCCGACGACATCTTACGTCTCATCATCAAACTGCAGCTTGGCAAGATCGAGAAACGCATTTCTGATAACCACAATGCGCAATTTTCATACGACGACTCCGTCATAGACACTGTAGCGAAACGTTGTACGGACGTCGATAGCGGGGCCCGCAATGTATACAACATCCTTACCGGGACGCTGCTGCCGGAAATGAGCGGAGAGGTGCTCTCCCGGATGGCGAGCGGCGAGGGCATCAAAAAGGTGCATGTAACCGTCGGTGAGAATGAGAGCTTTGATTATGATTTTAGCTGACAGGTAAGAATAGATGGGAAAGATCACTCAAGACGGCAGGTTAATGGCGATCCAGACGCCTTTGGGCAAAGATTTTCTGCTGATCAAGAATCTTCGGGTCAAAGAAGATATTTCGAAGCTTTTCAAAATGGACATCGATGTGGTCCACGAGGAAAAGCCCGGATCGACTAAACCACAACACGTCGATCCGAAGTCCATCCTTGGGCAATCCGTTACAGTGCTGATCCAACAGCCAGACGATAATAAGACTCATCGGACGTTCAATGGCATTGTAAACTCGTTCTCGCTCCTAGGACGCGACCAGAATTTTACGCATTACAATTTAGAAGTGGTCCCGCAATTGTGGAAATTGACGCAGATGCGGCAAAGTCAGATATTTCAGAATATGACGGTGCCTGGAATTTTGAAGAAATTGTTCGAGGGGCTGGAAGTTGTATGGGCAACACAAGGACGATTTTACCCGCGTAACTACTGCGTTCAATATCGCGAGACGGATTTTGCATTTGCGTCGCGAATTATGGAAGAAGAGGGGATCTTTTACTTTTTCGAACACGAAGGCGGAAAACATAAGCTCGTAGTCGCCAATACTGACCAATCACATCCGAAATGCCCATCAAAAAGCACGATTCCGTTCGTCCATAAAACCGAAGGTGAGGGGAATGTGCCAAGTATTGTCCAGTGGGACGATGATCATATACTGCGAAGCGGCAAAGTTACTTTTTGGGATCACAAATTTGAACTCCCCGGCAAACATCTCGAAGCCGATAAACCATCGATCAACAATATCGCTGACAATCTGCAATGGGAATTGTATGATTTTCCAGGCGGCTATGCTCGCAAATATGACGGCATAGATCCTGGCGGAGGTGAACGCCCGGTGGACCTGCAGGAGATCTTTACTGACAACAAAAAGACCGCAAATACGGCAATGGAGATCATCGACTCTCGCTATAAGGTTTCGTACGGTGAGGGTTATTGCTGTTCGATGACCGCGGGCCATAAATTCAAGTTTACCGAACATCCAGGTAAGGACACGAATGGGCAATACGTCATCACTTCGATCTTTCACAATATTAGCCAATCGCCCGACTATCAAAGTGAGAGCGTTCTGGATGCCCCATACGAGAATAAATTTCGCTGCATAAAACAAGGGCAGGGGGCCCCAACCTTTCGTGCGGAACAAAAAACTCCGAAACCGATCGTCTATGGTTCACAAACGGCGATCGTCGTTGGCCCTGCCGGTGAGGAGATCTTCACCGACAAATACGGACGTGTAAAGGTCCAGTTTCATTGGGACCGAGACGGCGGCGGCGACCAGCGAAGTTCCTGCTGGCTTAGAGTCGCGCAGATCTGGGCCGGAAACGCCTGGGGGTCGATGTTCATTCCCCGCGTCGGATTCGAGGTTGTCGTTAGTTTCCTCGAGGGTGATCCGGATCAGCCGATCATTATCGGCTCCGTCTACAACGCCGCCAACATGCCCCACTACGAAATGCCAAAGTTCAAGTCGGTGTCGGGCATAAAATCGCGAAGTTATCCGTACGACGGGAAGGGTTATAATGAGTTCCGAATAGAAGATAGGGCTGGGGCGGAGCAAGTATTCATACGTTCGCAGAAGCGAATGGACGTCCGGGTGCGCGGCTCACTCTATGAAACATGCGGCGGTAATCGTAATGAAGTGATCGGGCTCAAGCAGGAGAATGAACCAGGCGGGAACCTCGCGGTGACCGTTGCGGGTAACTATGATCTTCATGTTAAAGAGAACATGTATATCGGTATCGATAAAGACCTCAACGAGGTCATTAAGGGTGAGGTGGTTCGAGAGTATAAGAAAAATTCAGCAACTTTTGTTACTGGTAAATCTGAATTCAATGCGAAATCGATCATTTTCGAAGCATCGGCTTCGATAAGCCTGAAGGTCGGCGGTAGTGCCGTAGTCATCGATCCAAGCGGCGTGACGATAGTTGGCCCGACCGTGAGAATTAATTCAGGTGGTTCCGGCACTCCGGTCGCTACGGGCAGTATCACCGATGTTATCGACGCGATCGTCTCTGACAACGGCAGCCCCGGAAATCTTGAAAAACGTGCAGTGGCCGCTGAACGAAAGTGGCGCAAGCTGAAGCCGGGTAACAGCGTGGCCCCGCCGCGAAAGGGCGAAGACCCCCGCGTTACCGAGATCCGCGGAATATTGGCAAATTCGGAAGAGGGACGCAGGGCCCTGGAAATATATGACCGATACGGAGTTGAGCCGACGTTCCGGGAAGGCGAAGGGTCTACTTTTGATTCAGACACGAACACGGTAAATCTTGATCCGAATGAAGATCCGACAACCTCAGCGCTGACCTTTGTGCATGAGATGCAGCACGCACAGGAACACAACGAGCGCACCTCGGGTGACATACATAACGATAGTCGTGATGAATATGTGAACGAGATGCTGCAGGAAGAGGTCGACGGCACGGTAAGGAGCATCGAGGCGAGAAATGAGCTGGCTGAAAACGGTACCGACGTATCCGACGCCCATTTCCCGCTTGAGCAGGAATATCAGGAGGCTCATGACCAGGCGATCGCGGATGCCCGTGCGGCCGATCCTGACATTTCCGATGCGGATGCGGAAGCGATCGGTAAAGAAGCCGGGCGACAGCGGGTGGAAGACGGATTCAATAATGGCGAGGTGGTTACGTCTAATACTGACCAGACCTACCCGGACTACTACGGAAATGCATGGGATGGCGTCCACCCGGATGGTATATAGGAGACGAACCAGGGAGATCGGATGGTACGGTTATTGTTGACTTTTGGACTTGTGTTCGCGATGCAGCAAGGATGCGAGAGCAGCCAAAAAGAGAGGCCGACGGCAAACGCCTCTGTGTTGACGAACGAAGAACATAAGCCCTTAGCCAGCCCGACAAAGGAGAGGATGATTGTGGACGAAAAGGAAGAATTAGCCAAAAAAGTTGAAAAGATCGATGCCGATACGGCCGCCGTGATCCGCTCGGAGAATTCGAAGCTCACGACGCTGCCGACTCCATTCTATCGCTCGGGGAAGATCTATCGAGTCGAGAAATTTGCACCGACGCGGCCGATCATAAGATACATCGGAGTGGGTGACGACGATTTTACGACGATCCTCAACGCCAACGAAAAGGGCTTTTTTGAGCTCGCAGACAAAGCCGGCATAAGTATTGAGCCCCGGGAAGCTCGAGCGGAATATCTAAAGACATTCTTGGAAACTGTCGTTGCGGGAAACAAGCGGCTGCAAATTGTCGGCAGCGTAAAGGAAATCAAACCGCGGCCAAATCTGGATGATGCGAAGAATGAAGAGCTCAAACAATTCTATCGTAAATACGAAAAGACGGTCGTGCCTGTGAAATGTTCCGACGCTATGCCGTCCTCATGTGTGGTCTTCGCTGTGAAGGGGCAGGATCTTGTCCGGATCGACGCGAAGATCTCGTTTGCCGGGCAGGTAGAAATGAAGGTGACAATTTTGGAAAGTAATTTATTGATTCCGTACGCAAATTAGAGGTACCATTATGCCGCCAGCCGCTCGAATACTCGATCCTGTTATGCATCCTCTGCCACCTGTCTTAACGGGCGGGCCAACGGCGGTAAACGTTATCATCGGATTTCTTCCGGCATGGCGAGGAATCGGCGGTGCCGGTGCCGGGCCGCTTAAGAGTGCTAAATTGGATTCCGAAATAAATATAAAAAAGGCCGAGGCGGCGACCAAACTAGCCACCGGAACGCCCGCGCAAGGTGCCGCTGAGCTCAATGAAAAAAAGGTTAAGTTCGAGGAAGCTGCGAAGATGGCTGCGATGATAGCATCAGCAGCGGCAACGTCCGATATTCATGTTTGCGCATCTTTTCCGCCAATTCTTCCGCCGCACGGCCCCGGCGTTGTGACTACGCCTTCCAAGTCGGTAATCATTAGAGGAGCGCCGGCTGCAAGAATGGGCGACGAGATCACCGAGGCGATCGGTCCGCCAAACAAGATCGTTATGGGTTGCGTGACGGTCTTGATCGGGGACTGAGAAACGCATTTTCTGATAATCACACTGCGCAATTTTCATCCGACGCAGTCCTAGACATGGTAGCGAAACGTTCACGGACGTCGATAGCGAGGCCGAAACGTTTACAACATTCGTACCGGGGATCCATTGCCGGAAATTAGCGAATGGCAAGCGGAGAATGCATCAGGAAGGTGCATGTATCCGTCGGTGATTTTGTGTATGATTTCAGCTGATAAATAAGAATAAATGGAAAAGATCACTCAAGACGGCCGGTTAATGTCGATCCAGACGCCTTTGGGCAAAGATTATGTGTTGATAAAGAATTTCTGGGTCAGCGAAGGAATTTCGAAGCTTTTCAAAATGGACATTGACCTCGTCCATGAGGAGAAGCCCGGATCGACGAAGCCGACTGAGATCGATCCGAAATCGATGCTCGGCCAGGCAATCACCGTAACGGTAGAACAGCTCGACGACAACAAGACCAAGCGATTCTTCAACGGAGTGATCAATTCCATATCACAGCTTGGCCGCGATCAAAATTTTACCCATTACAATATTGAGGTTGTCCCGCAGCTTTGGAAGCTGACGCAGATTCACCGAAGTCAGATATTCCAGCAAATGACGGTGCCCGACATCCTTAAGAAAATGTTCGAGGGGCTGGAAGTGGTCTGGGCAATACAGGGGCACTTTCACCCGCGCAACTACTGCGTCCAGTATCGCGAAACTGATTTTGCATTTGCGTCGCGTTTGATGGAACGAAGGGATATTTTATTTCTTCGAGCACGAGGCGACAACGCACAAACTGGTAGTAACAAATACGGATCAGGCCCATCCAGATTGCCCTTCGAAAAGCACAATTCCTTTTGTACACAAGGTGCAGGGCGAGGGGTTTGTTCCGAGCATCGTGCAGTGGGATGACGATTACATGTTGCGAAGCGGCAAGGTGACATATTGGGACCACAAATTCGAACTTCCCGGTAAACATCTGGAAGCCGATCAGCCTTCGATAAATAATATTGCCGACAATATGCAAATGGAACGGTATGACTTTCCCGGGGGCTATTCCAGAAAGTTTGATGGTATCGATCCCGGTGGAGGCGAGCGTCCCGCAGACCTCTCGGAGATCTTTATAGACAACAAGAAAACCGCTAAGACCGCTATGGAGATCATCGACACACGCTACAAGCAATCCTATGGTGAGGGTATTTGCTGCTCGATGACCGCCGGACACAAGTTCAAATTCACTGACCATCCCGGCAAGGACACAAACGGTTCTTATCTTCTGACACACGTCACGCACGATATTAACCAATCGCCGGATTACCAGAGCGAGAGCGTACTCGAAAATCCTTACACGAACAAGTTTTGGTGCATAAAGCAGGGTCAGGGCGCACCGATATTTCGCTCAAAAATGAAGACGCCAAAACCGATCGTTTATGGATCGCAAACCGCAATAGTGGTTGGCCCCGACACCGAGGAGATCTTCACGGACAAATATGGACGTGTGAAGGTACAGTTTCATTGGGACAGAGACGGAAAGTACGATCAAAGGAGTTCATGCTGGCTGCGGGTAGCACAGATCTGGGCAGGAAAAGGATGGGGGTCGATGCACATACCAAGAGTTGGCATGGAAGTCGTCGTTACCTATCTCGAAGGTGACCCGGACCAGCCGTTGATTATCGGCGCTGTCTATAATGCCGCGAATATGCCGCCTTATAAGCTGCCCGATCATAAAACACGATCGACGATCAAGTCGGATTCGAGCAAGGGAGGAGGGGGGTTTAATGAAATTCGGTTCGAGGATCGAAAGGGCAAAGAGCAGGTCTTTATTCATGCCCAAAAGAATGAAGACATTCGCGTAAAAAATGAGTGCATGGAAACGATCGGCGCCAGCCGGCATTTGATCGTCGGTGGAAATCAATTGGAAAAGGTAGGCGGCGATAAACACCTGAAGGTTGGCGGTGACAAATACGAACAGATCGAGGGTGACGCAAGCCTCATTGTCAGCGGCGATTACGATATGCGCAGCACTGCAGCCAATTTTGAATCCACGGTAATTCATCTCAAAGGTAAAAAGATCGTCATCGATGCCGAAAATCAGCTTACACTGAAATCCGGATCAGGTTTCATAACTATAAAGAAGGACGGGAGGGTCACGATCCGCGGGATGAAGGTGATGATAAACAGCGGTGGCGCTGCCGGCCGCGCCGCTGACTGCTCGACGACGGCTCCGAAATCACCGAAAGCAGCCGATAAGGCCGATGCGGGTAAAACCATCGAGTTGCCACCAGCACCACCTCCGCCTCCGTCGCCTCAGTTGGCCAAGCTCAAGGTCGCTGCAAACAAGGCTAAAAAGGAGAAGGCTATGTCGGGTCCTGAGCTTCTGAAACTATTAGAGGACCTCAATACCCTAGTTCAAGTTGAACTAACAAAAATGGCGGCGAAAGACGCTGCCGTCAAGACCGTTAAAATGATACTGGCGGCGAAGGACGGTCTTCCGTTCATCAATGATTCCGGGCCTCCACCCTCGCCTGATCCGCCAAAGACTGACGAAGATTATTTTAAATTGGCGGAACTGAGTGGAAAGCCCGTGACGGCGCCTGATGGGACCGAATACGAGGCGGGTCCGAAAGGGAAGAGCAAATCGAAGCCGTTGACAGCGATGACCGACGAAGAATTATATGAATTAGCAGAGAAAACTGGAACGCCAATCACGGTTCCTGGCGGGTCGACCTATGAGTCGGGGCCTAAAATGAAGGGCAAATCGACACCAATGACCCTGGAGCAAATTAAACAAGCGAAAGAGGAGTATAAACGGAGCAAAGAAAAATCCTGAAAAAATAGATCACCATCAGATACCGTTAAGGTTGAATGTTCAGCAATGTGATAAGTAAACAGATAGGAAACCGGAAAAGTATTCGATGAATAAGGAAAAACTAGATCAGCATTTAATAATGAATTCGACGCGGCTTTACGGTATTCTTGACGGTGCATCCGTGCCCGATCTGCCGACGCGTCTATACGAGGCCCAGCTACCGAATCATTGCTTATTTAAAGGCGATCTGAATCCTGACGTGGCTTACGTGGCGCCATATCTCGTGTACTTGCCGCCGGAACATAAATTCACTGAATGGGTAATAAGCGAAGGTTTCGGAGATGCCTGTGTGATTTTTGCACATTCCCAACACTCTTTGATCGAAATGCGTCGTCATTTCCGTTCGCTCGTAAATGTATATGACGAAAAAGGAAATTCGATGACGTTTCGGTGTTACGACCCGAGAGTTCTGCGCAAGTATTTGCCGACCTGCACTCCCGAGGAGCTTGAAACTTTTTTTGGAAACGTAGATACTTTTTTTGCCGAATCCGGGGACGGTGAAGGTCTTATGAGTTTCACGATCGAAAACAACGCTTTAAAGCAAACGGAATTGAATTAAGAGGAGAGAAACATTATGCCGCCAGCCGCGAGATTAGGAGATATGCACACGTGCCCGATGGTCGAATGGTTCAAGCCGCACGTCGGGGGCCCGATCTTACCACCGTGCGAGAAGCAGGTGTTGATCGGTTCCCTGCCGGCTGCCCGCGTAGGCGATAAAGCACTTTGTGTCGGCCCAACCGACGCGATCGCAAAGGGTTCGCCGACGGTTTTCATCGGAGGCCAGATGGCTGCCCGGCTTGGTGATACTACTGTTCACGGCGGCGTCATCACAGTGGGGTATCCGACGGTGATCATCGGCGAAGTCGGGGGATGATATCACGAATAAAATTACGCCCATAAATATATGCTCGTCATAAGAAAACAACAGATCGAGGAGTTCATCGCCCGTGACGAAACGGAGTTACTGGAAGTCGTCCGACAGGCGATCCGCGAGGCAAATGGTGACAGGGTAAAGGATTATGACGATTCGGAACTCGACGCGATGCTAACGATCAGCATTGACCGGGCGAAATCGCACGGCTTGACCGGCGCCGATGAGATCGCCTATTTTGTGGCCATAATGTTCGAGATCGCTCCGAGATTTGATATGCAGCCAGACATCCGGAAGGTACTCGAATCCACTGATTTTCCGATCGATATTCGGTTGGAACAGCTATTTACCACTGTGTCGGACGCCGCTTGGGTCGAGGCCGGCAGCAACTACGAAGATTCATTCTGGTTCCGAGTCAAAATTTAGTCTTATGGACGAAGTTCAAAATGAGGCCGTAGATCCTCCGACCCCGATCGACTACGCTGCAGAGATAACCCGACAGGAAACACTTGTCGACCGGTTAAATGATGAGCATAAAAACGATCCGTCGCCCGAGCTGGCGCTGGAGCTGAAACAGAACAAGGATGCACTACTTCATCTGAAAAATCTGGCACTAGAAGATCCGAAAGTTCGGGCCCAGGCTGCCGCCGAAACGGCAATGAGATCAGCTCGAAGTAAAGCATTCGCGTAATCACGGGCGCGTCATTTCTTCCGGCTTGACCAGTTCGTCAAACTTTTCGGCGGTGAGCAATCCGAGCTCGACGGCCGATTCCTTTAGCGAACTCCCCTTCTTATGAGCATTTTTTGCGATCTTAGCTGCGTTGTCGTAGCCAACGTGCTGATTTAAAGCGGTTACGAGCATCAGCGAATCGTTCAGATATCTATCGATCTGGTCACGGTTTAGTTCGATACCCGCGATACAGTAATCGACGAATCCGTGGCAGGCGTCGTTGATGAGCCGGACAGAATGCAGAAAATTGTGTATCATCACGGGCTTGAAAACATTTAATTCGAAATTCCCCTGTGAGCCCGCAAACCCAATAGCCGCATCATTTCCGAAGACTTGAACAGCGACCATCGTCATTGCCTCGCTTTGTGTGGGATTTACCTTGCCTGGCATTATGGAGCTTCCGGGCTCGTTTTCAGGAAGCGTGATCTCTCCGATACCGCAGCGTGGTCCCGACGCGAGCCATCGGACGTCGTTTGCGATCTTCATCAGACTTCCGGCAAGTGTTTTCAATGCACCGGAGGCGAAAACGATCTCGTCGTGAGCCGAAAGAGCAGCGAATTTGTCGGGATGTGACCTGAATGGCAGCCCGGTCAATTCAGCGATCTTTGCAGCTGCTCGTTCGCCGAATTCGGGGTGAGCATTCAGACCCGTACCAACAGCGGTTCCGCCGATCGCGAGGTCTAAGAGTCCGGTCAATACTAACCGCATTCGGTCAACATCACGGCTGATCAGGCTCGCCCAACCGCCAAATTCCTGGCTGACCGTTAGCGGCGTTGCATCTTGCAAATGTGTCCGCCCGATCTTGACCACGCCCGCGAATTCGGCCGCCTTTGCCTCGATCGCCGCCTGAACCGTCTGGACCTCCGGGATCAGTGCTGCCATACGCTCGGCGGCTGCGATATACATTGCCGTCGGAAAGGTGTCGTTTGACGACTGCGATTTATTTACATCATCGTTGGGGTGAATCGGCGTTTTGCTGCCCATTACGCCGCCAGCTATCTCGATCGCGCGATTAGAGATAACTTCGTTGGCGTTCATATTCGTTTGCGTTCCGGAACCCGTCTGCCAAACGCGCAGCGGAAAATGTGCGTCGAGTTCGCCGGCGATGACTTCATCCGCCGCCTGGACGATCGGCTTCAGTTTGTCCTCCGGCAGCTTGCCGAGTTCGCAATTGACTATCGCCGCCGCCTTTTTCAGTATCCCAAAGGCGCGGATCATTTCCCGAGGCATTACATCAAATCCGATATTGAAGTGTTTCAGCGAGCGCTGCGTCTGCGCACCCCAATAGGCGTCTGATGCGACGTCGATCTCGCCCATCGAATCTGTTTCTACCCTTGTCTCATGTGATCTTTCGGTTGCTTCGGTCATTTGATTTTCCTTTGTTTTGAATTGTTTGACCCAATTTTAACTGAATTCAAGAGCCGAGCAAAAGCCGACGCAATAAATGAGCTTGTACGAACTCTAATTCGTACGTCATTTTTTGCCGCCGATGATCCGCATTTGACATAAGTTTCGGGTTGAGGGCAACCTTGTTCTCGATACCGGCGTTTTATAGAAGATAGTTGCCCGGGAGTGAAGTATCAATCGGCTTGGGTATTCAGAAATATTTGAACGCGAATGAATAGCGATCATCTGGGTCATAAAGAATACGGTACGCCGCACGCCCTTGGTGGGAATGGGGTAACGAGCGCGAATTTCCAGCACGTGGCGAACCGACATTTGCTCCCGAAGGAACTAAAGAAATCGGAAAGGATGCGGATGGCCGGCCAATTTACGACCCGTTCAGAAATATCCCCGCCGTTCCGGCTCTAGGTCCGCGTCATCTACCCGTCCCGTCAGGCGTAAGGCCTGGAATTCCTATTCGCCCCATTACGGTTCCTTTACGACCATTATTTGTGTGGTAATGAAACCAAACTCATTTTTAAGACTAGATAGAGTTAATGCATAAAAAGGACGAAACAAAACGCAGATTTGAAGAGCTATATTGGCATGACTCGAGAATCGTTGGACTAAGTCTCGAAAAAGACGATGAAGCCAAAAAGTTCGACCTTAGGATAAATGTTGACCTTTTCGAGAAAGATTCGATCGGAAAGCTCGCGCGAACTGCTCGACTTATCATCTTTGAACATTGTAGAGTCATTCAAATAGATTTCGACCTCGTTGGATTACTAATGTGTCGGGGCGATATATCAAATGCAGAATGCTTTACAGATGCAGTTCGGCTTGAGAAGGATAGAAGAGGGAAACTCAAGAATTTCGATTTTCCTGATGGTCATAATCCGTTGACAAGATGTCTAGGCTTTGCCATTGAGATGATTCACCCGGCGGGCGGAATAGCAATTTTTGCGCGTGATTTTGAGGTGGTCTAATTTAGCCGGAAACGAAAATCTGGATAGAATTTGATTATGAGGAACTACGAAGAAGAGTTCAAACAATCGAAAGGTTAAAGCGTTCTCGATAATGACGGTGATCTTTCGAGGGTTCAGAGCAGGAAGAACGCGAGTCAGGGGTTTCATACATATGCGGGGCATTTCGAATATGATGCGGCCGGAGCGGTTACCAAGATGCGGCTTGGGAACGGGAAATGGGAATCGGCGAAGTATAACTCTCGTCTCCAGCCGACAGAGATCGCGTTGGGCAAAACGCAGGAGGCGACGAATCTATTGAGGCTTGAGTATGATTATGGGACGTCAGC
>JBAUGL010000073.1:0-8610 GCA_049679665.1 Pyrinomonadaceae bacterium | reverse complement strand
CGCGACGACGGTGCAGTCGCTGCCTTCGCGTTTCACGTCCGCGACGCCGAGCGGTATTGTGAAGTCATCGTCCTCCGGCACTTCGCCTTTCAGGCCATACATTCGTTCCTGTTCCAGAAAGATCACCGGGTTATCATCACGGATTGCCGATTTCAACAGCCCTTTTGCATCCGCGGAGGTTGAGGGCATAACGACCTTAAGGCCTGGAAAGTTTGCATAGAATGCCTCGAGCGCCTGTGAGTGCTGAGACGATACCTGATATGCCGAGCCGTTCGGTCCGCGAAAGACAATGGGTACCTTGAACTGTCCGCCGGACATATAGAGCATTTTCGCGGCATGATTTATGATCTGGTCGGCCGCAAGAATCGAGAAGTTCCATGTCATAAACTCGATCACTGGACGCAAGCCAGCCATCGCGGCCCCGACGCCGACGGCGGCAAAGCCAAGTTCCGTGATCGGAGTATCGACGACGCGCTTGTCGCCGAACTCCTTCCATAGCCCGCGCGTCACCTTGTAGGCACCGTCATACTCGGCGACCTCTTCGCCCATGACGAAAACATTTTCGTCTCTTAAAATTTCTTCGCGAAGAGCCTGATTAAGAGCATCGCGGATCGTTAAAACTGGCATATATGTAATATCCGTTTACTATTCGCTAGCGTTTCACTCGGGTGTATTTACCTTCAAAATTACATCTTGCTCCATGAAAATCCTCACATGCATTCTCTCTTACCACAACATTATTGCCTGAGAACACAAAACTCAGACGGCAGTAGTTCAATTCGTCGGCACGACCGCGCGATGGACGATCTGGATTGTATTCATACAAATTTGATGAAACAAATTTGAGGCTACCGGTCATTTCTCCTACACAAGGATAATCTGATTGTCCAATATGAATTTCAAATTTGATTCGCCTTCGTTTTCCAGCCTTGGTCTCTTTGATTTTAATAATTCCAATCGCCGTATCCTTAAATTTCCATTGATAAGTACCAGTTCGGTTTTGGGCGGATACTTGTATTGACGAAGCCAACAAGATGATGAGAGCCAGCACTAGATTGATTCTTAACATTTGATAACCTTAGTTTGTCAAAACTATTTCCTCAGCCCAAGCCGGTGTAAGATCGTGATACAGCGTGTCAGGGTCAATATCCGCACCGTTTTCCCAACAGATGGTTTTCATTCTCTTGTCCACTTTTATGGAGCGAAAAACGTCAGGATTCGATCTGATTTCCTCGAAAACAGGTCCCCTCAGATATTTATCCAAATCAATCTCACGATCGGTGTCATTAGAAAACCAAACGTGGACAACAAAATCATGAAGCGGTTTTACATCTCTTACTCTAACCAATTCCATATTATTTTAGTGGTTCGATCTGATTCGGCGTTCCACCGTCCCTTGCGACGTTCCAACAACCCATCAACTCTTCGCGATGTTGGTCAGCCCATTCCAAAACAAGGTTGTGTGCACGTCGCGGCAATCTACCGGCGTATAGCCGAAGAGTCTCTATTTCGTAAACAGCCTCATCACCTGCGTACCAAGCGTGAAAATGGGGCGGTGAGTGTTCACTAAAATAAAAGTAGATCGCAATTCCAAAAAACTGACTTACACATGGCATATTTCTTAGGCATAAACATCCGTAAACAATTCACTTTCCTGCGGCAGCGGACTTTCGTCGGCGAATTTTACTGCTTTCTCAACCGCACTCTTGGCCTCATTCTCCACCCCTTCGAAATCTTTGTCGCTCAATATCTTTGCTTCTTTCAGACTGTCTTTGAACAACACTATCGGATCGCGTTCCTGATACTTTTTGATCTCGTCGCGTGTACGGTAATTGCCCGGATCGGACATCGAATGTCCCATAAACCTGTACGCTCGGATTTCGAGCAGGGTCGGTTCCGAATGATTTCTGGCGCGTTCGATCGCACGAAGCGTTGCTTCCCGAACAGCCATAACATCCATTCCGTCAACGAACTCATTGGCTATCCCGTAGGCGTCACCTTTTTTTGCAATGCTGCTGATGCTCATTGCCCGTCGCTGAGAAGTGCCCATCCCGTACTGATTGTTCTCACAAATATATATGCAGGGCAGCTTCCAAAGCTGTGCCATATTAAGAGATTCGTGGAATATTCCCTGGTTAACAGCAGCTTCTCCGAAGAAACATAGAGTGACTTGATCCGTTCCCTTATATTTAGATGCATAGGCCATTCCGGTTCCAACACCGATCTGGCCGCCTACGATGCCGTGACCGCCGTAGAATCCGAGTTCTTTGGAAAACATATGCATCGAACCGCCCTTGCCGTTTACACAACCGCCTGCCTTGCCGTAAAGTTCAGCCATAACCGCCTCCGGCGAGATCCCTTTGATAAGGGCCTGCACGTGGTCACGATATGCCGTTATAACCATATCGTCTGGACGGAGCGCCATCATTGAACCCACCGCGATAGCTTCCTGGCCGATATACAAATGGCAGAATCCCCCGATCTTGCCCATTCGGTAGACTTCAGCGCATTTTTCTTCGAAAACGCGCCCGAAGACCATCTGATACAGCATCTCCCGAAGAAGTTTTTTATCCGTTTTCTTAATTTGTGCGAGTTGAGACTTTCGCCGCTTGGAATATTCGGATTTGGCGAGTTCTACTTCAGTTTCGGTCATACCGGTAAAAAGGTGCGGTTTGCCTGGTACTTCGTTTCCATTCTTCGAGCTTTTGGTCGTTTTCGGGTTTGTCTGTTGACGCGCAGCTGCTTTTGGCAAAGTCGAATTCCTCCACTCCGTAATATGCAGTCAAATTGTCATAAGTACTTGAAAACAATATTATATGCGACAAAAACACATTCTGCAAAAGATTGGGCGACTCTTTATTTTTACGCCTAAAAGCAAAATGTTATAGTAAAACTGGCTGTTGTTTTTATGCTGAGCACCTGTTGTAGAGTAATCATTTTTCTTTTAGTTTTTCCTTTGGCCGTGGTCGCGCAGGACCCGACGAAATGGAGCCTCGAATCGGATTCAAAAGGTAAAGTAGTCGAAACGGAAGCGACTTTCAAAGTTGTGCTGAAGGCGGATATCGAACCTGGTTGGCATCTATATGCCCCAGATCAGCCATCTGGCGGCCCAATTGCGACGACGTTCAAGCCAGCAGAAAGCGATCGATTTACGATTTCTCCAAAAATCGAATGGCCGGAACCACGCGTCGAACCCGACCCGAACTTTATAATCGGTGGCAAACCGCTCGAAACGAAGTTTTTTGTTGACAATGCAGAATTTCGAATGAGTGTTACCGCCGGGGCAAAAGCCCGGGTGGACGAGGTTGCGGTCGATGTGAGGTTTCAACTGTGCAATGACACCTATTGTCTACCGCCAAGGACTAAGCGTGTGTCTATCGCAGGCGAGACGACCATCAAAAGATCTGTTGACGGCCAACAATCTGCAGCCGCTGATCAACAACCCGGAAAAGTCCCCGTCCAAAATGCCGTGCAGCCGGAGCAAGCGCAGAATGACCTTTGGGCATTTCTATGGCTCGCTGTTACTTTGGGGGCGTTGTCACTTCTCACGCCGTGCGTGTTTCCAATGATCCCGATCACGGTATCTTACTTCACGAACCACTCGGCCGGCCATCGATCAAGGGCTGTAAAACTCGCGAGTGTTTATTCGCTAGGGATCATTTCCACATTTACGTTATTGGGAATGCTGCTGGCAATATTTGTCGGGGCGTCTGGGATAAATCTATTCGCGGCCAACCCGTGGATAAATCTTCTTATAACGGCGATCTTTTTATTCTTTGCCTTTAACCTTTTTGGCGCTTATGAAATCAATATACCAACCGGTCTTTTGACGAAACTGGACGGTATGACGCGCGGCCGCGAAGGCGAGGGAAGCGGCGTTGCCGGCGCTTTGTTAATGGGGCTGACATTTACCCTAACGTCGTTTACGTGCACGTCACCATTTGTGGGCACTTTATTGGTTTCGGCGTCGCAAGGCGATTGGCAAAGGCCGATGCTAGGCATGCTTGCATTTTCGAC
Organism: Pyrinomonadaceae bacterium; assembly: GCA_049679665.1. Taxonomy (GTDB): domain Bacteria; phylum Acidobacteriota; class Blastocatellia; order Pyrinomonadales; family Pyrinomonadaceae; genus OLB17. Next base: position 4,593 of record JBAUGL010000073.1, on the reverse strand, counting down.
TGTCTTTGCGCTCCCATTTTTCGTTCTCGCGCTCATTCCGCAATGGTTGTCGCAGCTGCCTCGCGCAGGTGGGTGGATGAATTCAGTCAAGGTTGCAATGGGATTCCTCGAAGTCGCAGCGGCAATGAAATTCCTTTCAAATGTAGATCTTGTCTGGAAGTGGGGAATTTTCACTCGTGACGTCGTTCTCTCTATTTGGATCGCTATCGGGATCATTTTGGCGATATACCTTCTCGGAAAATTCCAACTGACACATGATTCGAAACCGGAACGCATCGGTGCTTTTCGACTGGCTTCGGCTATCGTAAGCCTGGCTATTAGTTTTTATCTACTTACAGGCCTATTCGGAGCAAAGCTTGGTGAGCTGGAATCGTTCCTGCCCCCGGACTTGGAGGGTTCATCGTCGCGGTTTTACGGCGCTGGCAAAGATGAGTTGGATTGGATCACGAATGATTATGATGCAGCACTTGCAAAAGGAAGGGCTGAGAATAAGAAGGTGTTTGTGGATTTCACTGGTTATACGTGCACCAACTGTCGGTGGATGGAGGCCAACGTTTTTACAAAGAAAGAAGTCGAGTCAGAATTAAGGCAGTTTGTTCTTGTGAAACTTTTTACAGATGGCGAAGGCGAAATCTATGAACGGCATCAAACGCTTGAAGAAGAAATGTTTGGAACCGTGGCTATGCCATATTACGCCGTTATTAACACGAGCGGCACCGCCGATGCGACATTTCCGGGGTTAACGCGGAATGTGTCCGAATTTGTTGACTTCTTGAAAAATGCCCGGGTAAATTGAACTAAAATGAATACGATCGAAGTAAACAGCCTAATCGAAGGCTTGAGTGCAATGTCCGACGAGGAGTTCGTTTGCGACAATGTTTACGGGTTTTTGGGTAAGAACCCGGTGGATGTCGATACCCTTTCTCGATACTTCTTCTGGAGTGACAAGTTCTATACGCGGAACTTGATCTACAGGGATGAGCGTTTTGAGATGATGGCACTTTGCTGGGAAAAGGGGCAGGCTTCACGAATTCACAATCACGCCGACCAAAGATGTTGGATGACCGTCCCCGTTGGTAAGCTTCGGGGTCAGAATTTCTCGGTGTCTGAATTTGATGAATCTCGCGGGTATTGTAAATTGTCGGAATCCGACCAATTTGATCTGTCAGATTGTTTGGCCGCGAAGGTCGAACTCGAAGAACCCATCCATCAGATATTGAATCTCCCGGAGTTCGATTCACGTGCTGTGAGTCTCCATATCTATTCGAAGCCCTTTGATACCTGCCTTTCGTATTGTCGCGACACGGATAGTTTCAGAGAAGTCGCGCTTAACTATTCCAGTGTCAAGGGCACCCTTTGTGACGGCGTGGTTCTATGATCTAAGACTTCACGGCGACTAGAAGGCTTTGAGAGCAGATATCGTCAAACTGTTCCGGCACGAAATCGGCTATGCTGGTGATTTTTATCTTCGAAAATCCGTTAGTCTCGACCGCCCGAATATGATTGACCTCACTTCTAGCGAAGCAATGTAATCCGTACCGGTATTTAATTCTTCCTGTTAGCGATTGGTCGCCCTTCCATTCATCCTCGGTCCGCCAAACAGCATCAAGCAACTGAATGTGAAGGATCAGTTTTCCGCCGGATCTAAGCTTTCGATGCATGTTGCGCAGCACCTGATCGAAAATATCGTCTGTGATGTGCTGCACCATCGCAAAACTGATAACGGCATCAATGCTTTCATCACGTATCAGGGACAACCCGGCATCATCGGCGGCAACATACTCAAGATTGTCCGCGGCGTTAAGGATCCGCGCACAGGCTAAGGCCCCGGGCGAAATATCACACGCGAATACGCTTGATACGTGAGGTGCCAGCGCTTTCGCCAGAAACCCGGGACCGCAGCCATAGTCAAGGACGATATCTTTTCCATTTAGGTGATCTTTAAGGATATGAGTATAGATCTTTTCTCGTGATTCAACGCCTTCAGCGAATGTGGCCTCCAAGTATTCATCGTTCGACATTGCCTTGTAGGCTGGATTCTCTGGATCAAGAAAATAGTGCGGGCTTAACGATAGTATCCGGAGGGCCCATGAACGCTTTCCGGAATTCGGGACTTTAGCCAAAAAGGCGGTTATCCACTTCGCGCCGAGAAAATTTTGACTTTCTCTGCCGAGTGATAGGCCCCATTTTGCAACATTAAAGATCTTTCGCATAAACACTCAATCGGTAGAGCACGTCATTTTCGCTTCCAACGAACGCCATCCTTTGTGTCCTCCAGAACTATTCCTTTACCTGCGAGCAATTCGCGGATCTCATCGGAACGGGCGAAATTTCGTTTACGACGGGCTTCCTGTCTCTCTTCGACGAGCAATTCGATCTCAGAATCAAGTGATCCGTCTTCCACTGGGTCAAATATCCCAAGCACCGAGTCGAACGTCGAGATAGCATCGAGCACAGCGTCGCGATCATTGGAGTTTAACTGATCGGCGTAAATCTCGGTGTTAATGTCGCGCACAAGATTGTGGACCGCGGCCAGTGCTGCCGATGTATTAAAATCATCGTCCATGGCTGCCTCAAATTCATCGATGCGGGACCTCACAAGTGATATGATCTCTGTTCTCGATCCAGCAGAAGTGCGCGCTTCCGAGACAGCTCGCCGAAAATTTCGGAGCCGGTCGATAGTGGATTCCGCTCCCTGAAGCCCTTCAAAAGTAAAATTCAATTGCTTTCGTGTCGGCACCGAGAGAAGTAAATACCTTATAGCAAGCGCTGAATAGCCCTGCTCTTGAAGGTCGCGGAATGTAAAAAAGTTTCCCTTCGATTTTGACATCGTGGCGTCGTCGATCTTCAAAAATTCGCTGTGAAGCCAATATTTCGCAAATTGCTTACCGGTCGCTCCTTCACTTTGGGCGATCTCGTTCTCGTGATGAGGGAACTGAAGGTCCATTCCGCCTGCGTGGAGATCAAATGTTTCACCAAGGTATTTCATCGACATCGCGCTGCATTCAATGTGCCAACCGGGGCGGCCGCGGCCGAAAGGGGCGTCCCAGCCAGGTTCCTCGTCTTCGCCTACCAACTTCCAGAGTGCGAAATCACGCGCATCTTCTTTGTCATATTTGTCGGTATCCACCCGTTCGCTGCCACCGGTGATATTGCCGGAAAAATTGATCTTAGACAGCTTTCCGTACTCCGGAAACGCGGCGATGCGAAAATAGATTGATCCTTCCGACTCATACGCCTTGCCGTTCGCTAGTAACTTATTGATGATCTCGATCATTTCCCAAACATGATGAGTGGCCCGCGGGGTGACCTCGGGCCTTTCGTTTCCGAGCGCGTCGAAATCTTCCCAGAATGCGGCTATGAATGGTTCCGTAAATTCATCTATGCTAATGCTCCTTTTTGCCGCCTCATTGATGATCCGGTCATCGATATCGGTCAAGTTGAAGACGTGTGTCACTGTGTAACCCTTGAATTTCAGGTACCGACGCAAAATATCCCCAAAAATAAACGTCCGAAAATTCCCGATATGAGCGAAATTCCATACCGTAGGACCACAAATATACATTCGGACGGAGTTTGCTTCGATCGGATGAAACTCTTCGATCTGCCGCGATAAAGTATTAAAAAACTTGAGCATAATTACTTGAAACTTCTCGGAACCAAGCCTCTACCCACGGGACTCGTCTCCATCGCTTCGACAACTGCGGTCGATCCCAGGAAATTAATATTAAACGCTATGAGGTCTGAATTCTGCAAATGACTATATTGGGCTGAAATGATCTGATGGGTGATCTGCATCTATGAGATCTGGCTCGACAAAAGTGGATCGCGCCCGCTCCGAGTATAATGTCTCTCTCGTATAGAATCTCAACGGATACTCCTTGTCGTATAGACAGACGACGTCATTTGCCATTTCCTGCAATGACTTCGAATCGGCACCTAGCGAATAAAGATGCATCGTTCGCATCCAGAAAGTCGTCAGTGTCTCGTGGAATGGCATTTCTTTAGCGAAATCAACACCAAAGCCCTCACGCAACAAGTTGAGTAACCCGCCACGCATCTTCTGAGTGGCGGTGTCGAGATCAACACGAGACACATAATAGAGCGCCACGGCAAGGTGTTCGGCATGGTGCCATTCATCCCGACCTATACTTGCTTCTTCAAATGATCGGACCAGCGCCAGTATTTCATTTTCATCTTTGAACTTCATAGCATCGTAAAAAACAAAAGGCGGAATGAACTGGGTTCAACCAGTACCATTCCGTCCTACTCTGATTCGAACCCTACAAAGGAACTAAGCAGCGATCCTCTGAATTTCCTCGTCGACTTCATCCATAAACAAATACTTCTTCCAGGCCGGACGCGTTTCGGCGTAATGACAGAGGAGTACGTGATCTAGCCCAAGCCGAAGCAATTTCTGTGACGTAAGAAGTGGCATCCTCGCTTGTTCAGGTGTTCTGTTGCCCTTGCGCTGGTTGCATTTAACGCATGCCGTTACCAAGTTTTGAGGGGTGCTCTCGCCGCCTTGAGCACGAGGATAGATATGATCGAGCGTAAGTTCCTTTGCGTGCCTATGCTCACCGCAGTATTGGC
>JBAUGL010000072.1:0-4193 GCA_049679665.1 Pyrinomonadaceae bacterium | reverse complement strand
GTTTGTATCTGTTCGATTACTACGATTTCTCAAGAGCAGGAGCCGGCAGCTCAGGCTCAATTGTGGCATTCGCGAGCTGAAACAATCTCTGCCAACCTTTTAAGAGAAACGACTGCAATTGGGGAATTGGACCGCGCTTTGCTGTTTGCTGAACTTGGCGATGCCTGGTGGAATTCAGACCCGGAACAAGCAGATACATGGTTCGTGAAATCGGTTGATTTTATCTTCTTTTACTCACCTGAAAAGGTCGGTTCGAACACAGGCGAACTACTTGAAGCGACTCGAAAAATCTTAATACTCCTTGCTAACCGCAATAAGAAGCAAACGGCTAGGCTTATTAAGATTATTTCCGATGTCGAGCATTCGTCAGATAAGGATAAAAATTCAAATTCCGACGCTCTTGTAACTTTTGCACTGCAAATAGTACCCGAAGAGCCAGTCAAAGCCTATCAAATCGGAGAAATAGCCCTTCGAATCGGGACACCGAGGGAGCTTTATAAACTGATTTGGGAATTGAATAGGAATAATCAGCCGTTAGCCGTAAAACTCTTTAACAACGCAATATTAAAGGCCCGAACAGAACCGAGCTATTACAGATTGCAAGTAATACAAGTTGCGGCCTTTCCAGAGACGATAGCGTCCGAGGTTCGAGAACATTGGAAGTTGCAGCGGGCGGCGAAGGTCGCGTCTTTGAGATTATTTGCCGATATAATACTTCAATTACAGGCAAAATTTCTTGTTAAGCAAATCGAAACCTGTACTGCCGAAGCATCGTTGGTCGCTAAATTGAAAAATCAATATATTGAGTTTTTGCCTGAGCAAATTGGCCCTGTAATCCAGGCAATTAATGTGTGTTTAGACGGCCAATCGGCTCGAACACGGTCACTTACTGACACGATACAAAATTCGTCGGTGGAAGAGCTGTTAAAGTTGGCCGACGAACATAAGGGTGAACCTGTTTTAAGAACAGCTTACCTATATCGAGCTGCTCTTCTAGCGCACGAAGAAAAGCGATATGAGCTGTGTATTGACATCCTAATTGGCATGGATGAAAAGGAAAGAAGTGCGGATGTGGAGTTCTGGGAAGATCTACGCTCAAGTGCGGCATCGTTTCTCGCTTATAAGAAATACAATGAACAGGACATCCAAGGCGCAAACAAAGTACTTGACGATGTGCCAGTTTCTATAAGGGCGTTTGCCCAATATGGCTTTGTCAAGCAGTTTCCTAAAGACGAGAGTTCGAGTCTCCCATTTCGATTAGAGATATTGAACGATGCAAAAATTAACTTCACAAAATCCGACAAAACTTTTTATAGAAAGAGCACATATTGGTTCAGCCTTGTAGGGCTATTGTCGCAGCATGGCAATCAAAATGAAGCATCAGACGTATTCCGCGAGATTGTAAAGTCCTTTAACGATGAACAGAACGAAAAGTCGTCAATTCAGATCGACATCGGGCGTGATATGGCACATTCCGCGTTCTCGTCGGAGTTGATCGATGCGATGGGCCCATCAATTTTTGAGACAGTTAAATTGATTAGTAAACCCAGATCGAGAATAAATGTCAATTTTGTTCTTCTTAAAGTCGCACTCGGGCAACTAGATAGATTCAATCAAGCGAGACCAATCCGGGACCGGAAATCTAAAAATTAAATGCGGCTTTCAAAAATTCATATCGTAATTTTTGTATTGGGATGCGCTATTACAACTTTAGCTCTCGCGGTTATCTCGTATCGGAGAATTCACCAACCGAGTATTTTCCTCAAACCGGGCTTTGATTTTTACCACCTTAAGAATCAAACTTTGGACAATCCCCAATTTAGTGAAAGATTGGAACTGAACAACTTGACTAACAGTGAAGGTAATAAACTTCGCCAACTGGAAGGCGGCGAATTGCTTTTGATCGTCGTTCTTGATCCGAAATGCATGGCATGCGAAGTGTCCAAGGATTTTATTGGAAACATTCGTGAATACTCGGAAAAGATTAACATCGACTATCAGGCCGTAGCGTTTGTTCCGATCGATCAAAGCATTGATCAAAAGAACTACGCTGAGAGTTTCGGATTTCAAGATTTTTATCAGTGGGATCAAGACGTCGATATACCAAGCTCTTTAACTCGAATAGTTACACCCTCACATATCTTAGTAATAACCGACGGGTCGGTCATTCATGTATGGCCTGGAACAAATAGCGATGGAGACGTTCGTAAGATTATGGGCAAACAAATCGGCGATGATTTGAACTTGATCCGTGACACTCTTATCGCTGCGAATGTGACGACACGCTAACGCACTGCACGATTTGACCTAACCCTTTTTCTTTTTGACTCCTTTTTCGTTGACTATTTCGCCGAGGTTTTCCTGCGGGGTGCCCAAAGGATTGGCTGTCTCGAAGGTTAAGCGCTTACCGGCGAGAATGAGTTCCACGCCGTTCCATTTATATCGACTGCGCGTAAAATATGTCGGGCAGCAAAGTTGTTCCTCATCGCCCGTGATCTTTCCGGTCTCAGTCTCGCCAAGTACGAATCGGTCTTGGCCATATAGTTCGATGACGAGCTGAGCGTCCACCATGCTGATGTCCCTTAGCCCCCCATCGGCGCGGTCACCGGTTCGAAAGTGCTGGAGCAGAATAGGTTCGCCGTCTTTCAAGGTAAAAATATAGACCAACTGCGGCACGGCCGACCCTTGAGTCTCGACTTTGAGAATAACAAAAGCTTCATCATCGCCATCCCCCGTAAGGTCCAGATACTTCGTCGTAACATACGACATCCCTATTCGGCGTTCCGCTAGTCGCGCCCCTTGCTCTTCGGGGCTCATATCTTCTGATATATGTCCGGAGACCGGTTTGACATTGCCGGCAACAAGCGCGAGGTCGCTGCCATCCGCGTGCTGCCAGCCGCGCGGAAGCGGATATGAGAAGTTTTTGAAGTCAAAGTTTCCTATCGGTGAAGCGGTCTTACTATTTTGCGGGTTTGTGATTACGGTCTGCGGAACTGCAGACTCGGGTGTCGATTTCGGTGACTGCGCAGCAGCGATCGGAATTGTTGGCTGAGCTTCCGCAGAATTACCTTGGCTGTCGACATTACGACCGCACGCGCCCGCCAACAAAACGAGCACGACCGCCAGGACTCGGACATCATAAATTGATTGGGCGAGCGGACCCGCGGCCCCAAATGGCCTAATTCAATATCGGAACTTCATATTTTTATGAACGTCGCATTGGTCAAGCCCTCGTCAAGCTTCGATATTTGATCCTATGTGGTTGGTCGGCGTCCACGCCGAATCTGCGCTTCCGATCCTGTTCGTATTCGCTGTAGTTCCCGTCAAAGAATTCTACTTTCGAATCGCCTTCAAATGCCAATATATGTGTTGCAATACGATCCAGGAACCAGCGGTCATGGCTGATCACCACGGCACATCCGGCAAAATTTTCGAGCGCCTCTTCAAGGGCCCTCATCGTATTTACGTCGAGATCGTTGGTCGGTTCATCCAGGAGGATGACGTTAGCTCCAGATTTTAGCATTTTTGCCAAATGAACGCGATTCCGCTCGCCGCCCGATAGCTGCCCGACACGCTTTTGCTGATCGCTTCCCGAAAAATTGAATCGCGATACATACGCACGGGCGTTCATCTCACGCTTGCCAAGCGTAACAAAATCCAGGCCATCCGAGATTTCGTCAAATAGCGTCTTGTCGGCATTCAGGCTGTCGCGCGATTGATCGACGTACCCAAGCTTGACAGTATCACCGACTTTGAAGTCGCCCGAATCTGCCTCGTCCTGTCCCGTGATCAGCCGAAAAAGGGTCGTCTTACCAGCGCCGTTCGGCCCGATCACCCCGACGATACCGCCTTTTGGCAGCGAAAATTCGAGGTTCTCGAATAGCAGCTTTTCGTCGTATGCCTTAGACACCCCGTGCGCCTCAATAACGACGTCGCCCAGTCGTTCACCGGGCGGAATGAAGATCTCAAGGTCCTCCGAATGAGCTTCAGATTCAGTCGCGACCATCTTTTCATAATCGTTGATTCGCGCCTTAGATTTAGCGTGGCGTCCTTTTGGCGACATTCGTATCCATTCAAGCTCCCGTTCGAGCGTCTTCTGCCGTTTATCCTCAGTTTTTTGTTCCTGTGCGAGCCGTTTGCTTTTTTGTTCAAGCCACGACGAATAATTTCCTTTGTATGGAATGCCCTCTCCC
>JBAUGL010000071.1:0-13258 GCA_049679665.1 Pyrinomonadaceae bacterium | reverse complement strand
ATCCCATGTCGTTCAATATCTTACGCGCCTCGTTGATCTGGGTGCGATTAGGGCGAAAGATCTTCTTTTTGGGTTTGGCGTTAGCTTTGGTTTCAGATTTGTTTGGCGGCGCAGTGACAGCCGGTTTCGTCGAGGAGGGAGCCTGAGCGAATAAGCCGATGCTTAGAAGCACCGAAACCACTGCCGCGATCACGAGATTCTTCATTTCTATTTTGTCTCCGAACTATAGTGAACGTTGGGAAGCGAAACCGGAGAATTGCGGAATTGAACGCTTCTCGAAAAATCGTGGTTCGCCCTTGTAAAACAGTGGAATTCTGACCCGTGGAGAGAAACTTGTCAACGAAGTTTGGGAAATTAAGCGATTATTTTGCCTTTATTAGGTAAAACGATCAACTCGCCGCTTGCTGAATGAACATTCATTCAGTTATAATTTAGCAAATATTTCACTGGAACAAACGGCCGTAAACTACATATGAATATAGGAAAAGCTGCAGTATTGGGTGCGGGTACGATGGGTGCGACAATAGCCGCGCATTTGGCGAACGCGGGAATTCCGACGCTAGTTTTAGATATAGCGCCAGGCGAATTAACGGCCGACGAGCAGGCGAAGGGTCTGAGCCTCGAGTCTCCCGAGGTGCGAAACCGGATCGCACGCTCTGGTTACGAAAGTCTGGCAAAAACTCGTCCTGCGGCTTACATGTTCGGCGACAACTCAAAATTGATAAGCGTAGGGAATTTTGCCGACGATATGGTCAAGCTGAAGGATTGCGATCTGGTTATCGAAGCGGTCGTCGAGAATCTCGCGATAAAGCATAAGATCTTTACTGAGGTTGAAGCCAACCGCAAGCCAGGAGCAGTGATCGCTTCGAACACGAGCGGAATACCGATCAAATCTATCGCAGAGCCATTTTCCGACGATTTCAAGAAGCAGTTCCTCGGCATACATTTCTTCAACCCGCCGCGATACATGAAACTTGTCGAGATAATTCCGACGGAGTGGACCAGCGGTGAAGTTTCATGTCAGATCGCCGGGTTCCTTGATCGCCGACTTGGCAAAGGCGTCGTACCGGCAAAGGACCGTCCCAATTTTATTGCAAATCGAATCGGGACATTTGGAATGATGGCGACGGTTCACGAAATGATCGCGATGGGGTTTACGCCGACGGAGGTGGACCAGATGACTGGAAAAGCGATCGGACACGCTTCATCTGCGACCTTTCGTACATCCGATCTTGTAGGCCTGGATGTTCTCGCTCACGTCAATAAGAATCTCTATCCCGCAGTTCCGAATGACGAAGACCGAGAAGTGTTCAATGTTCCTGACATAATCGAAGGAATGTTGGAACGAAGGTTATTGGGCGATAAGACCAAAGGCGGTTTTTACAAAAAGACCAATAACGCCGAAGGCAAGACTGAGATTCTCGAACTCGACCTGAATACGTTCGAATATAAGCCGCAAACAAAGACGAAGTTTGCCTCGATCGACGCAGCTAAAAAGATCGAAGATAAGGAAAGTCGTATAAAGGCCCTCGTGTGGGGTGACGACAATGTTGCAGAATTCCTTTGGAAAACAATGTCGCGGACCTTTCGCTATTCAGCGAACCGAATACCTGATATCGCGGACACGATCGTTGAGATAGACAACGCGATCAAATGGGGTTTTGGCTGGGAGATCGGTGTTTTTGAAAGCTGGGACGCCGTTGGGGTAAAAGAATCCGTCGAACGGATGAAGCGTGAAAATCAGCCGGTACCCCCAAATATTGAGAAAATGCTCGCCTCCGGCGCAGAGACATTTTATAAGAATGAGAGCGGCGTGCGTTCCTATTTTGACCTTGTAACTGGCGGATATAAGACGATTCCCGAGAATCCCGGCGTTATCTTATTGAAATCGGTCAAGGAGCGCACGGGTGTGCTGAAGAGCAATCCGGGAGCGTCGCTGATCGACATTGGCGACGGCGTCGCTTGTCTCGAATTTCATTCAAAGATGAACTCGATAGGCAGCGAAACCGTTCAGATGATGAATTTCGCCATCGATGAGGTGGAGAAGAATTTCGAAGGCCTTGTGGTCGGCAACCAGGGGGGCAATTTCTCGGCCGGAGCAAATATTATGCTGCTCCTTCTTGCCGCTCAAGAAGAGGAATGGGATGACATCAATATGATGGTTCATGCATTGCAGCAAGCCGTAATGCGGCTGCGTTACTCGGCAAAGCCGGTCGTAACGGCGCCTTACGGGCTGACACTCGGCGGCGGCTGCGAGATCTCGATGCACGGTGACCGCGTTAGGGCCGCTGCCGAATCGTATATGGGGCAGGTCGAGGTTGGAGTAGGACTTATACCGGCCGGCGGTGGAACAAAGGAGATGACGATGCGTGCTATGGATAACGCAAAACGCACGCCGGACGCGGACCCACTGGCTTTTTTGAAGAAAACATTCGAGCTTCTCGGAATGGGGAAGGTGGCTACGTCAGCTCAGGAAGCAAAGGCATGGGGCCTTTTGCGGGAAACGGATTCGATCTCGATGAACGGCGACCGCTTGTTAGCTGACGCAAAACAGGAAGTTCTAAATCTTGCTGCATCCGGCTATGTACAGCCGGTCCAGCGCACAGATATTCTGGCGTTAGGCGAATCCGCCCAAGCTGCAATGAAGCTTGCCCTGCACATGATGAAAAGCGGCGGCTTTATATCGGAACACGATGCGTTGATCGGCAAGAAACTCGCCAGAGTTATGAGCGGCGGCGATCTGAACCATCAAACATTGGTCTCCGAGCAGTATATGCTTGATCTTGAGCGGGAAGCGTTTGTTTCGCTTTGCGGCGAGAGGAAAACGCAAGACAGGATCGCGTCGATGCTGAAGACCGGGAAGCCGCTTCGAAATTAGTTAGAGGCGTTCTACGCTTGACAGAGGAAGATCAATGGATGAAAGGATACAGAAGATAATTTCGGATCTGAATGCCGTGGCAAATGGCGTCCGGAATTCATTTGGCAGCTTTTCCGCAGAACAAATGAACTGGAAGCCGTTGGAAAAAAGCTGGAGCGTCGGCCAATGTCTTGATCACATCATTCTTACAAATGAACAGTTCTACCCGGAATTTGCGAAGCTCGCGACCGGCTCCAGGCAAAATTCGTTTTGGGAAACTTGGTCGCCGTTTTCGGGTTGGGCCGGGCGATTTCTGATCAACGCAGTGTCGATAGACTCAAAGAAAGCGAAAGCGCCGTCCAAAGACATCGTGCCTCCGAGCGAGATCGAGCCGGACATCGTTGAGCGTTTTGCCGAACACATCAACGAATTGAACCTGAAGGTCGAGGCGTGTGCCGCGGCTGACCGGCAGAGAACGATCGTAACATCACCGTTTTTGGCTGTATTCACGTACCGCCTTGACGATGCATACACAGTTCTGGTCAAACATACAAAACGGCACGTTCGCCAGGCGAAACGAGTGACGGAAGCGGATGGTTTTCCGCTTTAGCGGCCGCCACGGGGGCCTGGATAGAAAAGGATGCAGTATATCGCGAAGAAACGATGAGTCGGTGCGATTGGGCAAAAAACGATCTAGCAGTCGCATATCACGACGCGGAATGGGGCGTTCCGCAGCATGACGATCGCGGGCTATTTGAATTTTTGATATTGGAGGGGGCACAGGCGGGACTTAGCTGGGACACGATCCTTCGCAAACGCGAAAATTACCGTGTTGCTTTTGACAATTTCGACGCGGAAAAAGTAGCGAGGTATTCGGATAAGAAGATCGCCAGACTCTTGGAGAATGAAGGAATTATCCGAAACCGCTTGAAGATCGCGTCGGCGGTCAGTAATGCGAAAGCGTTTCTGGCAGTGCAAGAGGAGTTCGGGTCATTTGATAAGTATATTTGGGGTTTTGTCGACGGTAAGCCGATCAAAAATAGATGGAAAGAAACAACGCAGGTACCGGCGAAGACAGAGGTTTCCGATTTGATCAGCAAGGATCTGAAAAGGCGAGGATTCAATTTTGTCGGCTCGACAATAATGTATGCCCACATGCAGGCGACCGGAATGGTGAATGACCATTTGGTGATGTGTTTTCGGTATAAGGAATTAACCGCGAAGAACGCCAAGAACGCGAAAATTTAAGCTTCGTTTATTAGCGTATTTCACGGTTTAAGGTTATGGATTTATCCGATTACACCCGCAATTAGATATTTGAGATCGGAAAAGGAGCCTAGATGTTGATCGACGAATTTCTGCCTGAATACGATTTTGTTGAAAGGCACGTAACGAGGGTTCGTGCTAAGGCGTCAGAGGTTTTTCGCGCGGTGAATGAGGTCGATTTTGGCGAGTCGTGGATAATTCGGACGCTGTTCTTTCTGCGAGGATTGTCGACCGGCAACATCACGCTTCGCGAAATGCGTGAGGGTGCGTTTGAGACACTCGGCGAGAAAACGGACCACGAGCTTTTACTTGGGCTGGTCGGCCAACCCTGGAAACCGAGCGGCGGATTGAAGAAGGTAGAGGCTGTGAGCTTTAAAGAATTTGCCGAAGCCGGCTTCGCAAAAATGGCATGGAATTTTGCGGTCGAAGAAGCTGACGGACGAACTCAGCTGTTGACTGAGACGCGTATCAAATGCCTTGATCCCGCAAGCCGCCGAAAGTTTGGATTCTACTGGACGTTTATAGGACCGTTCAGCGGTTTGATCAGAATGGAAATGTTGCAGGCAATAAAGCGACAGGCCGAACTGGGAGTTTGATCTATATGGGACGAATAATGAAAGAAGCAGTAATTGTATCGGCCGTGCGGACGGCTGTGGGGAAGGCGCCGAAGGGCACGTTGAAGAACACGCGATCGGATGAGCTCGGAGCGAAAGCGATAAAAGAAGCCGTCGGTAGATCGGGCGTGGATCCGTCGTTGATAGACGACGTTATCATGGGCTGTGCGTTTCCCGAGGCCGAGCAGGGAATGAACGTAGCTCGCACGTCATCGGTCCTGGCAGGATTGCCTGTCGAGACGTCGGCGATGACCGTAAACCGTTATTGCTCGTCGGGCCTACAGACGATCGCGCTCGCAGCTGATCGCATAGCTACCGGCGGCGCTGAGGTGATCATCGCAGGCGGTTTGGAGTCGATGACGGCGATCCCGATGGGCGGGAATACGTTTCGTCCGAATCCGCATCTTGCCGACACATATCCGGACTATTACCTGAACATGGGACTTACCGCCGAGAACCTCGCACGCAAATACGAGATCACACGTGAACAGGCTGACGAATTCTCGTATGGTTCTCACCAAAAAGCGTTGGCCGCTATCAGCGAGGGCAAGTTCAAGGACGAGATCGTGCCCGTCAACGTCCTTGTTGACGAATTCGATGGGAAGGGCCGAGTCCGCCGCAAAGAGATCGTTTTCGCCCAGGACGAAGGGCCGCGCTTGGATTCGTCACTCGAGGGCCTCGCCAAACTGAGACCGGTGTTCCATACGAAAGGGACAGTGACCGCGGGCAACTCGTCGCAGATGTCCGACGGTGCCGCAGCTTCGGTCGTCATGTCCGCGGATAAAGCGAAAGAACTTGGTTTATCGCCACTGGCGAGATTCGTTTCGTTCGCAACTGCCGGCTGTCTGCCCGAAGAGATGGGGATCGGACCCGTTTACGCTATCCCGAAGGCGCTGAAGCTCGCGGGCCTGACGCTGGATCAGATCGACGTCATCGAGCTTAACGAAGCATTCGCCGCGCAAGGCCTTTCGGTAATGAAGCTTCTCGAAATGGATCCGACGAAAGTGAACGTCAACGGCGGTGCCGTTGCTCTTGGACATCCGCTCGGATGCACCGGGGCAAAGTTGACAGCGACTTTGTTGCAAGAGCTGAAACGACGGAATGCACGTTACGGTATGGTGACGATGTGCGTAGGCGGCGGCATGGGCGCAGCGGGTATATTCGAGAGAATTTAAGAAAAGATAATAGCCGAGAATGACACGAATATTCGTGAAATTTGTGGCTGAAAACTCATTAGGAGCGAATAAATGGAAGCACAAATGGAAAAAGAATATATGAAGGGCGGCGAGTTTTTGATCTCAGATACGGCCGAGATCTTTACGCCCGAAGATTTCAATGATGAACAGAAGATGATCGGCGAAACGACGCGTGAATTCGTCGATAACGAAATCCGCCCGAGTCTCGAATCGATGGAAAAGCATGCATGGGAAGTTGCTCGAGAGCTTGTCCATAAGGGGGGCGAGCTTGGTTTGCTCGGCGCAACTATTCCGGAAGAATACGGCGGATTGGGTCTGGATCAAACGACAGGCGCTGTGATCGCAGAAATGATGGGCCGCGCTGGTGGTTTTGGGACCACGTTTGGAGCACAAACCTCGATCGGATTGCTTCCGATACTCTATTTCGGTTCCGAGGAGCTAAAGAAAACTTGGATACCGAAGATCGTTTCGGGCGAGGTCGTTACGGCATATTGCTTAACGGAATCAGGTTCCGGTTCTGACGCATTGGGGGCGAAGACAGTTGCCCGATTGAGCGAAGACGGCCAGCATTATGTCCTCAACGGGGAGAAAATGTTCATCACAAACGGCAGTTTTGCGGATGTTTATATCGTGTTCGCGAAGGTCGACGGCGAGAAGGAAAAATTTTCGGCCTTTGTTGTTGAGCGCAGTGAGAATTGCCGCCCCGGCAGCGAAGAGCACAAGATGGGCATCAAGGCGTCTTCGACCACGCCGCTAATATTGTCCGATGCCAAGATCCCGTCAACTAATCTTATCGGAAACGTAGGCGACGGAGCGAAGATCGCCTTTAATATCCTCAATGTCGGAAGATTTAAGCTTGGAGCATCGGTAACAGGCGGTGCAAAACTTGCGATACATGAAGCGATTCGTTACGCCAACGAGCGCCAGCAATTCAATAAACCGATCTCAAGCTTCGGCGCGATCAAACACAAACTCGCAGAGATGGCGATCCGTACATGGGTGGCCGAATCGATCACATACCGCACGGTCGGCATGATCGACTCGCTCATCGGCGACGGTGCGAGCGACGAGAAGAAATTACAGTCGATAGAGGAATATGCTGTTGAATCGTCCATTAATAAAGTCGCTTGTTCGGAAGCACTCGACTACGTTGTTGATGAAATGGTGCAGATCTATGGCGGTTACGGCTATTCGGCCGATTATCCGGCGGAGAAAGCGTATCGCGATTCCCGAATAAACCGCATTTTCGAAGGCACGAACGAGATAAACCGATTGCTTATTCCCGGTCAATTGATGAAACGCGCAATGAAGGGCAGACTAGGGTTGCTCCAAGCCGCATCGGCGCTGCAGGACGAGATACTAAATCCGCAAATGTCGTTGGACGACGACTCTGGGTTACTGGCCGCGGAGACGAAACTTGCTCAAAATGCGAAGAAGGTCGCGCTGATGGTACTCGGCACGGCTGCCCAGAAATATATGTTGGCGCTCGCTGATCAGCAAGAGGTCTTGCTCAATTGCGCTGACATTATCATGGACGCTTATCAGATGGAAACCGCGATCTTACGAGCGAAGAAGTTCGCGGAAAAGACGAATCAGGAGACGGCCGCAAGATATATCGATATGGCCTCCGTCTATTGCAATGACGCGATCCAACGCGTTGAGGCAAAGGCGAAGAACACCATTGCAGCGATCGGCGAAGGCGACGAAGCGAAAATGCTGCTGGTTGCGTTGAAGCGGTTTACCAAAAACAATTCACCGGTGAATACGATCGCGGCGCGGCAGCGGGTAGCAGATGCTCTGATCCAGGCCAATACATACGTATTTTAGTGTGGGGAGGCGTTTTGGGAAGAGTTTCACGCGATTCAACACTTTAGTGGTTGACAGGACGCAAGTAGTTAATTAATCTCGAAAGACTAAAGTCTAATGCGGAAAAGAATCGAAAAATTCGAGGCGATATTTTTAGACGGCGCATTTGCCGTTAAAAATATTGCTGTCCACATTAGCATTATCGTCATTATCATTTGCGGCGGATAGGGGCTTTTTCCGGTCAATCGGTACTTAAAAAAGTCACTATCTGGGTAAAGATAGTGACTTTTTTGTTTTTAAGATGCGACTTCCTGGAATTTTTAGCAGTATGCAAGTTTCGAAAATAATTCTTGACTTACATAATTAAACATTATAATCTGACACAAATCAAAAGATATGTTAATACGAGAGAAAGAAACAGGTACAAGAGGAAACTCGCTAAGCACAGATTCAGCGTTCTTGTGTCTTCATGTCGTAATTGGCATTAGTGTCGTTGTTATTAGGCTCAGATAATGACCGTCTGATGGTTTCAAGCAGAGGTCATTGTCCGAAACGGGTAATGGCTTTTTTGTTTCTAGAATGTAGTTATGAAATTTGCGACACAAACGAGCACAGTACGCACCGATAGCGAACCGGCCGCGAGAACCGAATTTCCGCGAGGTGCCGAGATCGTCGTCAGAGGTTTGATAAAGAACGGCGTTGATACACTTTTCGGGTTGCCCGGCGGTGCTGTTCTGCATATTTACGACGAGATCTGGCGCTTTCGCGACGAGATCACGCACTACCTCGTACGGCATGAGCAAGGAGCGGTCCACGCGGCGGAAGGTTACGCACGTGCGACCGGCAAAGTCGGTGTGGCTTTGGTTACGTCCGGACCGGGAGCGACGAATGCGGTTACGGGGATCGCGACCGCATATATGGATTCGATACCGCTTGTCGTCATCACGGGTCAGGTGCCAACGACCATGATCGGAACCGACGCATTTCAGGAAGTTGACACTTTCGGCGTCACACTTCCGATCGTAAAACACAGCTACCTTGTGAAAGATGTTCGCGAGCTCGAAGCCATAATCGATGAAGCATTTGCGATAGCCAGTTCGGGAAGGCCCGGACCGGTTGTTATCGATATCCCGAAGGATATTACAGCCGAGATCTGCCGAGAACCGAAAAAACTTCGCGGAAGTGTCGTCAATGAAACGACGGTGCAAAAAAGTGTCGACGCTGCGACGATCGAGATCGTTGTCAGCAAACTACTCCAGGCTCGTAAACCGATCTTCTATGTTGGCGGGGGCATCGTAACGGCTGACGCGGCCGATGAGCTCCTACAAGTTGCGGAACGGCTGAAAGTGCCAGTTACTCCTACTCTAATGGGTCTCGGTGGGTTTCCGACCGCCCACCCCTTAAGCCTTGGGATGCTCGGCATGCATGGGACATTTGCAGCCAATACCGCGATCGCGGAGAGCGACCTGCTTTTTGCCGTCGGCGTAAGATTTGATGACCGCGTCACAGGTAAGCTTGCGACGTTTGCACCGAATGCGGAGATCGTTCACGTGGATATCGATCCGGTTAATATCGGAAAGAATAAAACACCGCATGTTTCGCTGATCGCAGACGCGAAGTCGGCTTTGCAGGCGATCGCCAAATGTCTAAATACAAGGGATCAAGCTCTCGTTGCCGCAAGCTGGGAACTACGAAAAGACTGGTGGCGAGAATTAAACGGATGGAAGGAATCAGTGCCACTTGTTTGCGAGAAGTCTGAATCGGAAATAAAGCCGCAGATGCTGATCGAAGAACTTTACCGGGTAACGCGCGGAGAAGCCGTGATAGTGACGGACGTTGGGCAGCACCAGATGTGGGCAGCGCAGTTTTATCCATTCAAGCATTCGCGGCAGTGGCTAACGAGCGGAGGGCTTGGGACAATGGGTTTCGGCCTGCCTGCGGCAATTGGCGCTCAACTTGGACGCCCGAACGAGCAGGTTGTTGCAGTCGTCGGCGACGGCGGTTTTCAAATGACCAATCAGGAGATCATTACGGCGATACAGTACGGCATACCGCTAAAAGTGATCATCATGAACAACGGTTATCTCGGAATGGTCCGACAGTGGCAGGAAATGTTTTATGACCGCGCTTATTCTGAAGTGGATCTTTCCATCTCACCGAATTTTGTCAAACTTGCCGAAGCTTACGGTGCACTTGGCCTGCGTGCGGAAAAGCCGAATGAATTACGAAGCGTATTGAAACAAGGGTTGGACTACGAGGGCGTTGCGATCATGGAAATTGTCGTGAGCAAGGAAGAGAACGTCTTCCCGATCGTTCCTTCGGGGGGTGACGCTCGAAACATGATATTGAAATAATAATGAGAAACACGATCTCAATAATAGTTGCAAATGAACCGGGCGAGCTATCCCGCATCGTCGGGCTGTTTAGCGCGAGGGGATATAACATCGAGACGATATCGGTGGGGAAAACGCTTGACCCATATTTATCTCGGTGCACCATAGTCACTTACGGCGACGATCGGGTGATCGACCAGATCATCAAGCAGTGCTCACGTTTTGCACGTGTCCACGAAGCTCGGGCGGTAACAAGCCTTCCACATATCGAGCGCGAGATGGCATTGATCGACGTTAATGCCCCAAACGGAGCGGAGCGGCAGGAAATACTGAACCTGGTTGATATATTTCGAGCCAAGGTAGTTGATATTTCGCAAGATCGGATGATCTTGGAGGCCTCCGGCAATCAAGAAAAGGTAAGCGCCTTTATCGAGATGCTCAAACCCTTTCAGGTGAACGATGTGACACGAACAGGTTGTGTCGCGATCAACCGGCTTTCGCCTATAGAAGATAAGGACGAGCCGCTAGCGAAAGCGGCAGAAATATAATTTATTACGAGGAACATTAATGAAAGTATTTTATGATAAGGATGCCGATACGCAGCTGATAAAAGACAAAAGGGTTGCGGTCATTGGATATGGTTCTCAGGGGCACGCCCACGCTAATAACCTAAAGGCCTCGGGATGCGATGTCGTCGTCGGGTTAAGTAAAGATAGTGCTTCCAGGGCAAAAGCTGAGGCCGCCGGGCTAGAGGTGCTATATACGCGGGATGCGGCGGATTCTGCAGACGTCATTATGGTGCTTGTGCCCGACGAATTGGCTCCGGGCATTTATCGCGATGAGATAGCGCCAGTGCTCAAGCCAGGTAAGTATTTGGCATTCGCGCATGGCTTTTCGATCCATTTTAACAAGGTCGTTCCGCCTGGAGATATTAACGTCTTCATGGTCGCGCCGAAGGGTCCCGGACATCTTGTCCGAAATGAATATTTGCAAGGTCGAGGCGTTCCGTGCCTTTTAGCAGTTCATCAAGACGTATCGGGCGATACAAGAGCGGTCGGCTTGTCATACGCCTCGGCGATCGGCGGCGGAAAGGCCGGAGTTATTGAGACGAACTTCAAAGAAGAGACGGAGACCGACCTTTTTGGGGAACAGGCTGTCCTTTGCGGGGGCCTCACGGCACTTATCAAGGCCGGCTATGAAACGCTGACGGAGGCGGGATATTCACCCGAGATGGCTTATTTTGAGTGCCTGCACGAGATGAAGTTGATCGTCGATCTTTTATACGAAGGCGGAATCGGGAATATGCGGTATTCCGTATCAAACACCGCGGAATACGGCGACTTGACCCGTGGCAATCGTGTGATCACAGATCAAACAAAGGCTGAGATGAAGAGAATTTTGGCTGAGATTCAGAGCGGAGAATTCGCGGATGAGTGGATGAGCGAGTGCGAATCCGGTAAATCCAATTTCAAACGCTTGGAGGCAGAGGGCGAAAATCACGAAATCGAAGAGGTTGGCGCCCGGCTTCGCGGAATGATGCCCTGGCTGAGTGAGAAAACGCTTGTAAACAAGCAAACAAATTAGGAGAACGAACATGAAGTTCTACGATTGGAACAAGGTTGCCAAGAGCTATTCCAACGACGGATACTCGCGCGGGGTCGCAGCGAGCGATAATCTGATGATGGCCCATGTTTCGCTTGAAGCGGGGGCCATTACCTCTTCGCACAATCACACGTATGAAGAGATCGTTTACGTTGTTCGTGGACGATGGAAGATCACGCTTGGCAACGAAAGCATCGAACTGGGAGCAAATCAGACGCTTGTAGTTCCGGCAAACGTTGAGCATTCATCCGTAGCGCTCGAGGAAACGCTGGCCGTTGTATGCACAAGTTTCCGTCCGGAGTGGAAAGATGACAGCGACTGCTGGCTTCACTACAACGCCGAAAATCATCTATGGGCCGTGTGATCGACGCTTAGCGATGCATTGAGCCCACACTTCGGTGCGATCATTGAACAATCTGCCGCGTCGTAATAGCTTTATGGGTATGAAGACCGAACCGATCGACGATCCCAGATCTGAGATTGATGCGATCGACCGTGAATTACTTCGGCTCTTGAATAAGCGTGCCGAAATTGCCTTACGTGTCGGCGCCACGAAGACAAGCATCGATACGTCACTTTGCGACCCGAATCGGGAACGAGAAGTGTTGGCGCGTTTGCGCGAAGACAATCGTGGTCCGTTTGACGAACAGAGCATTGCCAGCATCTTTCAGCGGATCATTGATGAATCGCTGCACCTCCAACAAAGGACGTTCCACTTGCCGCTTCAAAGTTCGGATGGAAATGTGACCAAATCAACGCGCTTAACAGGAACCGCAATGGTAGCGTTCCTCGGTGAACGCGGAACATTCAGCGAAGAGGCGGTCCTTGGAATACTTGGTGAAAATTGCCAAACCGTTTCATTCCCAACGTTTGACGATCTTTTCAAAGCGATCGATGAAGGCAAGGCCGATTATATCCTGACCCCGCTTGAAAATAGTCTGGTTGGCTCGGTCCATAGGTGTTACGAGTTGCTCTTGAACAGCTCGCTTAACATTACCGCGGAGATAATTTTGCCAGTCTCACACTTTCTTATCGCAAGTCCGGAGGCGGACTTTGAATCGATCCGTACTGTTGAATCGCACCCGGCCGCACTAGCCCAATGCGAGAGGTTCTTTGCAGGGCACCCGAATCTGAAAGGTATTGCGGCGGACGACACGGCGGGAAGCGTGCGGCGAGCCGTGGAAAGCGGTGATATCTCGCGCGCTGGTATCGGCGGCAAGCGAGCAGCCGAAATTTATGGCGGCAAAATCCTGCGTTCGCATATCGAAGATCACACCGAGAATTACACGCGGTTTGCGCTGCTCGCGATGGATCCGGATGAAACGAACACAGGTGAAAAGATCTCTTTAGTCATAAGACTGACACATCAACCGGGAGCTCTTCATAACGCCCTTCGCCCCTTCGTTCGGCGCGGCATCGATCTGTTGAAGATCGAGAGTCGACCGATCAGAGATTCGCCGTCCGAGTTTAATTTTTATCTCGATCTTCTGGCTCCGACGAGCGAAAGTGAGTTGCTCGGGGCGCTCAACGAAATCAATGAACAGGCGGCAAATGTTCGTTATCTGGGGCGGTATTCGACGATAG
>JBAUGL010000070.1:0-23529 GCA_049679665.1 Pyrinomonadaceae bacterium | reverse complement strand
TCCTCGGCCGTGTTCTTCCAATTTTTCTTGGCCCCGCGTCCCTTTTCCCTCTCCCAAGTTATCCGGTTCTGCAGCTTAAAGTATTTTGAACCGACACGCTGGATCGCCGCGGCCGACCGCCAGTCGCCGCAGATGTAAACCGATGCCGTCGACTTCATTAGCGGAACGCAAAGCCGCAGCCACGAATCCAGCCAGTCTTCGTATTCGTCGGGCGAGGTCCGTTTGAATTTTGCTGCTCCGAAAGTTTTTGAGAGATTGTATGGCGGATCAGCGAATATCAGATCGAAACTTGCCAACCCAAGATCACAGAGGATTCGAAAGGCGTCACCGCAAACGAGAATATTGGTTAACTCTGAATCGACAGGAACGTCGAATATCAGCTTCGAACGGTACCGTTCCGCCTCCGACTTAGTGATACCGATCGTGCGGTTTCTAGGAGCTCGCCGGCGGTTCGACTCATCGTGATCGTGCATATCCGTTGAAGAATTTTAACACATATTTATCGTCACTGGTTTCTTGGCGACCACGACGGTATTCTCGAGGGGTTTGACGAGCAACGAACAGCCGCTTGACCGTTAAAAGTGCCCGTGATAATCTTAAATCTTTTGAGAATCCGGCGGTATTTACGCAATTCTTTAATAGCCTTTAATTAAGAAGACTTATGTATTTCCTGGCATTTGCCGAGTCAATTCAGCTAGTTCCGGACGGCTCGATCTTTATACATATCGGGTTGATCCTTTTGATGATCTGGGTCCTCAATCGGACGTTCTTTCGGCCGATCAATCGGCTAATCGAATCGCGCGAAAAGCATATGAGCGGGGACGGCGAAGCAGCTGATATTCTTAGGGACGTAAATGAAAAAGAATCCCGTTTCGATCGAGAGATGCGCGATGCACGCAGCCAGGGCTACGAATTGATCGAGAAGGAGCACATAGCTGCGATCGCGGCCGGAAACGAGAAGCTGGGAAGCGCTAGAACGACGGCCGCGGAAACGCTTACATCCGAAAAAGCCCGACTGGAAAAGGAAGCCGAAACGGCTCGCGCCGCGATCGCAGCGGACGCGTCAACGATGGGTGACAAGATCGCATCAAGTATTCTGAGATCGTAAGGGGCCACTGGGTGCTCCCGAATCATATGCTAGTTTTTTTATCAACTTTAACTTTGATGTTTGCCGGGGGATCTGGAGGTGGTTTTGCCGGATTCTATGAGCAATATCTCAATTATCCGGGGTTCGAGATATGGAAGTTCCTAAACTTGGGAATCTTCATCGCTATTCTGGTTTACCTTCTGAAAAAGCCATTGAGCGCCGCATTCAAGGCGAAAAGGGAATCGATCCGGGCCGAGCTTATCCGCGCCGAAGACGCGAAACAAGCCGCACTTGAAAAGCTGACATCGGCGGAAGCCAGGCTGATCGGCCTTGACGGTGAACGATCCTCGATCATGAGTCGGGCCGAAGCCGAGGCCGAGACGGAAAGACAGCGAGTGATCGATCAGACCGAGTCAGATGTTAAAAAGATCAGGCATCAGACGGAAAGCGAGGTCGCCCGCGTCGCACAGCAGGCATCGGGTGAACTGAGAAGATTTTCAGCTGAAGAAAGTATTCGTTTCGCAGAAGAAAAGCTTCGCGGACAGATCAACGCGCAGAACGATGCACAACTTGTCAGGGCCGGAATTCGATCGATCGGAGAGGTGAAATAGGATGAGCGCTGAAACGATCGCACGTCGCTACGCAGTTGCCCTTGCCGATGTTGTAGGGAAGGACGGTAATGTTGAATCGGTGAAATCCGAAATATCAACATGGGTCTCTTTGCTCGGTTCCACACCGGACCTGAAGTCGGCCTTTGGTAATCCTTCGATCACGCAAACGAGTAAGGGAAAACTTCTGGAAGCTTTGATCGAGCGATCGAAGCCGTCCGTTACAACAGCGAATTTCCTGCGTGTACTATTACAGAACGGCAGGTTGTCCGAACTTTCTGAAATAAGCGATCGGTTCGCGTCGGTTATTGATGAGCGGAACTCCGTTATTTCCGCCGAGATCACCTCGGCGAGGGACCTCTCGGACCAGCAAAGATCCGAATTGAAACATAATCTGGAGAAGGTTACCGGCAAGACTGTAATTCTGAATTTCAGCATCAGCGAAGCACTGATCGGCGGTGTTGTAACACGCATCGGCTCAACTATTTACGACGGATCGGTAAGGACACAATTAGAGAATCTCAAACAAGAACTAATCAATGGATGATCTGTGATAGATGGATCTATCACACATTGTCCCATTGACGATAGAAGAAAATGGAAGCAATTAAAGCCAACGAGATCAACGAGATCATTCGTTTACAGATCGAGAATTTTGACGCGAGTATGACGGTTGCCGAGGTGGGAACTGTTATCAAGGTAGGTGATGGTATTGCCGAGATCTATGGCCTCGAAAAGGTTATGGCTGGCGAACTTCTCGAATTTCCGCATGGCGTTCGCGGCCTCGCGCTTAACCTAGAAGAAGACAAGGTCGGCTGCGTACTTTTCGGCGATTTCCAGAAGATCAAAGAAGGTGACGAAGCAAAACGTACACGTCGGATCATGAGTGTTCCGGTGGGCGATGCCTTGATCGGACGAGTTGTGGACGCCCTCGGCAATCCGATAGACGAAGCCGGCGATGTCGTGACCGACATCTACTTTCCGATCGAGCGAATCGCCCCGGGCATCATCGACCGCCAGCCGGTTAAAGAGCCGTTGCAAACGGGTTTGAAAGCTATCGATTCGATGGTTCCTATCGGCCGCGGACAGCGAGAATTGATAATCGGTGACCGACAGACAGGAAAAACCGCCGTTGCGATCGATACCATAATAAACCAGAAGGGTAAGGACGTTATCTGTATATACGTCGCCATCGGACAAAAGCAGTCGACCGTTGCACAGGTTCGGCAGAAACTCGAAGAATATGGCGCAATGGATTACACGATCATTGTTTCGGCCACGGCTTCGGATCCGGCGGCGATGCAATTTCTGGCCCCATATACTGGATGCGCTATGGGAGAATACTTCCGCGACAACGGCCGCCACGCGCTGACGATTTATGACGATCTTTCGAAACAAGCGGCTGCGTACCGCGAGATCTCGCTCCTTCTTCGCCGCCCGCCGGGCCGAGAAGCTTATCCGGGAGACGTTTTTTATCTTCACTCACGCCTGCTCGAACGGGCGGCGAAGATGTCGGAAGCGCGCGGAGGTGGTTCTCTGACCAGTTTGCCGATCATAGAGACGCAGGCAGGTGATATCTCAGCGTACATTCCCACGAACGTTATTTCGATCACCGACGGCCAGATCTTCTTGGAATCTGACCTGTTTAACTCGGGCGTGCGGCCCGCGATCAATGTTGGTAACTCGGTTTCACGTGTTGGCGGCTCGGCACAGGTCAAGGCGATGAAACAAGTAGCGGGCACGCTTCGGATCGAGTTGGCTCAATACCGCGAGCTCGCCGCTTTTGCTCAGTTCGGATCCGATCTTGATAAATCGACGCAGGCACAGCTTGAGCGCGGTAAACGCCTCACGGAGGTTTTGAAGCAGGGCCAGTACCAACCGATGGAAGTCGAAAATCAAATATTCATCGTATGGACGGTTACAAATGGGTTGGCTGATGACGTTGCCGTCGAAGACCTGAAACGGTTCGAAGAAGAACTGACTAAATTTGTCTCGAATTCGCACCCGGCGGTCCTTTCGACTGTCCGTGATAAGAAGAATTTAGACGACGATCTAATGGCCTCGATGAAGGAAGCCGTTGAAGATTTCAAAGCAACGCGATGGGAATCGGCCGCTTCCGCCGCAGCATAAAGATTTGGGATTGGGAAATGTGGAATTGGAACTGGGTTAACTAATCAATTTACCGAAAATCCAAGGTTGAAGTATGGCAAGTCTATTGGATATGCGCCGGCGGATCAAGTCGGTCAAGAACACTCAGCAGATCACGAAAGCGATGAAAATGGTCGCCGCTGCTAAACTAAAACGGGCACAGGATCGTGTAGTTGCGTCGCGGCCGTTCGCTCACAAGATGTCTGACGTACTTGGCGGGATGAGCTCAAAAATCGCGGACGAGTTCGCCCATCCCCTTCTTGATGCGCGTGGTAACGAGAAATACCTTATCGTTCTGGTTAGTGCGGATAAGGGACTCGCCGGAGCGTTCAACGCAAACGTTATCAAGGCAACGCAGGCTTTTTTGAAGGAGAACGAAACGAAGTTGGCAGAAATGATCCCTGTCGGACGCAAAGGAAGGGATTTCTTCAAACGCCGCGACGTGAAATTTTCTGAAGAGTACATTGGGCTGATGGGCGCCGGCAGAGTCAATCACAAAGACGCGGTTACGATTGCCGAGAATGTAATAAAGACTTTTACAGAAGACACGTCGATCGACAAGGTTTTTCTGGTTTTCACTGAATTCAAGACCGTGCTTTCACAACGCCCGATGATCGAACAGCTTTTGCCCATCGCTCGTTCAGGGGAAAGCGATGATCCCGCCTCGCCGGCCGGCGCGGAGTATATTTACGAGCAGCCCGCAGCTGAGATATTCGGACGTCTTTTGCCGAAACAGGTCGAAACCCAGATATATCGCGGAATGCTTGAATCGGTCGCCTCCGAGCAAGGGTCGCGAATGACGGCAATGGACTCCGCGTCGAAGAACGCAAGCGAATTGATCGACACCCTCACGCTTAATATGAACCGCATCCGTCAGGCCGCGATCACAAAGGAGATCATCGAGGTCGTTTCCGGAGCGGCCGCGGCGTAACTCATAGAATTTTGGTTGAAAGACACAGTAAATTACAACGGCGCAGCTGGCTAACAGCTTATGCGCCGTTATTTATTTGGACCGGGGTCGTCCTTGGCCTGGGAAGCGGTGCGGGATCGATGGATGAAACATCACGCTTCATCCGGCCGCTCCTTGAGTTTGTATTTCCCGCGGCCGACGAGGCGAGCCTCCGGCTTTATCATGTCTACCTCAGGAAATTCACCCATTTCGCGGAATACGCCGTTCTCGCGGTTCTCGCTGTTCGAGCTTTGTCCGATTCATCAACTCGTTTTAAAAATTATCCGAAGGTGGCCGCATTCTTCCTGGTTTTGGTAGTGGCTTCGATCGACGAATTTAACCAATCCTTTTGGACCTCGCGTTCGGGTTCGATCTACGACGTAATACTGGACGGACTGGGCGGGTTGGCCGCGTTGTCTTTTTTTTATGTGGTAAAGCGGAGCGGCCACGATAAGAGATTACATTTCGACGAGTCGCCTTTCACCGACACACGTTAGGTCGTAGGTTTACGAGGTATATTGAGAATACGTAATACTTCCAATTCCCGCCGCTTTGTGGCATATTTTAACGATAGAAAACGAAAAAGGAGTTCCGAGAATGAGCATGTTAGACAAGGTCAAAGAGGCCGCACTGAGTCAGTTTATCGAGGTCATTGAATGGCTGGATGATTCAAAGGACACTATCCTTTACCGCTTTCCCGTAGCTGGCCAGGAGATAAAGAATGAGGCGCAACTAATCGTTCGCGATTCACAGGCTGCTGTTTTTGTTTATGAGGGCCAGGTCGCCGACGTGTTCGAGCCGGGAAAATATACGATCGATGGAGGCAACACGCCGATCCTTTCCAAGCTTGGGGCTTGGAAATACGGCTTCAATTCTCCGTTCAAATCAGAAGTGTATTTTGTTAATACCAAACAGTTTACGGACATGAAATGGGGTACATCGAACCCTATTATGCTACGTGACGCGGATTTTGGGATCGTCCGTCTTCGGGCTTTTGGCGCTTACAGCCTTCGCGTAGCCGATCCTGCCCAGTTCATAAAAGAAGTTGCCGGGACGAATGCCCATTTCCAGACTGAGGACATTGACGGACAGCTGAAGCGTGCGATCGTTACTGAGTTCTCAGACGCTTTGGGCGAGCTGAAAATTCCGGCCCTGGATCTTGCGGCTCAATACAAAGAAGTCGGCGAACAAATCCGGGCCAAAATAAATGAAGATTTCAAAAGCTACGGGCTTGAGGTTACGAAGTTTTATGTCGAGAACATCAGCCTTCCGCCCGAAGTCGAGGCCGCAATGGACAAGCGGGCCTCGATGGGCGCGCTTGGCGATGTGGACAAATATACTCAATTTCAGCGTGCCGACGCTTTACGCGATGCAGCGCAGAATGAAGGCGGTGGCGCAGGTCTTGGTGCCGGACTTGGAGCCGGATTTGCGATCGGCGGACAGATGGCAAATGCGTTTGGCGGGCAGACGCCTGGTCCGGGCGGTGCTGCTGCAACACTTCCGTGCCCATCTTGTGGTAAACCGAATGCTTCCGGTGTGAAGTTTTGCGGTGAGTGCGGGGCCGCAATGGTAGAAGGTAAGGTGCCGTGTGTAAACTGCAAGGCTGAACTTCGCGAGGGTGCGAAGTTCTGTTCGGAGTGCGGAGCGACCCAGGAAAAGGCAAAATGCTCGAATTGCAAAGCCGAGCTAGGTGCAAGTGCGAAATTCTGCCCCGAATGCGGAACGAAAACCGAAGCGGTCTAAAGGATGGCATATATAGCGTTGGCGATCAGAAAAAGGGCTTGAGGCGGTCTCTTGCCCTTTTATTTATTGGGAGGTAGTTATGGCAATTAGCCCGGAACTTTTAGAAATTCTACGTTGTCCAAAATGTAAGTCAAAGGTTGAGCTTAAAGAAGATGAGAACGGCCTTAAATGTGTAAACACGGAGTGCGCACTTGTTTACCCGATTCGGGACGAGATACCCGTGATGCTTGTCGATGAAGCGACCATCGAAGTTTGAACGATGGAATGCGGGTAGTCGACGAAGTTAGAGTTTAAGAGTTTCTCATTCTCGATTTTCGCTATGCAGATCGATTGGCAAAGTGTGAAGCGCGTTCTGGTCATCCGCCTCCGTTCGATCGGCGACACAGTGTTAGCAACGCCGTCCCTTATCGCTCTCCGACGATTTCTTCCCGATGCCGAGATAGATATTCTCCTTGAAGACTGGGTCGCACCGCTTCTCGACGGAATTGATGCAGCGAGCAAGGTCATATCGATCCCGACCGGTACCCGAGCGCGCGCTGCCGCTGCCTGGCGCATTCGACAAAATAATTACGACGTTGCGATCAATTTCCACGGAGGGACGACTGGGACTTTTTTCACCGTCGCGAGCGGTGCAAAACATCGCGTCGGTTACACAGAATACCAGTACTCCTTTCTTTACAATCATTTATTGACCTCAGCCGCTGACTTTTGGCGTCAGAAATCGACGCATTCCGCCGAGCAGCAACTCGCGCTTTTAGGGTTTGTCGGCGTACCTGTCGAGGATCGTCCAAAAAGCAAACTCGATGTCACCGAGGCGGCTTTTTATTCGACTAAACAAAAGATCGGTGAAATTGGCGCCGAGTACGCCCTTCTTCATCCAGCCGCGGCGTTTGCTACGAAGCGTTGGGCAACGGAAAATTTCGCACGGATCGCTGAATTTCTTGCGGAACAGGGAATCTCGACCATTGCGGTGGCCGCCGGGCACGAGCGGGCGGTCCTCGACAAACTACAAATCGAGGCGAAAGTTCCGATCATGGTTTTCGACGATCTTTCACTTCCCGAGATAACTGCGCTATCTAAAACGGCAAGGATCTTTGTAGGTAATGATTCCGGGATCGCACACATCGCTGCGGCCGTTCAAACCCCGACCGTTGTCATCTTTGGATCGTCCAATCGCGATCATTGGCGGCCGTGGACAGATGCGCCAAACGAGATCGTATTCGAGCAGTTCCCGTGCCAACCGTGTCCGGGCACCGAGTGTAAGGAATTCGGGGACCCAAGGTGTATATTGACTGTTTCAGTATTGGCGGTAATAGGCGCAATCGAACGCCAATTGGAGAAGGGTGGATCCTAAATATCCACCCCGCCCAATCTTAACTACTACGGATTCCGATTTCCGGCCGAATTTCCGTTAACCACCTGATTCGATATCGAATCGTCCGGCTGGACCTTCAGCTCATTTTTGACGTCCTTGACGCCATCGATCGCGTCGGCGACCCGCTCCGCAGAAGCTTTTTGTGCGGCCGTCCCGACCGTGCCTTTCAGTTTAACCACATCGTTAACGACATCAACGTTTATCGTTGAATCGCGAAGGTCGTCGGTCGCAGTAAGCGACGACTTTGTTTTTACCCACAGCCACATATCGTTGGCGCCCTGGCCAATCGAGCTGCTTCCTTTTTCGCGTTCGTATTCGGATTTATTCTTTTCATATTCTTCCCGAGTGATATTCGAGTCCCATTTATTGGAACCGTAAGCATTTCGGTTGAAACTGTTGGCGTTCGAATTTACGACGACTATCGAACTATTCGCATTCGCATTTCGGATGTTTGCGTTCATATTTGAGCCCGTTTCACAGGCCGTAAATCCTACGGATGCGACGACGATCGCCATAAACAGAGCAATAAATCTGTATTTCATACTGGATCTCCTGTCTTCTCAAGTTTGGAATGTCGCGTTTTCGTACACCGACAGACAACCATGGTCATCGCAATACACGTACCAGAGAGTGAGCCGAGAATGGCACGAGGCCGCCGATTCTTGACACCCAGGTACCAAATCACTATTATTTATAGTTTCGACTCTTACGGCCGAAGTGTGTTTATATGTTCGAATCGCTGTCCGATAAGCTGAAGAGATCGCTGAAGAATCTGCGTGGTCAAGGCAAACTAACGCCTGAGCATGTCGATGCAGCGCTTCGCGAGATCCGGATGGCGCTCCTTGAGGCGGACGTAAACTACAAGGTCGCGAAGGATTTTGTCGAATCGGTGCGGGCAAAGGCCGAGGGCCAGGAAGTTTGGCAGGATCTGAAACCGCACGAACAGGTTGTCAAGATCGTCTACGACGAACTTGTCGAGCTCATGGGCGGAACGTCGTCGCGGCTCGTTTTCACCAAGCAATCGCCGAACGTCGTGATGATGGTTGGGCTGCAGGGTTCGGGTAAGACCACATCGACCGGTAAGATCGCCAAATGGCTCGCGGCTAATCAGGATCGCAAACCGCTGCTAGTCTCGGTAGATGTTTACAGGCCGGCTGCGCGGGAACAGCTTAGAGTAGTTGGCGGCGCTGTTCATCAATCGGTTTACCAGGACAAGGAAACGGCTGATCCGCTCACCCTGGTTCGGGGCGCACTCAAGCACGCTCAGGAAACCGGCTTTGACACCTTGTTGATCGATACGGCCGGGCGTCTGCACATCGACGACGAGTTGATGTCCGAGCTTGAGGCGATCAAGGCTGAGACAAAACCGGTCGAGGTCCTTTTCGTTGCCGATGCGATGACCGGCCAGGACGCGGTGCGTTCGGCAGAAGTATTTCATGAGCGAGTCGGCATTACTGGCGTCGTTTTGACAAAGATGGACGGCGACGCTCGCGGTGGCGCAGCGCTGTCGATCAAGCAGGTGATTGGGCAGCCGGTGAAATTTGTCGGCGTCGGCGAAAAATATGACGCGATCGAACCGTTTTATCCCGATCGCGTAGCCCAGCGGATACTGGGAATGGGCGACGTGCTTACGCTCATTGAAGAAGTTCAGGGCAAGATCGACGAGGACGAGGCCCAGCAGCAGCTGTTGAAAATGACGCGTAACCAGTTTACGCTCGAAGATTTTCGCAGCCAGCTCGGCCAATTCAAAAAACTCGGATCGATGTCGAAACTGATGAAGATGCTGCCCGAACAGATGACTGGCGGAATGCAGCTATCGGATGAACAATCGGCAGAGGTGGATGTTCATATGCAGCGGACCGAGGCGATCATCGATTCGATGACGATCCAGGAACGACAGGGCGGTAAGGCCCTGGACGCGAGCCGAAAGACACGGGTCGCCCGGGGTTCAGGTTCGACCATCGCTGAGGTAAATCAGCTTCTTCGCCAGTACGATCAGATGAAGAAAATGATGGCGCAAATGAATAAGGGCGGATTGTTTGGCGGTTTGGGTAAGAAAATGATGGGCGGGCTGGCCGGCGGGCTCGGCGGCATGCTCGGTGGCGGAATGAACGGCGGACTCGCGGGTATTCTGGGCGCCGGCGGCGATCCTGGCGGCGATGACGACGAAGACGCGTTATCAAAACGGATCAAGAAGAAAAAGCGCCATAAGAAGCGGCGCTAGTCGGTTGAGGGAGACTTTCAGAACACTGAAGTAATATTTGGTATTGATTGACGGGACAATAAGAGAATTATGTTAGCAATAAGCTTAATGAGAATCGGCGCGAAGGGTAAGCCCTTCTATCGTCTGGTGGTAAAGGAAAAGCGTTCAAAACGTGACGGCAAATACCTTGAGAACGTAGGGACATATAACCCCATGACCGATCCTGCGGAAGTGAAATTGAATCACTCGCGCATTCAGTACTGGATCGGCGTCGGAGCACAGCCAACGGAAACTGTTAAAAGTTTGATCAAAAACAATCCGGAAGCTGCGCCGGCTGAATAACCGATGTCGAGACTGAACTGCTAATTAGTAATTCAGTTTCGCAAATTGGGATGGTTCAAATGAAGAATGCCGTACAAAGAATAGTCACATCTCTTGTCGGGGATCCGGACGCTGTCGAAGTTTCCGAAATTGCTGATGGAAGGAATGTCCGCATCGAGGTGCGGGTAGCTCCGGATGACATGGGACGACTGATCGGGCGCGAAGGACGGACCGTGAAAGCGGTACGCAGCCTATTGTTTGCTGCGGGGCAAAAGCAAGGCAAGCGTTTTCTCCTTGATTTGGTTGAAGATTAACGACGCGCCATGGAAGTGCCTTCTGATCTGATAGCAATCGCCAAGATCGTGAGGACCCGAGGGCTTCGCGGCGAGGTGGTTGCAGACGTCTTGACTGATTTTCCCGAGCGTTTCGATGGTCTGGAATCGTTGAGGGGCCTTCGATCGGACGGCACGGAGATCGCGCTGACGCTTGAGAACCATTGGTTTCAAAATGGCCGGATAGTCCTAAAGCTTGCTGGTTACGACATTGTCGAATCATCTGAAATGCTGCGAGACTTGTTGGTTTGCGTTCCCGAATCGGAATCGGTCAGTCTCCAAGACGGGGAGTTTTTTGACTGGCAGCTTGAAGGGTGCGTTGTAAGAACTGCCGACGGCAGCGAGATAGGCGCAGTCAAAGGGTTGATGCGTACGGGCGGCACCGAGATCTTGGTGGTCACAGGCGGAATGAAGGAATATCTGATCCCGTTTGCGGCGTCGATATGTACTGACGTGGATATTGAAGCCAAAGAGATCGTTGTTGATCCGCCGGAAGGGCTGTTGGAATTTTAGGTCTCTCGTCGGATGCGAATAGACGTACTAACAATATTTCCAGAGTTTTTCCGAGAGGTCTTTGATTTTGGAATTATTCGGCGGGCGAAACTCGCTGAGATCGTCGATATAGACGTTCACGACATACGTGAGTGGGCGACAGATAAGCATAAGATGGTCGACGACCGACCGTTCGGTGGTGGCGATGGGATGGTGCTAAAACCTGAACCGATCTTTGCAGCGATGGAAGATCTTATGGGCACCAACGACCTTTCTCGATATCCCAAGGGGTCGCGTGTAGTGTTGCTCTCGCCACAGGGCAGAGTTTTCAAGCAGGCCGTCGCGAGGGAGTTCGCGTGTGAAGCAAAGCACTTGGTTTTGATCTGCGGGCGCTACGAAGGTGTTGACGAACGAGTGAATGAGACGCTCGTGACGGATGAAATTTCGATCGGCGACTATGTATTATCGGGCGGCGAAGCCGCGGCCTTAGTCGTCACGGACGCGATAGTCCGGCTGCTTCCCAATGCTTTGGGCAGCGAGACATCTGCCGACAACGATTCGTTTTCGGACGGATTGTTGGATTGCCCGCACTATACGCGGCCGGCCGAATTCCGCGGGATGAAGGTTCCGGAAGTACTTCTGGAAGGGAATCACGCTGAGATTGATAAATGGCGACGAGCAAAGGCTTTGGAAAAGACAAGTTTGAACAGGAAGGATCTTTTAACTTAGGAGAATGGTGAACGTGAGCAGCGGGATAACGCTGCTGACCTCTGGCCGATAAATATAAGACAATGAATCGCTTAGATAGCGTTGAACAAACGCAGCTCAAAGATGGTATCCCCGCTTTTCAGTCGGGTGATACGGTAAAGGTGCACGTGCGGATCAAGGAAGGCAACAAAGAGCGTCTTCAGGTTTTCGAAGGCGTTGTGATCGCCCGTAAGCACGGCGGCGTTCGTGAGACCGTGACCGTTAGAAAAGTCAGTTTCGGCGTCGGTGTCGAACGCATTTTTCCGCTCCATGCGACCGTAATCGATCATGTCGACGTCGTCCGCCGCGGTAAGGTTCGAAGGGCAAAACTTTACTACCTGCGTGACCTGCGTGGAAAGGCCGCTAGGATCAAGGAACGTGACACACGAACTAAGGGAAAGCCCTCGGCCAAATAAACTTTGGAGAGCACTAAATGAAGGACACGGGGCGGATCGGTTCTAATCTAAAAGATGAACCGGACCTCCGTGTCCCATTGTTTGCGGACCTCCATATCGACTCAATTGGCCTTGATTTTGAATATCAGGCCCGCTCGCAAGGCTTTCGTCTTATCGCTGGTATTGACGAGGTTGGCCGAGGTTGCCTCGCGGGTTCTGTCGTCGCTGCCGCATGCATACTGGATCCCTCAAAGACCCTGCCCGAAGGATTGAACGATTCCAAACAAGTTCCTCAAAATCGTCGCGTGGAAATGGCCGAGGAGATAAAGGCCAATGCAGTCGCGTTTTCATTCGGACAAGTCGAAGCTGAAGAGATCGATCAAATAAACATCCTGG
The DNA here is from genome assembly GCA_049679665.1 of Pyrinomonadaceae bacterium. Taxonomy (GTDB): domain Bacteria; phylum Acidobacteriota; class Blastocatellia; order Pyrinomonadales; family Pyrinomonadaceae; genus OLB17. The sequence continues at coordinate 10,733 of JBAUGL010000070.1, read as the reverse complement.
AAGCCACAAAAAAGGCAATGCGGATCGCGATCGCAGGCCTCACGCCGAGCGCTGACTTTCTCCTGATCGACGCAGTACGACTCAAGGGCATCGACCTTCCGCAGCTTGCACTGATCAAGGGTGACGCCATTTCATTTTCTATCGCAGCTGCGTCTGTCTTGGCGAAAACATATAGAGACGGAATGATGCTGGAATACGACGAGCGGTATCCCCAGTATGGATTTGCCAATCACGTAGGATACGGCACAACGGCTCATTTCGACGCGATAAAAAAATACGGTATTTGTCCGCTCCATCGGAAAACTTTTCGCGGAGTAGTGTAGTCTAAGCCTAAAAACGAGGGAATCAAATGACAAACGAAGCATCGATCGACGCTCGGGCCGCCATAGGCAAGCCGCGTGCAATAGAAACGATCGTCGGCGGAGGCGTCGCTATCGGCGTTTTTGACATTCTCGAGCCGATCTTGTTTTTTTGGCTGCTGGTCGGCGCAAGCCCGATGCGCGTCCTCCAGGGAGTTGCGGCCGGCCTGTTAGGAAGGGACGCTGCGGTCGCCGGCGGTTGGAAAACAGCATTGCTCGGCCTTGGGCTGCATTTCTTTATCGCGACAACAATAGCGACAGTCTTTTATTTCGCAAGCCTTGCCTTACCGATGCTCATCCGGCGACCTCTATTGTGGGGTATCCTATACGGCATCGCGTGCTATTTTGTTATGAATTTCATCGTTGTTCCGCTCTCCGCGGCTCCGCGAATGGCCTTTTCTTTCCCGATGTTGTTGCATGGAATTGCGGTTCACGCGTTTTTCGTGGGACTGCCGGTGGCGTTTATTGCCGGTTGGTCAGCGGAGCGGAACCGCTAAAACTCGATCCAATCGGTTGGTTCCTTAGGAAACGATAACGATACCTTCGTTTCAGCGCGAAACAATCCCGGCCGCATATGCAGGGCTGTTTCTGCCGTGATTCGGGCGAGGTGAGGGTCGTTTGCCCGCTGCGACAAGTGTGCAAGCACGATATGCCGGGCGGACGCGTCAAATTCGAAGGTCAGCCAGTCCGCGAGGTCTTCGTTCGAAAGATGACCCGATCTGGAAAGTATCCGCTGCTTTAGGTCCCATGTGTAAACCGAACAGGTTCGCAGCATATCTCGGCTATGATTTGATTCGATTATTATGGCGTCGCAGCCTCGGAGTTTATCTTTTATCAGCCTGCTCATATACCCGAAATCCATCAGCGTCGCGATCCGAACCCCATTTCGTTTGGCGACGAAGCCAAAATTGTCGGCCGCGTCATGCGGAACCGAGAATGGCTCAAAATCTATATCCCCGATCCGAAACTCGCAGTTTGATTGGATGGCCGCTGTACGGTTCCTCAGGGCAGCTTGTCGTTTTGCGGATTCGCTATCGCCGTTTTGCAGACCCTTGCGAGTGGCGTAATACGAGTCTTCTGTAGCGCCCGAAATGAAGACTGGACAGTCCAGGGTTCGCAAGAGCACGCGAAGCCCGCCGGCGTGATCGCCATGCTCGTGGGTGATGAGCACCGCATCTAGGTCGCGATGATCAACGCCAACCGCGGCAAGGCGTCGCAATATCTCAGTCGCGCTTAGGCCCGCGTCGACGAGAACTTTTGTCGTTTCCGAGCAAATAAGCACCGCGTTGCCGGTCGATCCGCTGCCGAGGATAGTAAATCTCATTCTTTTTCTTGATATTTTGACCGCAAGGCCAGACCTACGATGCGTGTCGTGATCGCGTTCGGGGCATACGAACCCATCAGAGCGCCGATGTAGTTTGCCCAACCGGATACGACCTTCGATCGTCCGTTGCTTATCGCATTCAAAGCGGTTTCAACCACGTCCTCAGGTGTTTGCTGGCCCTTCACCTGCAATGGTCGGTCTATATCAGCGGCGGCAAAAAAATTCGTTTTGGTCGAACCCGGGCAAAGCGCGAGTATTTTGATGCCAAGCGGCCGGTTCTCTTCTGCGATGGCCTCCGTAAATAATGTAACAAATGCCTTTGACGCCGCATAAGTTGCGAAGAACGGCAGCGGCTGAAAACTTGCGGCTGACGAGACATTAATTATCGTACCTCGCTTTCTTTTTCGCATTGGGACAATATATCGATGCGTTAATGCGACCAGTGCCTCGCAGTTTAGCCGGATAATTCTCAATTCCTTTTCCAGTCCGAGCTTCGCGAAATCACCCATCGAACCGATCCCGGCGTTGTTGACCAGCCAGTCAATTTCAAACCCTTGTTTCTCTGTTTCTTCGAAGAGGGATTCGTCCGAACCGGCTTCGGAAAGGTCAACGGCGAAGTAATGAGCCGCTATCCCATGTTTTAGCTTGAGTTCGTCGCACAGTTCGCGGAGCTTCTGTTCGCCGCGCGCGGCCAAGACGAGATTATGTCCGTCGGCCGCAAGCCGTCTCGCAAAGGCCTCACCTATTCCACTCGATGCCCCCGTTATCAAAGTTGCTTTCATTACCAGAATTCAGCGCTCGTAAAGTTCTCTAAGACAACGTCGAGCCGTGTAAAAAGTCTTCCTTGGAAATGGCGTACACAACGAGTTCCATGCCGTAATACTCTGCAATCTTCTCATACCGCATTCCGCATTTTTCCATGATTCGCCGCGAGCCTGTGTTCTCCGGATTAGCGCAGGCGACGATGCGTTCCAGCCCGGCCGTTTCAAATCCGTATTTTAGCCATGCTAGCGCACATTCATATCCGAGACCCATTCTCCAAAATCTCTTGTAAAGGCTATATCCGACCTCGATCTCACCCGAGTCTTCGAGTGGCTGTATACCGCTGCAGCCGACGATCTCACCTGTCTCTCGTAGCACCATGGCAGAGCTTCCGAACCCGAATTTCGCGTAGCACTCCAAATAGAATTCGAGTCGTTTGGCGATCGCTTCGGGGTTCTGCATCCGCAAACCGCCTAGATACTTATAAACCTCCGGATCGGTTCGCATTTCTATGAGCCAATCGAGGTCGGCCGGCGTGAGCTGCCGAATAAGGAGCCGTTCAGTTTCCAATACGTTCGTTGTCACAAAACTCCTTGGTACGGTGTTTATTAAATAGACGCTAGGGTCTCGATCAGATTATGACCCGAATTTCCATCGGGGACAAAATGCTATGGATAAATACATTGAAAACCGGCGAGAATTTCTAAAACAAGCCTCGATCGCAGCAGCATTTCCATATTTACTGGGCTGCAGCGGCGATGGATTGGCGCAAAGATCAGATACGAGCGTACTCGCACTTATCCGCAGGAATGCGATCAGCGCACCGGACTGTGAATGGTGCGGTGCGAGAGACGTTCCAAACACTGTTACGTCAAAGACGACGATCGCTGGCCCAACGGACCCAGTAGAGGCGATAGTGATCGCCGGAACGGTGTACCGTGCTGATGGCAAGACGCCGGCATCGGACACACTGATCTACTTTTATCACACTGACGTTGACGGTATATACGGCCGTCGCGGAGAACACATACACGGTCGATATCGCGGCTGGGCGTTAACGGATACAAATGGCCGATACGAACTGCGGACGATCAAACCCGCACCGTACCCGAATTCGACGAACGCCTCGCACATTCATATGACGGTCACCGGCACTAATTTCAAAGAGGACTGGATAGATTCGGTACTGTTTGAGGGTGACCGATTAATATCACCCCGTCAGCGGATAGTGGAAAAGGGCGGATTTAATCCGATCCTGAGTATGAAAACAGGCCCAGGGCGATTACTCTTCGGAACTCGGGATATTCAATTGCCGATCGGCCAATGAAAATAAATGCGGACTCTGAGATCATCATTGATAGTCCTTTTGGTGATGGCATCGGCAAGCTGTCCGGTCGAATTATTACTAACGCGGAACCGCGCAATCTCGATCGAAGACGCCCCACCGTGCAAACTACTTTCGGTTGAGGAAGCAAAACTGATCCTCGGCCGCAATGTTCGCGTGGCGGAAAATACGGAGCACTACCGCAACGATTCAAGTCGTTTTACCTGCGCGTACACGGCCAGCACCACGGCAATTCCGGGCGGAAGTCTAGTAACCTTGGCATATTCGGTCGAGGAAAGCCCGACGGTTGAGAAGGCCTCCGGGTCGTACCGTAAGATGATAAATACCGACAAGGATGACGCTGGCGTCGTTGAACTTTACGACGTTGCGGATGAAGCTTACCAGCTGGGCACTGTTAATTTCCACACTGTTGTGGCTAGAAAAGGTAGAACCACGTTGCGTCTGAAGATAAGTCCACTCGAACAATCGCTGGCCGGTGACGCACTCGAAACTTTAGCTGCTAAGTTTATGGATAGACTTCATGGTGAGAGCCGGTAAACTCTCCAGCCTTCCTCGCCCAATTCGAAGCAGATTCGGTCGTGCAGCCGGTTAGGCCTGCCCTGCCAGAACTCGAAATTATCGGGAATTACACGAAACCCGCCCCAAAAAGGTGGAAGCGGGACCTCGCCTCCCGCGAATCTTTGGGTTACCTGGGCAAAATTCTCTTCAAGTACTGCCCGTGATCCGATAGCGGTGCTCTGCGAAGACGCCCATGCGGCCAATCGACTTTGCAGCGGGCGCGACCTAAAATACGCTTCGGATTCTTCAACGGATGTCTTTTCGGCCTTTCCATTTAAGATCACCTGCCGTTCGAGTTCCTGCCAGAAAAAATGAAGAGTACAACGCGGTTCCGCGACCAGCGATCTTCCCTTCCGGCTCTCATAGTTCGTGAAAAAGACGAAGCCCTGATTGCTAAACCCTTTGAGGAGCACAATTCGCGCTTCAGGCCGGCCATCCCGGCCAACGGTGGCGACCGTCATCGCATTTGGTTCGGGGATCTCCGCGGATAGGGCCTCGTTGAACCACAACGTGAATTGAGCGAACGGGTCAGGGGACACGGATGACTCAGTAAGTTCGTGACGCGTGTATTCACGGCGAAGTTGCGCAAGGTCGTACTCGTTGATCATTAGACGATCGTCAAATCAGATGGACAAGAAGTCCATCTTTCAATTTTGGCTCAAACCAGGTTGATTTTGGCGGCATTATCTCGCCGACATCCGAAACGGCTAACATATCGTCCATGGTGGTCGGGAACAGTGAAAATGCTACCATGGCCTCCCCGGAGTCCACTATTCGTTCAAGTTCCAAAGTACCGCGCTTGCCGCCGATAAAGTTGATTCGCTCGTCAGTTCGCGGGTCGTCGATACCAAGTATAGGCCCGAGAATGTAATTCTGAAGGATGCTTACGTCGAGACGCTCGATCGGGTCGGGCTCCCGGAAATATTCAACGGCAAATCGTAGGGTAAACCACTTTCGCCCAAAATACATACAAATCTCGCGATGACCGAGCGGTGAGCGCAAGCCGTTCTCGGATACGATGAAATTCTCCCGGATACTTGATAAAAACTCTTCTTCCGAACATCCGTTGAGGTCCTTCACCGCCCGGTTATAGGCAAGTATCTTGAGGTCCCCGGCAGGAAACAGCCCGGCCATAACGAAATTGTAGTCCTCATCACCGCGATGGCCAGGATTCTGTTCCATCATCATTCGGCGGGCGCTCGCGGCGCTTTCTAATCGATGATGGCCGTCTGCGATATACAGCTCTTGCACCGCCGCAAACCCGTCTACCCAATCCTCAGCGTCGCTGATTTGCCACATGGTGTGCAGGGCACCATCGACACCTGTAAATTCATAGAGCGGTGTGTTCGACGCCGCATTTTTGATCAGTTCTCGTATTCGACCCGATTCTCGAAATGCCAGGAGAATCAGTCCGGTTTGGGCGTTTAGGGTAAGGAGATGCGCAGTTCGTTCTTTTACTTTGTCGGGGCGGGTGTTTTCGTGCCGCTTGATCATGCCCTTTTCGTACTCATCGAGCGAACAACAAGCTACAACACCGGTCTGAGTATGATCGCCGGCCGTAAGTCGGTAAAGATATACCGCCGGTTCGTCCTCAACACGAAGAACCCCTGAATCGATGAAACTCTTTAGATTTGAGGCCGCCCGCTCATGAGCAGCTTCAGGCGACGGTGGCTGGTCGGGGGGAAATTCGGCTTCCGGACGCGTGACCCTCAAGAAACTGATAGGATTTTGCGCAATGTGATCACGCACCTCATCTTCACGAACGACGTCGTATGGCACACAGGCAACCAGCTGCGCCTTATCCGGATCTGGACGCAAAGCGCGGAACGGTCTAACAACTGTCACAGATTCTCCTTGGTGAGTCTTATTTATCGGCTTTCTTGTTTGCCGGCGGCTGCTTCATATCTTCTGCAAGCGCCTCTTCCATTTTCTTCAAGTAAAGGTCGAGGGCAACTTTCCATTGGCCGTCCTCCTTTACGAACGGCATCGCCTCAAATTCGCCGGTTTCCGTATTTTTTATCTCGACGGAAGCGGAATCAGCAGCAACTTGTTCATTTCTGGTTTCGGGCAGTTCTTTGAACGGAGCGCCGTCATCTTCAGCCAGGAGTTCATCCATGGTCTGTTGCTGCGCTTTTGCCGACTCTTCGATCAGGGATAACGTGCCACGAGACAAAAGGTTCTTAATACCCGCGATATTTTTCTCTTTCGAAGCTGCATTCAATGCCTTTAGCGTGTCGGTTGGGCTGAGCGCCGGTGCCTGTGGCGCTTCCTTTGCCGGTGCCGCGACGGTATTAGCCGTCGACGAATTCGCCGAATTTTGCGGTTGGGACGTGCACCCCGATAAACCGAGTGCCGAAACTGCGACAAACGTAATTGCTATAATATTCATATGATCTTCCTACCCTTATTCACTTGAATTGCTTAACGGCGTGGCCCGCAGCTCAGAATTCCCGAGCGGTTCCGGCGTTTCATTGATCAAATTATCCAGCTGCTCATCAGTTTGTGTCTCAATGTCCTTCATCAACTCGTCGCGGTAGCCTTTCTTGTCGATCTTCCATTCGCTGCCTTCAAAAACAAATGGGACCGTTTCCCACGTCCCGAATGACGTTTTCATTTCGAGGGTGGCTCGATCCCCGTCGATCTTCTCATTCCGATACTCAATTGTCTTTTGGCCCTCGGTGAAAAGCGTTTCGTTTTTAACCAGATCGTCAAGGGTAATATTCTGTGCCTTTGCCTCAAGTTCGTGCATTTTGAGCGTTTCGCTCGAAAGAAGCAGTTTCATCGTCGTAGTATCTTTCTCTTTTGCGGCGAGAATATACGTCTTGAACGTTTTCGTGGGTGTAGCCGGCTCGGTCGTTCCCGAACACGAAATAGTTAATAAGAGGAATGCCAATAATATGATGTTCAGACAAAAATGCATTTTTTATAAACCCGCGCAATCTCTTTGTAATAAAATACTTAAAGATTAAATTATACCTTAAAGTCAAAGGAGGACAAACACGCTATGGAACGCAGGAAACTCTCCGAAACCGAGATCGCAGAGAAGCTGATAACGCTGCACGGATGGACGGCCGACGATGGGCGGTTAAGAAGACGGTTCGACTTCTCAAATTTCGCGAAGAGTCTCGTTTTTGTGAACAAGGCGGCCGAGCTGGCCGAGAAGGCCGATCATCATCCCGATATCAGCTTTGGCTGGGGCTACGCCGAATTTCTTCTCACGACGCATGACCGCGGCGGCATCACCGATTTTGATTTTGAGCTTGCGCGTAACATCGATGGGATCGAGTGATTTTTCGTCAAAGGACCGAAGGAGAATTATGACGACGAGGCTTAAAGCCCTTTTACTACAAAAGTTCCTTCCTGTTTTTGCTTCTTTGAGACTTTGCGGGAAGCCGACTTTTCGTTAGAATCACACATTTAGCAAATCATTTCTTTACATAAGGATTTAAGCAAACTATGTCGAATGTTTCTATTACAGTTGCTCACGGAGACGGTATCGGGCCCGAGATCATGGCTGCGACGCTGCATATATTGAAAGAAGCGGGCGCAAGACTCGATATCGAAACGATCGAGATCGGCGAAAAGGTATATTTATCCGGCAATCAGGCGGGGATAGCGCCCGAATCGTGGGATTCGCTTCGTCGAACAAAAGTTTTCCTTAAGGCCCCGATCACAACGCCACAGGGCGGCGGATACAGTTCACTTAACGTTGCTGTTCGCAAGACGTTAGGGCTGTATGCCAATGTCCGGCCGTGCGTTTCTTATCACCCTTTCGTGAGCACGAAGCACCCGATAATGGATGTCGTGATCGTCCGTGAAAATGAAGAAGATACGTACGCCGGAATTGAGTATCGCCAGACCGATCAGGTCGAAGAATGCCTGAAGCTGATATCGCGGCCCGGCAGCGAGAAGATCGTCCGATACGCCTTTGAATACGCAAAGAAATTTGGACGAAAAAAGGTCACATGCTTTATCAAAGACAACATAATGAAGCGGACCGATGGGCTGTTTCACCGCGTTTTTGACGAAATTGCCCCTGAATATCCGGGAATTGAGGCCGATCACTGGATAGTCGACATCGGTTCCGCGAAAATGGCCGATACTCCTGAGAATTTTGACGTGATCGTGATGCCGAATCTTTACGGCGACGTGTTGTCCGATGTCGCAGCACAGATCGCGGGTTCGGTCGGGCTCGCTGGGTCGTCGAACATCGGCGAACAGGTTGCAATGTTCGAGGCCATCCACGGTTCGGCTCCGCGGCGTGCGGGTCAGAATCTTGCAAACCCCTCGGGCTTATTCCTTGGTTCGATATTGATGCTTGTTCATATCAATCAGCCGGACGTTGCTGAGGCTGCGCACAACGCGTGGCTCCGCACAATAGAAGACGGAGTTCACACCTACGATATGTTTAAGGAAGGCGTATCAAGAGAAAAAGTCGGCACGAAAGAATTTGCCGAAGCAGTCGTCGCGCGCCTAGGCCATAAACCTGAAACGCTCAAACCGGTCACCTACGCCGCAAATATTGCAGACGCGGATCCGAAACCGATCTATTCAACGCCGGTGCCGCAAAAGAAAGACCTTGTCGGAGTGGATGTTTTTCTCGACTGGTGGAAAGGCTCGTTTTACGGCGTCGCGAACGAACTCGGTGCACTTGTCGAGGCCGTTAATGGCGACGGCCTGAAGCTGCAGACAATCGCAAACCGCGGAGTAAAAGTATATCCAGGCGGATTCTCGGACACTTTCACGGTCGATCACTGGCGCTGCCGCTTTGTGAGCGAGACCGGCGAAGGGTCGGCCGTTTCACCCGCGCAGATAATCTCGCTGCTTCAGCGGTTCGATTCTGCCGGGCTAGATGTGATCAAGACCGAGAATCTTTATAATTTCGATGGTGCAAAAGGCTATTCGGCGTAATTAGTTCGGGACACCTGATAGATAAGGGATATAAGAAAATACACTCTATGATCTTTCAGCTAGAGTCTTCATCTAATCCGAATTAAGGACCTGGATTATGAATTCAGACAAACATCCACTCGTTTCAATAATAATGGGCAGCAAATCCGATTGGGAGACACTTCGGATCGCCTCGGAAACGCTCGAAGAATTCGGCGTGCCGCACGAGACAAAGATCGTGTCCGCCCACCGGACGCCCGATCTGCTATTCGAATTTGCTAAATCTGCCGAATCACGCGGCATTGAGGTGATCATCGCCGGAGCCGGCGGCGCGGCTCATCTTCCCGGAATGTGTGCTTCGCAGACAGTTCTGCCGGTGCTTGGTGTTCCGGTTGAAAGTAAAACGTTAAAAGGTTTGGATTCGCTGCTTTCGATCGCCCAGATGCCCGCCGGAGTTCCCGTCGGAACACTCGCCATCGGCGAAGCCGGTGCAAAGAACGCGGCACTCCTTGCTATCTCGATTCTTGCAAACTCGCGTCCGGAACTTCGAAAAAAGCTTCACTCATTCCGCTCGAAACAAACCAAAACCGTGCTTACGACCAAGCTAAGTTAAAATGACGGTCGCCGAGATCATCAAAAGGCTCCAATACTTGGGCCGCCCCGAAAACGTCATTGGAATGGCGCGGTTCGGGATCGTGACAAAAAAGGCCTTCGGGGTTGCGGCTCCGCAGCTAAAAGAAATCGCTAGAGAGATAAAGAAACAAACAAATGATAGGCACTCGGTTGCGCTCGAACTTTGGAACACCGGAATTCATGAGGCCCGCGCGATCGCATATCTGATCGACGAACCGAACCTCGTGACACGCAAACAGATGGATGCTTGGGCAACTGATTTCGATAATTGGGCGATCTGCGATTCTTGCTGCGGCTATCTATTTGATAAAACGCCGTTTGCGTATGAGAAAGCGTTCGAATGGGCCGAACGCGATGAAGAATTTATAAAGCGCGCCGGAATTGTTCTAATGGCATGGCTGGCAGTTCACGATAAAAAGGCTGACGATAGAAAGATCGCGCAATTTCTTCCAGTACTCGAACAACGTGCGGATGACGAACGAAATTTTGTGAAAAAGGCTGTGCATTGGTCGCTTACGCAAATTGGCAAACGAAATCTTCATCTGCATAGGCTTGCCATCGAAACCGCTGAACGAATCAAGCTGCAGAATACAAAACCGGCCCGATGGATCGCCGCCGGTGTTTTGCGGGAGCTGACGAGCGACGCGGTCCGGGAAAGATTGCAGAAGAGATCGGTCGCGGATTACGCATGTAACTTAACCAAGGGTAAGTCCGCCGAGTATCTGTGATAATCTGTGGTTTTCCTTATCGATTCGTGACTAAAATACTTCCTCCAAACTCAACCATCGGTGTGTTCGGCAGCGGGCAGCTCGGTCGCATGTTTGCGATCGAAGCTCGCAAAATGGGCTACCGCGTACACACC
>JBAUGL010000069.1:0-8498 GCA_049679665.1 Pyrinomonadaceae bacterium | reverse complement strand
CCGTCCGGTTCCACAGTGACTTCATCGGATCCCTCCGATTGATCTTCTGACGGTTCATCCGCGTCGGCTCCGATAGTCTCATCGAGAACACCATCCGCGGCGGCAGGTTCAGATACGTCAGAATCCACAGCATCCGACGATACTATTTCAATGTCGACGGCCGCAGTACTTTCGGTCTCCCCGGCCGGTTCCACAGTGACTTCATCGGATCCCTCCGATTGATCTTCTGACGGTTCATCCGCGTCGGCTCCGATAGTCTCATCGAGAACACCATCCGCGGCGGCAGGTTCAGATACGTCGGTAAACCCAGCAACCGCCGATTCTGTTTCCTCGACTTCGTCATCGACGCCTAGCTGCGTGTTTCTTGCTTCAACGATGCTCTTGGCGGACGCAATAATCGCCTCGCCTTCATCGAGACTGACGTCCAATAGGTCAACAATGTCGTCGATCGAAGTAACCGCTAGGGTTTCAACATCCGTAATACCCTTCTCAGCGAGAATTTCAGCCTGTGTAGTTGAGACACCTTCCAACACGGTAAGCGGTACTGCTTCGCCGGAAGCCATCATTCGGCCCATCTGCTGAGCGATCTCCTTCTTGATAACCTCTTCACTTACGATACTTATATCCCAACCAACCAGGCGCGTTGCCAATCTGACGTTTTGACCCTTTTTGCCGATCGCCAGGCTTAATTGGTCTTCACCGACGATGACGTCCATCTTTCGGTTATTGAGATCCGTTATGCGGACCTGCGAGACTTTTGCAGGTGAGAGTGAGTTCGCCGCAAATACCGAAGGCTCATCCGACCATTCAATGATGTCGATCTTCTCGCCGCGAAGTTCCTTAATGATCGACTGTACCCTCGAACCTTTCATTCCAACGCAGGCCCCGACCGGATCAACATCCTTTTCATTTGAGGTAACGGCGATCTTTGCCCGGTCGCCCGGCTCGCGAACCGCCGATTTGATCACAACCGTGTCGTCGTAGATCTCCGGAACCTCCATTTCAAACAGCCGCTTGAGAAGGTCTGAAGACGCCCGCGAAACGCGTATCTGTTGACCCTTTAATTCCTTGGAAACGTCGACGATAACTACCCGGATTCGTTCGCCCTGATTCCAGATCTCGCCCCGCGACTGTTCGTTCTTTTTCGGAAGGATCGCTTCGAGATTATTGCCAAGGTCGACAATTATGTCGCCGCGTTCAAATCGCTTAACGATACCGTTGATCAGTTCGCCCTTGCGGTCAATATATTCGTCATAGATCTTTTCGCGAATGGCTTCCCGAACCTTTTGGACAAGGATCTGTTTTGCAGTCTGCGCCGCGATTCGGCCAAGTTCTTCGGTAGGAAGCGGCAGCAGTAGCATATCGCCGATCTCGATCTCGTCGCCGGCAAGTTCCTGGGCCTCAACAAGCGATAGTTCCGACGTGGGATTTTCAACCTCTTCGACGACAACCTTCTGCGCCGAGATCTCAATCGCGCCTTCGTCATTGTTCCAATCGACTTGAATTGTCTCGCCGGTCTTGTCGTGGGCTTTGAATTGTTTACGGGCCGCAGCGCGGACCGCGTCCTTCATTGCTTCGATGACCATGTCGCGATCGAGACCCTGCTCGCTGCACAATGCATCAATACTCTGTCCAATGGATGATGTCATACTTGTCATACTTCAATATGCGAACCACGAATCTGCCGGTTCACCGCCTCTAGCGCCCTTTCAACTCTGCTTCCAGATCGATCTTGAGATTAGCCTTAATTATGTCCGCGACGTTAATTCGTATCTGGCCGATGGTGCTGTCGGTGAACAAAATAGTTGAATCTTCCACCGCTTCGATCATTCCAGCGAAGTTCGTCTTGCCATTCACCGCTTCTCGAGTTTTCACTTTCGCCAATTTTCCGGTGAATCTTTGGAAATCCTGCAGGCTGTATAGTTCACGCTCGAGTCCGGGCGACGACACTTCAAGAACATATTTCGATGGAATAAGATCGTTGCTGTCCAATTCGGCTTCGATATCACGCGAGACCAAAGCGCAATCATCAACTGATATTCCCGTCACGTTGTCAATGAAGATTCGGACAGATGGCGTTCGTTTCGTTCCGCCAAGTTCGGCGTGAACGAATTCGACTCCGTTCTTGCGAGCCGCTCCGGCTGCAATCTCCTTGATCCGGACCAAAATCGACGTCTTATCCATTAACTTCAACCCAAAATAAAAAGTGGGTGCGAAACCCACTCGATACGTACCCACGCATCTCAGCAAACGAACATTATATATGAACAGCTGCCGGCTTAGCAAGCCCCCAACTGGACGGGCATCGCCTTTGTCGACGCCCAAACCCTGCCTTCTTTCAGATTAGCCGTAGTTGAAGGATCGTCGTAGAACATCTCAGTTCGGGTAACGGGCGTACCGTTCGCGTCAATGAAAGACAACTTCAACGCAAGAGTCGCAACTGCCTTTTATAAGTTTCAGCTTTTTCTTTCGATATATGTCCAAACAAAACGGGGTTGGCTATTTGACTGATGATTTCTTGAATCTCTTCGCCTTCAAACCCTAAGTCATCTCTACCCTCTATGGCATTTGCCCAATCTTCGAGAGTTTTAGCAGCAATAATGCTTTGAGAATATCGAGCAAGCATTTTGGAAATGTCCTCTGCGTTTATAGTGTACAAAGACGATTCAGCATCCCAGGGGTACTGTGCCAGCTCTTGAACTAAGCCAAATACATCCCCGTTGTTTTTGACCAAATCAATTAAGATTTCTTTCCTCTCTCTCATACTTCCTAACGCATTTTGTTCTTCACGTGAATAATGTTTCCATTCGGGCCTATCGTCGTTTTGAGATATCCAATTGTCTTCCCCCCTGCATCCACGATCTTTCGTAAATCGCCCTTGAACCCGGTACATTTCCGGCGGAAGTAGCTGTAAAACGGTAGCCTCCATTCCTAAGAATATCGAGTGAGGCATTTGATCTAGCATTGGCCGGAACTTTGCTCATAAAACGGTAAAAGCTGTTTAGTACCGTGTTTGATAGTTGAGTGACGGTCTGTAAAGTCTTTTCCGGATTAGAAGCGGCCGCTGCACCCAAAGTACCGGCTCCCGCTTCCGTCAGCCCAAGAACTGTGATCCCCGTTTCCACTGCGGCACCAGTCGCCGCCATCACCACTCCCGCGCTTGTGCTGACCGCGACCCCGATCGCTGCAGCAAGTGCAACCGTCTTTGCTTTAGTTTCCGCATTCTCAGCGACTGAACCGACTAACGCCGATATTGCATCGGGTCCCGATGGAGTATTGATCTCCTGGCCGCCGCCTTTTGCAAACATTTCATAGATCGCGACCCCATTCCTCTCAATAATGCTAGAATCTGCACCGCAAAAATCTATTCTGGAGTATTCTCCGCCCGTCAGATATTCTCTAAGTTCCTTTCCATACACGTCGTGATAGGTGTATTGCCCGTTTTCATCCCGCTCATTTGAACGAATCCAATCTTCACCTGTCGGATCGGTAACAACGAGCGGGTTATTCCCAACGTAATTATATCTATTCCAAGTCTGCGGATTTCCGGTTCTACCGCTTGCCATTAAAGCGTCAGTAGTAGTGAAGCGTCCATGCGCCGGATTGTAGTAACGAGTTTGGGCAAAGTCCAACTCCGACTCAATATCACGCTCATAGCCGGTGAATTTTTGGCGAACGGAATCGCTGCCGTAATTCGTTCGTGCGATCTCCTCGCCAAAAGGCATGAAGTCCCGACGTGAGATTATCTGGCCGAATTGGTCGGTTGTTGTTCGAGGGCTGCCGAGGTGGTCGTTGGTTAGGTAGGCGACCTTCGCTTCTGATGGCGAAGCGACGATGGTTGAGTATTCGGCGACCAGTTTTCCGGCGGCGTCATAGACGAAGATCGTTGTCTCGCCGGTCGACGGAACTACTTTCTTGATCCGCTTGCCGTCGCCGTCGTAGAAGTATTGGCCTACAACGCCGCTTGCGTTGTTCACCTGAACCTGTTTGTTCTCCGAATCATAGCTAAATGTCTGGCCGTTTGCATCGGTTTTCGTGTTGCCTGAGCCATCGAATTGGTAGCCGATCAGCTTGTTTGTCGCAGGGTCGATCTGCGGGTTGCAAACTGTTTCAGCACAGCCCGGCGCAAGCGTCGTCGTGTTCGCGGTGTCGAATCGCCGGTTGCCGTAGCGGTCGAATGTGAAAGTTTGTTTCCAAGTCTGGGCCGTGCCGATGGTTTCCGTCGCCTGCTTGATTCGATTTAGGCTGTCGTAACCATACGTTTGAGTCGCCGTAAAACCCGGATTTACTCCAGCCGTCGGGACGGTGATCGTCTGGCTCATGACGCTGCCGTTGTTCTGCGTCAGCGTTCCGTATCCGTAATTGAGTTTGAGTAGATTCTGTGTCACCACCTTTCCCAACGATCTAGGTCGAATCGGACTGGCGCTCGAACACCTCGTCCAACTCGCCCGTCTCTACGAGAAGGCCAATCACGCGTTCAATAATTTTCGCATTCAGCGTCTCGACGACCACCAGGTCCGGGCAAGAAAAATACAAACCTGAAGCACATTCACCCGTTCGTTTATTCTTTTCGAATATTGTCTGAATATTCTTGAGTGTGAAAAACGTTCCGGAGTAATAACTACCGTTGCTTAAGTTGACCTGGATATCAACATTGTCATCGGCTTCATGCATGGGGTCTGAATTTCCAGAGAAGATTATGATTGAATATCCAGCCTTATTTATCTTTATGTTTGGGTCATTTTCCATATGTGTTCTTCAGCATTCTTATAACCTCGTCCTCGTTCTTTTTACTCGCTTTTGCAAGGATTTCAATCCCATCCCCCACTTCTCTAAAGAACACTCTTGCCCCGTCCCTTGCTCGGGCATACGAAATCTCTCCGAAAAGTTTTTTGGTGCCTATCCCTGGATTCAGATTACCTTTTGCCAGCTGGCCTACCAAGGAGTCAAGACCATTTTGTACACTGGTCCCGGCTACCTCGGCCGCCTTCGACAGCCCTCGTACTTCATCTATCCGGGAAACAATCTTCAAACCTGTCCCGGAAGTTGCGCCACCGGTGAATACCGTTGTAGCAAGATCTGCGCCAAAGAGGGCAGTATCTTTGAGAGCATCTGCACCGCTGCCCTGCCCTGTATCTGCCAGCATCGCCGACTTCTGAGAGTTATAAAGGGAGCCAAAGATTGGAACGTGCTGAATACCCTCATCAACCCTTTGCATTGTTTCGTTAAACTGACGCACAGCTTGGCCTACCGGTTCATCAGGTCGCACAAATTCAGGAATCGGTCCGTGAGACGTATATCGTTCGCGATACTGGGTGCCCGCAGGCAGTTGGTCGGACTCATCATAACCACCGTTGTATCGCAGGTAATTGTTAAGCGTCCGAACCCAAATTGTAATGACCCTAATAACACCTTCGCCACAACCGGAGCCAGGAACTCCCGCCGGGCAAGCGCCCGCTTGCAATCCTGTCGGATCGGTAAGAGTTAACGGAACTGTTCATCACGTAAACGTATCTATTAAACGTCTGAGGGTCGCCGGATTTCCCTGACGAAAGCAACGGATCGACGGCCGTGAACCTGCCGTGACGGTTCTCGTACATCCTCGCCTCGGCGAAGTCTAGTCCGGTCTCTTCATCGTTCTGGTAACCCGTGAACTTCTGGCGGACATTGTCGGTCTGGCCAAACTTCTGATCTGTCCTGCGATAAATGCCGTCCGGGTCAATCTCCTCGCCGAACGGGAGGAAGTCTCGACGTGACAATACATCGCCGGTCGAATCGAGAATCACTCGCGGACTTCCGAGCTGATCCGTTATTGTGTATCTTGTTGTCGGGTTTGGCGGCGGAGCGGCGGTCGAGTATTCCGCGATCAGCTTGCTTCCCGAATATACAAAGATCGTGGTTTCCGAGACAGTGACCTTTTTGATCCTCTTACCCTCGCCGTCGTAGGAATACTGACCGATCAAGTTATTCTGAGCGTCTCGAACTTCCGTCTGCTTGTTGTCGCCGTTGAAAGTGAACCGACGACCCTCTGGATCGATAGTGATGTTGCCGTTCGCATCGAAGGTGAACCCTTGTGTCCCCTGAAAACGGTTCGTCGCGGAGTCGATTGCGGGATACGTCTTGTTGTCGTGGACGGTCTGGGAGGTCCCGATCCACTTATTGTGGATGATCCGGTTCCCGTATCGGTCATAATCGAACACTTGCTTCCATGTCTGGTTGGAATTGCTCGTCTCCTTCGCTTCGGTCAATCGCTGAAGGGCATCGTATGCGAACGTCTGCACGAACGGGTGAGTCAGCCCATCGAAGCTAACGGTCTGCTTCCCAATGTTCCCGGAGTTCTTCGTCAAATCGACCGTCCCGTTCGTCTGAAGCTCGCCGTACTCGGTGGTCATCTTCCAGATGCTGCCCGATGACGGCCCGCGGCCCGCGGAAAGCTCTGTTACCTGAAGGCGAGAGTTGAACTTCGCCGACTCCCACACACCGGTGCCGAGCTTCAACCGTTCGATCTTCCCGTCGGGCGAATAGGTGAAATTATTCGCGTAAGTACGCCGAGTCGCGGCCGGAGTTGCCTTTCCGAATATTTTCGACAGGTCTCCGCCCGAGTCGAACTCGTTTAAGTTTGTCGTCTAAAATTCCTTAGCTCTTCCGTTTTCTTAAATGACTCTGACGACAAGATGAACTTTTCCGGCAACGGCTCTCCGGGAATATATTTTAGGCTTTTATAATCCTGAGGACCTGTAGAATCCAAATAAATATCAACACCGAAGCTTCCGTGAGCAAGCTGCATTACAAAATTGAAAACAGAACGAATGAGCCGGAAAAGCAGACTCATATTTATTTTTCTCTCTGGAAAGACCGCATACCCATTTTCGTCGGTTAATCGCATAAAATCATTTGAGTCCTGACAAGGAGAAACTCCAAGGGTATAACTATCACAAAACTGCCTAACACCTTTGCCTTTATATGGATTTCCATTTTCATCTATCACTTGCACTTTCCATTCTGGAACTAACGTAGTATTGAACGGAATAAACGCAAGCGTTATCAAGAAAATTGAAACTGACAGGAGTTTCTTTTTCATTTTATTAACATTCCCGCACTTCCGCGCTTCGCCAATCTTCCGGCTGTCAGCTTACGCTGGTCTTCTGAAACCGCCTGTTCATACTCTTCCTGACCGAAAGTTTGCTGATAGCCTAATCGCATTTCATCAACCATCAAGTTCATTTCCGCCTCTGTCGGCTCTCTTTCTTCTGTTGCGCGATGTTGATTCGCCGCCGCAATGTCTTCAACGAGAGCGGACGCGGGGCTAAGGATGCCTTGATACCGAAGGGCATACACTTGAAAACCCCTATGTGCAGGCGAAACATTATCCATCACCGTGTGCATAGCCGCCCCGAATTTTTCTAGTGCGCCATCAATAATGTTGGGTCTGGCTACATCTACACTCACCTGCGCTTTGTCATATAACGCTTTAGCTTCAGTTAGGTTGTCTTTTATGAAATGTTTTGCCTCATTCCTTGTTGACTCTTGCGCCTTCTCAACACTCCCCAATTCTTTGACCAGAGAACCCGGTGTCATCGCGTGTTGCGGAGAATTCTTCTCTTTGAGGGTTTTGATATTAGTCCCTTCCCAATCTGTCTTTCGGCTACCGCGTTGAATTGCAGATGGATTAAAATTAGGGTTATCAAATGCCCTTCGGATAATTCTACTATGTGTTCCGGTAGGCCACTTTCCGTTGTCGTCGATATATTTCAACGGATTATTCAAGCAATAAGCATAGCGATTCCAAGTTTGCGGGTTATCGAACTGTATGCTGACGCGAGAAGGATCGGTTGAAGTAAACCTACCGTTCTTTGGATTGTAGTTGCGAGCTTGAGCAAAATCGAGATCGGTTTCGTTATCCCTTTCATAGCCGGTGAATTTTTGCCGGACGCTATCGGCGGTATAGCCATGAGCTTGCGTTCTTTGTGTTGTGAATGTGTCTTCGCCAAATGGCAGAAAGTCATGACGTGAAGCGACCTGCCCGAACTGATCGGTTGTTATTCGGGGGCTGCCGAGGTGGTCGTTGGTGAGATAGGCGACCTTCGCGGTCGTTTGTGGTTCGACGACGGTTGAGTATTCGGCGACAAGTTTTCCGGCAGCGTCGTAGACGAAGATCGTTGTTTCGCCTGTCGAGGGGACTACTTTCTTGATCCGCTTGCCGTCGCCGTCGTAGAAGTATTGGCCTACAATGCCGCTTGCGTTGTTCACCTGAACCTGTTTGTTCTCCGAATCATAGGTAAATGTCTGGCCGTTTGCATCGACCTTTGTATTTCCGGCGTTGTCGAATTGGTATCCCACAAGCTTGTTTGTTGCAGGGTCGATCTGCGGATTGCAGATGGCTTCAGCACAGCCCGGAGCAAGCGTCGTCGTGTTTGCGGTGTCAAACCTCCGATTGCCATAGCGGTCGAAGGTGAAAGTCTGCTTCCAACTCTGAGTGCCGCCAATGGTTTCCGTCG
>JBAUGL010000068.1:0-82461 GCA_049679665.1 Pyrinomonadaceae bacterium | reverse complement strand
TGTGAGCGCTAACGATAATATTATTCTGCGTCTCATATCTCCTAAAAAGATCATGACTTACTTACTCAGGTACATTGCCAGGTTCGTTTCGTCAGATTCAGACTTTGCCAGGATTCTCACGGTACTCACGTGCCTGCCATCGGCAAAGTCCAGAAGTTTGTAGACGCCGGCTTTATGGCGCTGTTCGTCGAAATCGACTACCTGCACATTGCCGTTACCAAACGTAACTTCAGCAAAACTGAGTTTGGCTGTTCCCCTAATATCAAGAAACAACGCGTTTCCGCTGCGGTCGATGCCAAAATTAGAATCCACCCAGCCGTCATCGCGATCGATCTCTTCGCTGTCCTGCCACGCCAATTGCTCGCGGGACGGCAATATGACCGTCGTTCGACGCCAGGTAATGACAGGCATGTAAACCAGCGGCGATTTCACCACTACAACCCTGCGAGCGGGCCGAACAATGACCGCAGACGGCAAAACACGGCGAATCGGATGGCCGGGTCGAACATACAGCCTGGACGTCCGAATCGGGTGCCGCACCGGCCGAACAATTACACGGCGCCTTTGAGCGACCATCTCTGTTGGAGCCAGCATTAACAAGATGCCCGTAGAAATTGCAATTGATGTGATCGTTATTTTTATTTTTTTGTTCATATTCTTCTCACAAAGCAGACGCTATATAAAAAGTTGCGTCCTTTCAGCAAACAGGATTATCTTAAATGGGAAGAAAAATCCTTTGGAAAATGTTGGAAATTTGTTGGAACGCCGATTTTACTTGCAATGTCCAATAATGTGAAGCATTTTTTTGAGTTCGGAGAGTTTCGGCTCGATGCGGAAACGCCAAGTTTGTGGCGGGACAGCGAACTTGTGCCGATCTTTCCAAAGGCGCTCGATATTTTGGTTTTGCTTGTCGGAAGACGCGGAGGGGTCGTTTCCCGCGAAGAATTGCTGGAATCCGTATGGCGCGACGCGTTTGTCGAAGAAAGCAATATCACATACACCGTTTCGCTCCTCAGAAAAACTCTCGATGAACACGACAAAGGGCGTTTTATACAAACACTGCCAAAACGCGGCTACCGTTTTTCGGCGGACGTCCGCGATGTAACCGAAACCGACGAGATTCTGGCAAGAGTTCTGAGTAACGGCTTCGGCCGCGACGATATCAGCGAAGGCGTTCGTGCGAATCCGCCAAAAGCGGAGATCCGCTGGCATTTTATCGCAATTATATTGCTCGGATTATTTTTTGTTACGAGTTTTGCGGTTTGGTGGAACCTCGGCGGCGAGCGCGGTTTATCAGACGTTCCCGTCAAGCAGCGAAATATTCGCACGATCGCAATTTTACCGCTGAAAACGCTCACACCAAGCGAACAAAGCAATGCGTTGTCGGTCGGCTTGTCCGATTCGTTGATATCGCGTTTGGGCAGCCTGAACCGTTTTGCGGTGCGGCCATTGAATTCGGTTATAGACTATACCGAGACCGGTAAGGACCCGCTAAAATTTGGCGAAGAGTTGAGAGTTGATGCCGTTTTGGAGGGAACGCTACAAACTTCTGATAACCGTTTGCGCGTGAATTTGCGTCTGTGGGATGTGCGCGATGGCGCCCAGCTCTGGCAGGACTCGTTTGATTCGGCAGAGGTGGATCTTTTTAGTCTTCAGGATGCGATTGCGACAAGAGTAACGCAATCGTTAGTTGACCAGCTGCTGGATCAGGACCGAATGCTATTGGCCAGACGCGATACGGAGAACCGCGATGCCTTTGATTCATACTGGCGCGGGCGCTTTTTTTTGGAAAAACGAGATCCGGAAAGGGCAATTGTCGAATTTCAGGAGGCAGTAAAACTCGACCCGGCTTACGCGTTGGCATATTCGGGCCTCGCCGATGCTTATATCTGGCAGGCTAGTTTTACCAGCGGTTCTGATCCAGCGCTTTACGAAAAAGCTAAAACCTCCACGGTCAAAGCATTGGAATTGGCCCCGAATCTCGCCGACGCGCATAGTTCGCTCGGCCGTATAAAATACTTAAACGATTGGGATTGGCCAGGCGCGGAAGATTCCGTTCGACGCGCTATCGAGCTTGATCCGAACAGTGTGAACGCACATCAGTCATACGCCCGTTTGCTGGCAACCTTGGGGCGTTACGACGAAGGTCTTACCGAAATCTACAAAGCTAGAGAACTTGACCCGCGTTCGGCGGATCTGGGAGTTCCACTCTACGCGATACTGGAAAAACAAGGCAAGTTTGACGAAGGGCTGAAAGTTCTGGCGACAACCATTGAGATGGACAAGGATTCCGATTTCGCCCGTCGAGGCACGGGAAAACTTTATTTGCTCAAGGGTGACTACGCTAAGGTTATTGAATTAGGATCGGAGTTGTTTACGAATCCTAACCAAGCCGATTTTGCATGGGCATCAATGCTGGCGACCGCCTATCACGGCGCGGGGAAAGTGGATGCAGCGGCCGAAATGCGGATTCGCTTGAAAAGAATGGCTGAAACAGATCCAAAATCGCTCTATTTTTTAGCGATGCATGATAGCGAACTCGGACGCACAGACGAAGCGGTGGCCGCGTTGCGGAAATGCCTCGAAACGCGGGAAGAAAGGATGATCTGGACAAAAGACGAGCCGCGTTTTGCGAATTTGAAAGATGATCCCCGATTTCGGCAGATCCTTCGGGAAATGCGCCTTGCCGAATGAAGTTCCGTTAACTTTGATCTGAAATTCATGCGAGACGACGGTCTCCGGGTTATACTGAAAATTGTTCGGCCGGCTCAGAAGAATATTTCGGGTTGATTGCATGCGCGGTGGCTTCGTTCGAGGCTCCGGCGGAGACCTTCTATTATTATCCAGCCCATATAGTTGGCACCGAACGTAACGCGGCCTGCCAAGCCTTAAAGGACGTCCATCATTCAAAATTCCGCACGTAGCCTTCCCATTGTTCTTTCATTTCGGCGAGGAGTTTGCGGAACTCCGGGTCTTTACGGATAGGGTCAAGATACCGGTCACGCTCAAAAAGCGGATAACACGGAAAACCGTTATCAGCCGTATAGCGCAGCCAATTTAGGGCTTCCTCGCTATTGCCGGCTTGTGCAAAAACACGGGCGGTATTATAGGCGTAATGATGGTAGCCGCGATTTTTTCGTACATTTTCGATAAACTTCAATCCCGCCGCTTGCGCCTCGTCGTGTTTGCTTTGTAACGAGAGTAATACTATCTTCTGCATCCGCGTCGTGTCGGAAACGACAGCTTTTTTCAATTCGATTTCGATAAGCGGTTCGGCTTCTTTCGCCATCATTTTTTCCAGATAGTATTGCAGACTAGAATCACGGTTAAAAAATCGTTTACTCAGGTCTAAAGCCAAATCGGCATGATTCACTTGATAAAATAAGGCGATATACGCTTCTTTAATAGAATCGTTGTTCGGGTCGATCTGGAGCGCCGTTTCAAATTCTTCAATTGACTTGTCTTCCATCCCGATGTGATTGTAAAGGTCCGCCAATTCCCCGTGAGCAACATCAGGATCGATCTCCTGCGCCAGCCGCAGTTCGCGGAAAGCGGTTTCAATGTTCCAGTTTTCATATTGGCTAAAGGCGGCAAAAAAGCGCGCCGCGTGGACCTCCGCCAGCTGCGGATTGAGACGTTCTGCAATCGCAAGTTCTTTTTTGGCTTGTTCGATCCACGCAGGGTTTTCTTCCTGAAACACTGCGATCTTGGTATATGTGTAGCCGAGCTGCGCGTGAGCCAACGCGTAACCAGGATCAAGTTCAATAGCTTTTTTGAAAAGGTCAATAGCCAGATCGGACTCTGACCGAGTACTCAGATCGGGACCAATATTATAAAAATGGTAAACCGCCTTCGTATAATAATTGAAGGCTTCCGGATTGGAAGCATTCCGCCGGGCAAGCCGTGCTGCTTCCGCCACGTTCAATTTGAGTCGCAAACGTGACGCGATCTGTTGAGAAACTTTATCCTGCACCGCGAAGATGTCACTAAAGTTCAAATTAAAAATATCAGCCCACAGCGATGAGCCGTCGCTAACTCTGAGCAGATTGATGCTGACCCGCAGGCGGTCGCCGGAACGCTGAACTGTTCCGTCAAGCACAAAATCGACCTTTTGCTCGCGGGCTGCTTCCAATGAGTCAACTTCCGAATTCACATACTTGCGAACGGCACTCGTCGGGCGCACCGTCAATGCCTCGATCTGACTTATTCTGGCGATAATGGAATCGGCGATGCCCAATCCCAAATATTGGTCATCGGCCTCCGGGCTAAGCGATTTGAGGGGCAGCACCGCGATGGATTCGATACGTGATGTGCTTGCCGGGCGACTGTTGAAATACCAAAAGCCTAATCCGCCAATCGTCAACAAAATCACAAGCGCGGTGAGAGAAGGCACTCGGTGTCGTTTGAGCTGACCAACAATGTATTCTGCGCTCGAAGGCGTTTGAGCGTTTTGCATTTCCGAAGCAATGCCTCTGCTCCGGCCCTCATCCCGTGGCTCTTCTTCATTGGCTAAGCTGCGGCCGTCCGCGTCATACATTTCCCGCCCCGACGGGTCATGCCGCACCACCTCCGCCTCGAAGATGTAGCCACGGCGCGTCACTGTCTTGATGTAACGATGCGAGGCGTCGCCCAACGCACGTCGCACGTCGATCAGGCACTGAACCAGCGAGTCATCCGTCACGGCCGTGTCGACCCAAACTGCTTCGATCAGCTCGTCCTTGCTCACCAGCCGCCCGCCGCTTTCAGCCAGATACTTGAGCACCTCGAAGGATTTCGGGCGCAGCCTTACCTCGACCGCCCCTCGAAGCAGACAGCCCCGCGTCAGATCGAGTGTGAAGTCGTCGAAGGAGAGGGTCAGATGTTGAAGCTGCTGCATGTCACGCCGCTGCCAGGACGGATTTCGCCGATCTTTCGCCGTTTTTTAGCCGCTCATTAGTAGTTTTTTCGTTACATACCCCCGAGACCAACGCTATGGTGCGGGTAATAGAAAATGCCGCGAAACACTGATCTCCTGCAATGGCTTAAAACCTAACCGGCACGACTACGATTATAAGACAGAGAACAGAAAACTGCGACGGTAAACCGGTTCGACCGGTTCATCGCAGACATCCGGAGGGCTAGACCATAAAACACAAGATCTTTTTTTCGCTTTTGTGGAGCACTGTGACGAGTCTGATCGCCCTCGGCGCGAGCATGCCGAACGATGACTAAACGTAATATGACTGACCGGATAGACGGGGTCACGGAAATCGACACTTGGAGATGGCAACGTATCGAAAAATAACATAAAAGGAAGGCAAAACGATGAAAAATATAGCTTTGAGCGCGATTGCGATTCTGACTCTTTTGGTTGTCACCGCGGTCGCGAAACAATACGAAGTGTGGACAATTGATCAATCCGACACCACCTCGGACGGCGGCGGCACCCTCTATGTTTACAGTGGTGAAGATCTGGACGGAGCAGACGCCGCGAATGCTGTGCCTGACGTGATCGATCTCGGCGGTGCTGCCCGATCGCTTTGCTTAGCGCAAACCGGCACGGCTCCGCGTCGCCCGCATATGTTTCTCTTCAATTCCGACCAAACGCACGTCATCATAGCATTCGTCGCAACTGGTCACGTTTTGTTCATGGACGCGGCGACAAGAACGCCGGTTCAGTGCATCGATGTCGGCGTGCAGGCGCATGCGGCGGTCCCGTCACATGACGAGAGCTTCGTGGTCGTAGCAAATCAAAACGGAAAACTGCTTCAACGTATAAATACCGATTTTCAGGCCAACATCTTTACGCTGGACGCTGCCGCGACAATCAACCTGGCGACCTGCACCACACCCAGCGGTGCGCCCTGCGAAGACCCGATTTTACGTCCGAGCAATCGCCCGATCTGCCCGGTCATAGACCGTAAAGATAATTTTACCTTTGTTACGCTGGCAGGCGGCGGATTGTTTGTCGTCAACAGCCGTGCAACGCCGATGGCGATCGTAGGCGAATACGATAAAAGCACGGTTCATGCGGATGGCTGCGGCGGAACGCAGGCACGCGGACAAATGTATATCAATTCGGGCGGCCCACTGGAATCGGACCTATATTCATTTCCCTTGACGGGTTATTCATCGTTGAATCCGCCAAACACACCCGTACCGTCGCTAATCTTTTCACGCGACGGAACAAATTCGGATTCGCACGGCGTAGTCGCCACAAAACACGACCGTTACGTTTGGACGGTTGAGCGTTTCGCTAACAATATGATCATTGTTGATACGCTTTCGAATTCAATCGTCAATCAGTTCAGCTTGAGCGGCAATGTGAGCAGCGATCCGGCTCCTGATCTGCTAGATATTTCCCCGAACGGAAACCGAATTTTCTTCTCCATGAGAGGGCCAATTCCTTTGACCGGAAATAATGCAGCCTTTAACAATGCGGTCGGCAGTACTCCGGGCTTGGGCATTTTGCGGGTTACGGAGGGCGGACAAAACGGCGAATTTTTCGCCCGCGTGCCGATATCGCACATAGTTGGCGGCGTCGAACGAGCCGACCCGCACGGATTGCGGGTTCGCGTCGTTGAGGAGGAGGACTAGACCGGGGAGAAGCCAGCCAGAACAGTATCGGCATCTCGTGCCGTGCGAGGCATGCGTTCCCGCCCGAATCGTGTGACGACCATCCGTCTGACGGTCACGGATGCCGTCGGCAACACGGAACTTTCCATTTTAGAAGTCCGGTGTTAGTACGGACGAAACATTAATGTGAATAAATAGGAGATAAAAAATGAACGCAAAAACTAGAAATCTTATTACGCTCATAACGATTGCGGTGACACTATTTTTGTTCCCGCTTGAACAATCCGCATCAGCACAATCAACTAAGAGCAATTGCAAAAAGCTTAAAGGCAGTTCGGTTCAAGTTTTTGACCCGGCTACCGGCGTTGTGTCTGGACCGGTTACAAGAGCCGGCATACTTAACGGGCAATTGGAAGATGTTATCAACTTTGACGCTGGTTTTATCTTTACACCTGACCCGAATGTGGTCACTTACATTTCCGATCTGAGCATCACCACCATTCATGGGGAATTAAAGACCAGCCCTGTAATTACTCAAGGTGTTGGTTTTCCATACGCTTTTACCGAATTCGGAAACATCGATCCCAACACCAGCAACGGCAGATTTGCCGGAGCGACGGGCTTGATCTTCTTTACCGGCAAAACAGTCGGAGATTTTAACGGTCCATTCGAAGTGGAAATTACAGGCGAAATCTGTTTCGCAAACTACTAGGCTGACAACTGCATGAGCGCTGCCCGACAGCTTATTTATCGGGCAGCCCGCTCAATCCGCAAACGCCACGCTCAGCTGCTTTAGTTTCATGGAATCGCTCGAGTCGAGATCATCGACCCCCTCGCGGTCGATATAATTGTAGAGAATGTCACGTTGTTGCGGGATGAAACCGGCTTCGCGGATCTGGTAGCGGAGATCGCGTTCGTTAGCTTCAACATGAGCACCGGCGGCGGAGACTACGTTTTCCTCGATCATTATTGACCCCATGTCGTCGGCGCCGAAGCGCAGGGCGGTTTGACCGAGCTTCAGCCCCTGTGTCAGCCACGATGCCTGGATGTGCTGGATGTTATCCAGAAACAGCCGCGAGACGGCGAGCATTTGTAGGTAATCGATACCGGTCGGTTCCTCTGTGATCTTGCGGCCGAGGGCGGTGTTTTCGCGTTGGAAAGTCCACGGGATGAAGGCCGTAAATCCTCCGGTCTCGTCTTGAACTTCACGAACGCGCTGAAGATGGCGTACACGGTGTTCGATGCGGTCGCCGATCCCAAACATCATTGTCGCGGTCGAGCGGAGGCCGACGCTGTGCACAGCACGCATTACATCGAGCCATTCCTGTGTATTGCACTTTGTCGAGACGCGTGCTCGAACCTCGTCATCGAGAATCTCGCCGCCGCCGCCGGGCAAAGAATTTAAGCCAGCATCTTTCAACCGCTGCATGATAGTGATGTAATCGAGCTTTGAGATAAGCGAGATGTTGTGTATTTCCGGCGGAGAAAAACAATGAAGCTGAAATTTCGGATACTTTGCGTGCAGCGTAGATAGCAGATTCTCATACCATTCGATATTAAAATCGGGATGCAGGCCTCCCTGCATCAGCACGCCGGTGCCGCCAAGCGCGATCGTTTCGTCGATCCGTTTTTCGATCTCTTCGATCGAATGCACATACGTATCGGGCTTTCCAGGCCGCCGATAAAAAGCACAGAATGTGCAAACCACATTACATACATTGGTATAATTGATGTTGCGGTCGATTATATATGTGACGGTTTCGGTCGGGTTTTTCCGCATCCGTATTTCATGCGCGGCAAGGCCGATGCGGACGAAATCGTTCGACTCGAGTAGCGCGGCGCTGTCGTCAGAGGTAAGACGCTCGCCTGATAACGCCTTATCCAGAATTGGCTGAATATCCGTTTCCATTGTTTATCATCTTAGCAAAGTCAGCCACGGATTTGAACGCGGATTTGTTGGATCAGCGCTTTCTCGCCAATAATGCTTTGCGAAGTTATCCGCAACCGAACCGCACGATCCACATTCAAAATATCTCGATCATGCCAAAATCGACCGGCCAGGCAAAATTCAAGTCTACACTCACAAAATCAGCATCGGGCTGGTATTTTCTGACCGTGTCGGCCGAGATCGCGAATCGTTTCAAAACGGACGCGAGGACGCGGCGTGTAGTCTGTACGCTTAACGAAAGTCACACTTTTCAGTGTGCATTGCTCGGAATTGGCAAGGGTGAATTCGCGATCGCCGTCAGTAAACCGCTCCGGCAAAAACTTGCGGTGACCGAGGGCAGCATTATGACGATCTGGCTGGAAAAAGACACGAGCCGCTATGGGTTACCGATGCCGGAAGAATTGAACGAGGTTATGTGTCAAGACCCCGAAGGCGACCGATTCTTTCACGCCCTGACACCTGGAAACCAGCGGCTGATCATACACATCGTGGATTCTGTAAAAAACGTCGATAAACGAATACACTTTGCGCTTTTAACCATGGAACACCTAAAAGCCAGTGACGGAAAATTTGTCTACGACGCCCTTCACAAATCCCTCCGGCGGCCTCTCATCTGATCTGCGCAACCAAAAGACTTTTCTTCGAATTCCTTATAGCGATACGTGACGCGGGATGTATAGAACAGCGTGAGAACCAAATATGACCGATCATGGTTAACTGTCTTTTTGATCGTTGCGGCCGGCCGCTGCTGTTTCGATCGGGTTGTTTTTATCTATGAAACCGTTTTTCGCGGCAAGCTCGAAATAAAGCTCAAGGCCTCTCTGCATCGTGTCGTCGATCGAGTACGAAATATTCTCCGACAGATATTCTTTCAATTTGCCGCGTCCAATGCGTATTTCGGATTCATAATTAGCAACGATCTCGTCGATATGAGCTAGGCCTTCGTCGCGGGCAGCCGCAAAATCGATCTCACATTTTTCCCGGCGCGTCATCCACATTGCAAAGACAAAACCAAAGCCTGTGTAATGTTTCCAGAGTTCTGCCAAATCAAAGGTGCGATAAATTAGATCGCCCGCCAACCAAGGCTGCTCTGACATTACGAGCGCCGGGTCGCCGATCAAAAGGGCCGCGTCAGAATTCGAAAGCATTGCGTCAATATCGGGGTTTTCTTCGCGCCACTCGGGTTCGAAACCAAGAAACTCGCGGAAAATTATTTTGATAAGCACGACCGACGTTAGTGACGATATATCGAGCGCGACCGACCGCACGTCTTTCAGATCTTCACATTTTGTGACGAGACAAACGCTTCGCGCACGTTCTTTTGCGCCGACGCAGACGTTCGGGATCAAGCGAACACCGTCGATGTATTGATATGCGATGACCGGGACAAGGGCCGCCTCCACGCGGTCCTCCGACAATAGTTCCGCGGAGCGGGCTGGTGCGTTATCTAGTATTA
Source organism: Pyrinomonadaceae bacterium (assembly GCA_049679665.1). GTDB lineage: Bacteria > Acidobacteriota > Blastocatellia > Pyrinomonadales > Pyrinomonadaceae > OLB17. The sequence continues at coordinate 72,502 of JBAUGL010000068.1, read as the reverse complement.
TCTCGACCTTGCCGTGATTCGATCCGTAAAGAAAACTCCAGATCAGGGGTGCGGTATTTGAATAGCTTGAGGCGGAAATTCGCGAAACATTCATTGTCTGGATTTTTACGCAAAGATGAAGAGATCGCAAATTTAGGAAGGGGGCCAAACATTTTAATATTTCTTACTTCCATGCTCGTCGCGCTGAATTTGCATCGTAATTTTATCTCTAACAGATACGACCGCATTTCCAAATGTTGCCCGAAACCGGCTCCTGAATTATCCTGATTGGATGAAGATCTACGATGTGACCGTCGCCGTCAGCGAAACAGTGCCGATCTACGCCGGCGACCCAACAGTTAGTTTTGTGGCGGCGAAATCAATATCTAGCGGCGACACGGCAAATGTTTCCCAAATAAGCTTTGGCGTTCATACGGGCACGCACGTCGATGCGCCGAATCATTTTATTGATGGTGCAAAGCGCGTCCATGAGCTTGATCCGGAAAAGCTCGTCGGCCCGTGCCGCGTGATCCAGGTGCCGGAAACGGTCACTGCGATCGAACCGGTGCATGTCGGCGACGTCAGCGGCGTGTCCCGTGTGCTTTTTAGGACAAAGAACTCGACATTTTGGAACGAACCGGAGCTCGGATTCAGGAAAGACTATGCGTACCTCACACCGGCAACGGCACGACTTCTAGTTGATAACGGCGTTGTCCTCGTCGGCATCGACTATCTTTCAATTGAGAAATCTGGCTCACCCGGCCATCCCGTGCACATTGCTCTTCTTGAAAAAGAGGTCGTTATCCTGGAAGGCGTCGATCTTCGCGACGTTCCTGCGGGTAATTATCAAATGATCTGTATGCCGTTAAAATACATCGGAGCCGGGGGAGACGGTTCTCCGGCGAGGACTATGCTGTGGGAAGCTTAAATGACAAAACTTACCGCGAACGCGTTTACAATCTTGTACGCAGGATCCCCCGCGGACGTGTAATGACCTATGGCCAGATCGCCACCGTGCTTGGTGAAGGCTACACGCCTCGGACAGTCGGATATACAATGTTTAACAGCTCGGCCGAAGACGTTCCATGGCAGCGCGTGATCAATTCGCAGGGAAAATGTTCGACCGGGCGATTAACACTACCTCTTGACCTTCAGCAGCAAATGCTTGTATCTGAAGGAATCGCGTTCGATCACAATGACCGCTGTGATTTGAGATCTTATTTGTGGGAGCCGGTCTGATAAAACTAACTCCTTTACCGACCCCATTTAAGTTTATTTCGCAGAACGTCGAAATAGTTCCTGTTCGGCGGCTGTAAGAGGTTAAACGTCGTCTTGCTTTTCCCGATCATAACCCGATCCTTTGCCTCCATCGGGTGACCGATCTGGCCGTCGAGCGTTAGCACCACGCCTTCGTTCTCATTGTCGAGCTTCAGCACGATCTCCGCATCATCAGGAACAACGATCGGCCGGTTGGTGAGCGTAAACGGGCAGATCGGTGTCAGTACAACGGCGTTCATTGATGGGTAAATTATAGGGCCGCCGGCCGATAGATTATAGGCGGTAGAGCCGGTCGGGGTGGAGATGATGAGGCCGTCAGCACGAAACGAATTAACATAAAGCCCGTCCAGATAAACCTCGATCTCGATTATCCGCGCGAGGGCCGCCTTGTTGATAACGACGTCGTTCAATACACGGCCTCGAAAGAGATTCTTATCGTCGCGCCAGTGTTCAGCCCTCAGCATTACGCGTCGGTCGATCTCGTATTCGCCAGCAAATATTGCTTCCAGCGCGGGGAACATCTCCTCGATCCGAAAATCTGTCAGATATCCCAGGCTTCCGTAGTTGATGCCAAGGACGAGCACTTCGGCATCCCCGATCAGCCTCGCCGTCGATATCATTGTTCCATCGCCGCCGAGAACAACGATCAGCTCAGCCGTAGAGAGCATTTCGGGCTCCGAAACAATTGACCCGTCCCCATCGCCTGAGCGCTCTTCGCCTCCGACGCGAATCACCGACATCCCGCGCTGTTCGAGCCATCCGGACAGCTCCTCCGCGGTATGCCGCGCTTCGTCGTGATTTGGCTTAACAATTACGCCAACAGTTTTTATGTCCCTGTGCTTCATCGAAAACATCGTCAGACTTATGATTATTTAATCCGAAAAAAACTGCAAGCTTGCGATCGTTCGGGTTAATGGGCACGCATCGTCTTTCGTTTATCGAAATATTTGACGGCAAGGTGATGCAGGCACACATGTTTCCGCAAAGAAATAAGGAGAAAGTGTGGATAATTATCCATTTCGTAACCGCCGGTTCGCCTTCGATCTACTTTGGATTTCGTCACCCGATTTGTTATTATGTCAGTTTGTCCGTGCTAACAACGTTTTAAAATCGATAGGTACAATAAATGTTAAAGTTCTTCAATCGTCTTGAAAAGACACGCAATTTCGTTCTTCTTGTTTTCGCGATCTTAATGGTGGCCAGTCTGGTGTTCTTTTATGCCCCCACGCCGAGCACCGTGCAGGACAGTCTCGGCCGGAGTGAGGAAGTCGCGGCGACGGTCGGAAGCAGATCGGTTACGGTGGGCGAATTGTTTCGGCAGAAGGAAAATTATACCCGCAACACAGGTGGTCAATCCTTGCCGACAAAGACGCTTCTAAGTAGCTTGATCAGCGCTCGGTTGATGGGTGTCGAAGCTGAACGCCTTGGGCTGACAGCGACCGATGCCGAAGTCGCGGCCGAGATCCGTCGACAATTCAAACCCGCTGACGGCAAGCCATTTGATCAAAATCGTTACGAGCAGTATGCGCTTGACCAGGCAGGAAGTGTTGCGGCCTTCGAAGAGACGATCCGCGACAGCGTCAGCGCAGAAAAACTGCAGGCCTTCGTTACCTCGGGCGTTTCAGTTTCGGAGCAGGAATTACTTGAAGACTTTCAGAAGAAGAACACCAAATTCGATCTTTCCTATGTGACGATCAACGCAGCGGAGCTTGCTCAGACGCTAAAGCCGACGGACGAGGAACTCAAAGAATATTTCGAGAAAAACAAACAGGATTATCACATAAACGTACCGCAAAAGAAGATCCAATACCTGTTCATAAATACCGAAAAGATCGGCCAAAAGCTGACGATCCCGGAAGAGGATCTTAAGGCAGAATATGACAAACTGCCGCCTGAAAGACGGATCGGCGGTGCGCTCGGCCAAGAGATCGTGCTTCGCGTGGCCAAACCTGAATTTGACGGACAGGTCCTAGAAAAGGCGACAGAACTGGTAACGCGTTTGAGGAAAGATGGGGCAGTTACCGAGGAGGCTTTTGCCGAGGTCGCGGCGGGACATTCCGAGAATTCGGCCACGGCGGGAAACGGCGGTAAATTGCCCGGCCCGATCAAGGCGAACCCAAACAAACCAGACGACCCGTATCAAAAACTGCTCACTATGAAGCCCGGAGAAGTTTCGCAGCCTATAAATTACGAGGGCCGCTATTTTATCCTTCGCCGCGGAGAGGATGTGCCGAAATCGTTTGAAGATGCAAAGAAAGAGTTGGATGTAAGCCTTCGTAACCGCCGGGCGTATGCAGTGGCAGCCGAGCTTGCACAAAAGGCAACGGAATCACTTAAACTGACGAAGAATGTTCAACAAACGGCGCAGGAATTCGCTTCACAGGCAAACATGGCAGCTGCAGATATGGTTCGCGAGACCGGCTATATTAAGCCGGGCGACAACGTTGAGAACATTGGTACGTCTCCGCAGTTCGAAGGCGGTATCGAACCTTTGGTGAACGTGCAGGACGTTGGCGAAAAGGTCCCGGTCGCAAACGGATTTGCCATCCCGATGCTGGTCGACAAGAAGGAACCGCGTGACGCGGAATTCGAAGAAGTGCGTGCGCAAGTTACCGAACGAGTCAAGGTGGATCTTGCCCAGACGCGCGTTGAGGAGATAGCCAAGCAGATCGCTGAAGACGCCGGTACGGCCAGCTCGCTGGGGTCGGCTGCACAGGCAAAGGGTTTGAAAGCGCAAGAACAGAAAACTTTCATCGTCGGCTCGCCGATCGGTCAGGGCCCGGCAGCCACGACGAGCGACGCTTTGGAAACGGCGATCCTTGCGCTTAAGGCCGGTGAAGTTTCGCAACCGATAATGTCGGGCGACAGATGGTATGTGCTTGGCGTCACAAAGCGCGAGGAGGCCAACATGGATGACTTTGCCACGCAGCGCGAAGATATCGCAAGCCAGATGTTGATGAGAAAACGCGGCGAGGTCTATTCTGACTATCTCGCGGCCGTAAGAAAGCGTATGGAAGCTTCTGGTGAGATCAAAACGTATCCGGACGCTATCGCTAAGCTCGATGCGGCAGATGCGGAAAAGCAAGCCGCTACAGGCACAGGGGTGCCCCCAACGGGGTTCCCGGGACAGCAGATAGAAATGCCGGCTCAACCCGTTCAGGCTCCAGCGCAGTAAGTACGCCGCAATCTACAGTCATTGAAGGCGATGAGATAAGATCTCATCGCCTTTTCTTGATCATTCTAGTGGGATCTATACCGACAATCGCGGATCGGTATCACCACGCCTCCATTAGGCAGGTGTACTCAGGGGATAAAGAATGAGCCACAGGGGTTACAGAGATCATTGTTAGTTCTCTGGCACCCTCTGTGGCTCGTTGTGTTGAAATTGCGCGCGTGTACTACTTAGCGTGCATTTCCGCGTAGTGGGCGAAGAACCAATAGGTGATACCTGCCCATACTGCCAGATTAATTAACGAAGCGATCAGGCCGATCTTTTGGACGGAATCATTACGTCCGCCGGCTCGGTCACCCTTGCCGTACATCAGAAAGGCAACCAAAACACCCGTAATGACCCACGCAAACAGCCTTATGGCCATATTTAGGGGAATCTGTTCCGACGGGAGATTCATCAGATACGGCACTTGATACAGCGTGAGTACAACCGTAAGCGCGATGGCGATCATCGCGGCCATAGGAGGCTTATAACTCGCGGGCGTCTCAAGGTTTGCCTGCGCATCCGTGACTTTGCCCAGGTGGCTGTTCTTGTAACTGTATGCGAAATAAACAACAAGTCCGATCGCCATCCAGTCGATCAGGCGGATCCATGTGTCGAGCGGAAGGCTGTTCATCAGATACGCCGCCGATACTACCGTCGCGACCGGGATGAACGGGGAGAAAGGAACCTTGAACGGACGATGCAGCGCCGGGTTGGACGAGCGCAGGATTATTATTCCGGTTCCGACGATGACAAATGCGAACAGTGTTCCGATACTTACTAGCTCACCCAGCAGGCTAATCGGTACAAAACCACCAAGTATCGCAACAATGGCACCCGTTATAGCGGTCGTGATGTGGGGCGTTTGGTATTTCGGGTGTATCTTCGCCGCCCAATCCGGCAGAAGGCCGTCCTTGGACATTGAGTAGAACACACGCGGCTGTCCCATAACCATCACCACCATTGTCGAGCTCAGGCCGAGCACAGCACCGATCTTGATGATCATGGGGAAAACCGACAGGATCGTTCCCATTGTTGTGCCTTGCGCTTTTTGAAGAGCCGCATCGATGGCGACCGCGATCGGGGCGGCAGCATTCGTCAATAATTTATAATCGACAACGCCGACCATTATTCCGGCAACGAGGATGTAGAGGACGGTACATATTGCAAGCGAACCCAATATGCCGATCGGCATATCGCGCTGCGGATTCTTTGCTTCCTGAGCGGCGGTCGAAACCGCGTCAAACCCAATATAGGCAAAGAAGATAACAGCGGCACCGGTTACAACTCCGCTGAATCCGAACGGCATAAATTCGGCACATCCGGGGTCCCCGGCACCACAGCCGATACCGAGATTGCTCGGGTTCACGTAACTTATCGCCGCAACAATGAATAGGACGACAACCAGCACCTTTATGATAACGATCAGTGAATTAAACTTCGCTGACTCTTTGATACCGCGTATCAACAATAACGTCACCGCTATGGAAATTAGGAAGGCCGGTAAATTAAAGATCGCCGTGACCTCGCTTCCGTCCGCAAGTTTTACGGCCGTGCCCGGAGCAGCGCTGAGGGCGGCGGGGAAGTTTATCCCGATGTCCTTAAGAAAACTGACGACATAACCCGACCAACCGACCGCGACTGTCGCGGCGCCAAAGGCATACTCGAGGATCAGATCCCAGCCGATGATCCACGCGACAAATTCACCTAGGGTTCCATAACCGTATGCGTAAGCGGAACCCGATATTGGCACGCTTGCGGCAAACTCGGAATAGCAGAGGGCGGCAAAAGTGCTCACGATCCCTGCAAGTACCATCGATATAACAACGGCCGGGCCGGCGTGTTTTCCGGCCGCCTGGCCAGTAAGCACAAATATTCCGGTACCGATGATGGCACCGATCCCGAGCATTGTTAGATCAAGCGAAGAAAGAGCCTTTTTGAATGTATGCTCTCCAGACTCCGCGGCTTCCGCGATGATCTGGTTAATTGGTTTAGTCGCAAAAAGGGACATGAAAACCTCCTAAGATTAATTGAATGACTACAATTGCCCTGCGTCACGATCTCCGGCCGAAAGGCTTTTCCAAATAAAATAAACCGGAATTCCCGTGAGCACGATGGCCAGCCCGGGCAGGGATGTCTGCGGCTTGTAAAACAATAGAACCATTGATATTACAGCAGCAGCAGCAATATATACCGCAGGGATAATTGGATACCCCACCGCGCGGTACGGCCTGTCTGCATCCGGACGCGTTCGCCGGAGAATAAATAACCCAATGATCGTCAAAATGTAGAATATCAGGACAGCGAAAACGACATAATCGAGCAGCGTTCCGTAAAGGTTGCCGTATTCTTCGATCCCAGCTACAAGCTTTCCCGAACGAGTACGCGGAAGCACTAAAAAACACGCCCAGACGCATTGAAGTATTAACGCCACAGCCGGAACGTGATTCTTATTCAGTTTTCCTGTGGACCTGAAGAATAGTTTATCCTTCGCCATTGCAAAGTAAACGCGCGCACCGGCGAGGACAAGGCCGTTATTGCATCCGAAGGTCGAAATTATTATCGCGACAGCCATCAAGGTGGCCCCAATCCCGCCGAAAATCACCTCAAGCGCCGCGGTCCCGACCCGATCTTGTGGGGCATTTTGAATATCGGCAAGCGATAGAGTCGCGAGATAAGCAAAATTTGCGAGGATATACAGGCCAATTACAAGGCCCGTGCCCAGCACGAGTGAGCGTGGTATGTTCTTTTGCGGCTCCTTCACTTCGCCGGCCGTAAAAGTGATGTTGTTCCAGGCGTCCGATGAGAAAAGCGACCCGACCTGTGCAACACAAAAGACGACAACCAACGCAAACAGGCCACCTTCGACCGAAACCTCGGGCAGGAACGCAATATCGGGCTTTATGACGGCGGCGTTCTGCGGCACGAACAAATTTGACCAGTTTGCTGAAAATGTCCCGGCCGCGCCGCCGACCAATATCCCTAACAGTATCAACACGATGAGCGACAAAGTTTTCGCCGATGTGAAAAGATTCTGTATCCACTTGCCTAGCTTTAGCCCCTGCATATTGATCAAGGTCAAGAAGACAATTAGCGCGACGGCAACTAGCTGTTGAGTCGAAAGGCTGATCGCGTACCCATCAGTAATATTGACCGGCGAAATAATATAAGAATCGGGCGAAACAGACGGCAGCAAGACCCCAAGAAATCTGGCAAAAGCCACGGCTACGGCCGCGATGGTGCCTGTCTGAATAACAAGAAACAATGTCCAGCCGTAAAGAAATCCCCATAGCGGAGAGTAGCTTTCCCGAAGATAAACATATTGCCCGCCGGCCTTTGGCATCATCGCAGCCAGTTCACCGTAGCTCAGAGCGGCGAAGAGTGTCAGGATGCCTGTAATGACCCAGGTAAGGAGAAGTCCGCCGGCTGAACCCGTTTGTCGCGCGATATCGGCCGAAACTATGAAAATGCCCGAACCGATCATCGATCCAGCGACGATCATTGTTGAGTCGAGCAGGCCGAGTCCTCGGATAAACCCTTCTCTAGTTTGTTGATCAGCTTCAGCAACTTCAGCTGCCATAAGTTCCCTCGTTATGAACGGAAATACGTCTACCTTGCAAACCGGTTATGATCTGTAATATCAACTGTTTGGTCTTAAGACGTTGGCGAGATATTCGTAGGTGATATTATAATTTTTTTACAAACGCTGTCGAGTTGTTTCGGGCTTTTTATGGTGGAATCGGCGAAATTCATCGGGTCGAGGTGTGAACTTAATGGCTAAACTGGGTGATATGCCAGCGGAAGATTTCAGGCGATACGGCCATCAGATGGTTGATTGGATGGCGGATTATTTCGAGCGGATCGAAGAACTACCGGTACTTTCGCAAAACCGGCCGAACCAGCTAAGGGACAGTTTGCCGTCATCGCCTCCGGAGACGGGCGAGGATTTCGGCGAGGTTTTAGCGGATGTTGACCGGTTAATTCTACCCGCAGTGACGCATTGGACCCACCCGAATTTTCACGGGTTGTTTTCGACGTCGACATCTTCGATATCAGTATTTGGCGAGATGATTGCCGCAGCCTTCGATATGAAAGCTATGTTGTGGCGGACGGCTCCGGCATCGGGCGAACTGGAAGATGTCGTGCTTGATTGGCTGCGACAGATGATGGGACTGCCCGAACATTTCGAAGGGATCATCTACGACACTGCCTCGGTCTCGACCCTGCATGCTATCGCGGCGGCCCGTGAATGCGCCGATCCCGACATTAGGTATATGGGAATGTCGGGCCGTGACGACTTGCCGCTGCTACGGGTCTACAGCTCGGAGCACGTGCATTCTTCCATAGATAAAGCCGTCATTACACTTGGGATGGGTACACGAAGCCTTCGAAAGATCGAATGCAACCAGCGGTTCGAAATGATCCCCGAAAAGCTTGCGGACGCGATCGAAGAAGATTTGCGATCAGGATATATTCCGATCTGCGTGATTCCTACCGTCGGTACAACGTCGACCGCCAGTGCCGACCCGGTCGATGCGGTTGCTGATATTTGCGAGAAGTATAAATTGTGGCTGCACGTAGATATGGCGTATGCAGGAGCGGCCGCTATCGTTCCGGAGATGCAGGAGCACTTCAAAGGATGCGAACGAGCGGATTCGATCGTGGTTAATCCGCATAAATGGCTGTTTACCACGTTCGACCTTTCGGTACTTTACTGTCGCGATCTTGGCCTGTTGAAGCGTGCTTTTTCGCTGGTTGCCGAGTATTTGAAGACCGAAGAGCAAGATTCGGTAAAGAACGGGATGGATTACGGGATCCAGCTTGGCCGGCGATTTCGGGCGCTGAAGTTATGGTTCGTGATCAGATATTTCGGGCGACAGGGTATGATCCATCGCATTCGGGAACATTGCCGCCTGGCACAGTTGTTCGCGTCGTGGGTCGAAGACTCAGAGAATTTTGAGTTGATGGCACCGGTAGGGTTTGCGCTCGTCTGTTTTCGTGTATGCCCGAAAGATACGAAGGATCTTGACTCGTTGAACGAAGGGATAATGAACGCGATTAACGCATCCGGAGACGCGTACTTTTCACCCACAAAACTTAACGGAAAGTTCGTGCTTCGTTTGTCCGTCGGCAGTATACGAGTTGAAGAACGTCACTTGCAGAAGGCGTGGGAATTGTTGAATCGGCATCTGTCGGCAGACCATACGTAAGTGAGCGCCTCCATCCCGTCGGACTATGACACCTCGTCCCAGATCTTGTGTCCGCGGGTTTCCTTCAAAAATATCGAGCCCACAACGAATGTGATTCCCGCGATCGCGATCGGATAATACAGTCCGGCGTAAATATCGCCGGTTTGCGCGATAATCGAGACGCCGATCAGCGGCAGCAGGCCGCCGAAAACGCCGTTCCCAATATGGTACGGCAGGGAAAGGGCGGTGTAACGTATCTTTGCGGGGAAGGCTTCCACAAGGTATGCGGCAATCGGCCCATAGACCATGGTGACCCACAATACCTGAACAAAAACTAGCAGCGACAAGATAATTGCAGTCGAGGTTGAAAAAAGTTCCGAAAAGCTGGTGTACGGCAGAACCTTTGGTGCAGGCTTCAGTGTTCCATCCGGACTCGGCGATTGGGGCGTCAGGGATATCTCGCCTGTAACGGGATGCTTTTGGGAACTCGCGGTGACAACGTTGGTGCCGACGGCTGCCTGCATCGACCGATAAATTGGGATATAGGTAAATACCGCCAGTAGGCAGCCTGCCATTATGATCCATTTGCGGCCAACGCGGTCGCTAAGGGCCCCGAAGACGACGAAGAAGGGCATTCCGAGCAACAAAGCGGCCGCGACGATGTAGTTAGCAGATGTAGCATCGACGTTCAATATTTTCTGCAGATAGAAGAGCGCATAAAATTGGCCGGTGTACCAGACCACCCCTTGCCCCGCCGTTGCACCGAAAAGGGATATCAGGACGATCTTTAGATTTTCCCATTTCGTAAATGCCTCGACCAAAGGATTTGCAGATGTCATCCCCGAACTCTTCACATGTTCAAAAATTGGCGACTCACTCATCCTCAATCGAATGTAATGCGAGATCGCGACCAGGAAGATCGAAATTAGAAATGGGATCCGCCAACCGCCGATCGAATCGGATTTGCCGGCAAACTGATCAGCAGTCATCATGTTTTGGACAATGAGGATCACGGCGAGTGACAGAAAAAGACCGAGCGTCGCGGTTATCTGAATAAACGATGTATAAAAACCGCGGCGGTTGTCGGGTACGTGCTCGGCGACGTAAACGGCCGCTCCGCCATATTCGCCGCCAAGCGCGAGTCCCTGAAGCACACGAATTAAGAGCAAAATGATCGGTGCAGCCATTCCGATCTGAGCGTAGGTTGGCAAAAACCCGATCACCGCGGTGGCTCCGCCCATGATCAGCAACGTCACGAGAAACGCGTACTTGCGGCCGACGATATCGCCGATCCGGCCAAAAAACAACGCTCCGAACGGACGCACGACGAAGCCTACGGCAAATGTTGCAAGGTATGCGATGTAGGCAAATGTGTCATTGCCCGGTGGGTAAAAAAGCGGCGCTATGATCCCGGCCAGGCTGCCGAAAATGTAAAAATCATACCATTCGATCATGGTACCGACCGCCGAAGCACCGATCACCTGCCAGATCTTCGCCTTTGAGATCCGGTCGTTGTAAAACGACCCCAGATCCATTTCGGATGTAACCGCCATATAAGATTGAACTCCCGGGAATTTGAACTTTCGACAGCAATGGTCCAAGGCCTGCCGCATATTAGAACAATTTTCCAGTGATTATCAAAGCATTGATTTAAACTAGTTTCCGGCTGCGTGGGGCGTTGAAATCTTGGAGGCGCACGATCTCTGCGTTAATATCGAATACTTGACGAAATTTATCAAAGAATCCGTAATACGTGCCTCTTGTGAAAAAGTCTTCGCCTTTCATGAACTTCCCGACGCCCGCGACCGATTACTCTCGCCGTGGGAAAACGCGAAGGTCATTCAAGCGGCCGATATCTCAAAGATCGGCAGTCGTGCGATAATAGAGACGAAGATTTTTGGCATCTTTCCGATAACATGGGTTGTCGAACACACGGCGTTTGATGCGCCGCGGATGTTCGAAGAGGTTCAGATATCCGGGCCTTTTCGAACCTGGCGGCATCGGCATATTATCGAGCCGTCCAGTCAGGGTTCGTTGCTAACGGATGAGATCGTATACGAAATGCCGCTCCAATTTTTCGGGCCGTTGGCCGCCCCAATTGCAATGCGGCCAAAATTAAGCGAGATTTTTGATTATCGTCACGAAATCACACGTAAATGGTGTGAAGAATAATTTTAACCTCTATGATCACTCATATTGTCTGTTGGAAATACAATCCGGACGCGAGTCCCCAACAACGCGCCGACCATATTGCGCTTCTCCGTGCGTTGCCGTCATTGATACCGAACATCGAACGCTTTGACGTGGGCGCTGACGTTCTGCATTTGGAGCGCTCCTTCGACACGGGACTAGTTGCGGTCTATCCAGATCGCGAAGCGCTCGACCACTACACCGATCACCCTGAGCATCAAAAGGTCGTGGCCTTCGGGAAAACTGTAGCGGAAAGGGTCATCTCGGTCGATTTCGTTACTGTGCCAACGGCATTCGAATGAAGAAATTCATAAAGAGATTACTTTTTACAGTATTCGCAGTCCTGCTGGTTATACAGGTCCCGTTCATTTATCGGCGTTACGCGACCGGTAGGCTGCAAGATAGTATTAACAATCTTGCATCGATACGAAGCGCCCGAGAAAATACCGATTCGCAATTTGATGAGTATAAAGGGATCATTCACGCGCACACGTCATTGGGCGGTCACAGCACGGGATCGTTCGAGGAGTTGATCGACGCCGCACGCGACAGCGAACTCGACTTTGTCGTGATGACCGAACATCATTCGGATAAGCTAGATACCGCGGCGATGACGCTAAACGGCTATTACGGGAATACTCTGTTCGTGGGCGGAAACGAGATCGACACAAAGGATGGCGATCGCTTTCTCCTGGTTCCGGGAAGCGCCGACGCGGCGCGATTTCGCGATGTTCCAACTACCGAGTTTCTCAACACCGTCCATCGTGAAAACAAGCTTGCTTTGGTAACTTATCCTTCAAAGTTTCGGTCCTGGGATTCAGAATTCGACGGTATTGAGACGTTTAGCCTGCACACAGCCGCCAAACAAGCCAATCCCATCATGGCGCTTTTCGATATGATCTGGTCATTTCCGGCGTACCCGGAGTTGACGATCGCCCGTCATCTTAGTCGTCCGAATGTCGCTAAGTATGACGAGGTCACGGGCCGGCGCCGCATTACGCTTTCTGCTGGAACGGACGCCCATTCGAATATAGGTTTCCACCTCTTTGGGGACGATGCCGGCAATAAGATCCTAAATGCGAAGGTCGATGGCTACGGGACGATCTTTAAGCTGCTTCGGGTTCACGTGCTTGCGGAAAAGGATTCCGAATTCACACAAAACGTCCTTTTAGATTCATTGCGGCAAGGCAGGGCGTTTGTCGGTCTTGATGTTCTCGGGAGTACTGAAGGTTTCTCGTTCACGGCCGAAGGCAGTGCCGGAGGTGCCGCGATGGGTGACGAGATCGCGTTTCAACCCGGTATCGTGCTAAAAACGGCGGCGCCGAACAAGGCGCGATTCATAATTCTAAAAGACGGGGTGAAATTCGCAGAGGCCGCGGGCGACCATGGGCTTTCCGCGGATGTCAGCGAGCCGGGCGTTTATAGAGTAGAAGTTTATCTTGACGATCTCGGCAATCCGTTCGATGAAATGCCTTGGATACTTTCAAACCCGATCTATATTAGGTCGAACCGGTGAAGCGTGAGATCTTGTTCGATCAGTTCGGTCCATCTGAATGCGATTATTGGCGTCAAGGCAAACGAATCATTACCTGCAAACATCAAATAGACGCAAATTTATTTGGGCAAACGACTAGAATAATGAAAAATTTGATCAGAAATGCGCTTGGCGCGGCCGGATTGTCTACGCTGTTTGTGTTCGCAGCGTCCGGCCAGCAGGTTAAGCGTTCTGCGTTTGATGTCACCAATTACAAGATCGACGTTCAGCTCGAGCCGCGAGCCAATAAACTCTCGGCAACGTCGGATGTTCAGTTTACGCCACTCGAAGACACCCGGAACGTAACATTTGAACTGAATGGCTCGCTGAAGGTGGAATCGATCACGCGGGTAAACGGAGCTGGAGTGAAGCCTTCAGCAGGCGTTAGCCAAATCACGTTCATTCAGGATCAGGTCGGTGTTAGCGACCTTGGACCAAGCGTTCGCATCGATCTCGGCGACACCTTGACGAAAGGAACGCCCGTCACGCTCCGGTTCAAGTATAGCGGAGTTCTTGCAACGCCGAGCGGCGGGCCGTTGCTTACAAAACGTCTGGCATTTATCGGAGAGAGTGATGGTTATTTGATGTATGCATCGCGCTGGTTCCCTTTCCATGATTACGCGGCTGATCTTGCGACATCAGAGATAAACATTTCGGCGCCGCCGGGGCTGCATTTGGTAGGCCAGAGCGATTCGCCGGTGGCGGCCGCTTCAGGAAGACAGATATTTATTCAATCGACGCCCGCATTGATCGGTAATTTTGCGTATGGAAAATATACTGTCAAGCCGCTTCGATACGGCGACTTCGAGCTGCAATTCCATACAAGACCGGGGACGGAGACGACAGTTGCGAGTTACGGGGAAACTATCGGCAAGGCGTTAGTTTTCTACACAAAAAAATACGGAACTCCCGATAGCGGAAAGCGACTAGTGATCGCTCAGATCGATGATGAGAGCCTCGATTTTTACTCGACCCAGGGAATGATGTTTATCTCGAGCCGGCAGTTCGAGCACGAACGGCAGATCACCGAGGAGCGGCTTCAACGAGAAACAGCGCTCCAGTGGTGGGGGCTGACGGTGGGCCTGAAATCGTTTGACGACGCCTGGCTCGCACAAGGGCTTGCGGAATACAGCGCCTTTGCACTGCGCGAGAGTATGCTTCAGGGCGCTCAGCTTGAGAGCCTTCGCCGCGAATTGCTCGAGAAGGCTTTGACGTTCGAACAAACCGCTTCGCTGGCGCGCGTTCCGGCGAATCTCGACGATCAATCGACTGCCTATCAGTACATTATGTACGCTAAAGGAGCGTTCGTATTCAAGCTTCTTCGCGATACGCTCGGCCCGCAAAAATTCGATCAGCTTATTCGGACATATCTTCAGAAATATCGCGGAAAGAACGCATCGATAGACGATTTCGAAAAGCTTTCGTCCGAGATCGCCGGTGAGAATCTCCGATATTTCTTTGCCCGCTGGGTCGAAGGGACCGGAGTGCCTGAATTTACCGCTGATTATCTGATCATTCGCACGCGCGGTGGAAAGTTTGTCACTCGCGGCACCGTCAAGCAGAATTACGATAATCTTCGGCTGCCCGTCGAGGTCCAGTTGCGATCAGAGGGGGATCAGGGCATCAAGACGGTAACGGTCGATATGAATGAAGCGAGTGCCGATTTTAATATCGAATCCGCCGGCAAGCCGTTGGAAGTAATTATCGACCCCAATTTTAAGCTTCTGCGAATATCGCCGGACCTGCGAGTTTCATCGATCGCACGGCGCGGGATCGAGCAGTTCAAGGAGGGCAACTATGTCGAGGCGCAGCAGCAGTTTGAGGCGGCGCTGAAACTGGACCGGTCGAATTCATGGATCTATTATCACCTCGGCCTGTTGTTCCTCGAACAGAGAAACTATGATCTCGCGATCGACAATTTCAAGGCTGCACTGAGCGGAAACGTCAGTCCTCCGTGGTTGTCGGTTTGGTCGAACATTAAGATGGGGAACGGATATGATGCGAAAGGCGACCGGGCACGTGCCGTGGCGGCGTACAAGCGAGCCGAAGGGTTGGGTGACAATTACGATAACGCACAGGATGCCGTTAAGAAGTTTCAGTCGACCCCATTCGACCCGAAAGACACGACTGCGATCAACTGATCTGGTGCGATACACACACGCCGAGACTGGAAAGTTTTGTCCTCGGCTTTTACGAATTCTAAACAAAAAAGGCGAACCCGCAAGGCTCGCCTTTTTTTCCCTTGTTCGTATATTGATGCGGTTACTATTGCAATCCCAACAATTTCCTAGAACCGGAACTTTGCCCTGAATTGGCCGACCCGCGGGCCGCCAACTGTGTTCGTAACCACTCCGAAGTCGACGCTGTCCTGCAGATCGCTGTTCGGAGCGGCGAAGTTTACGGTGTTGAACACATTGAACAAATCGAGGCCGAGTTCGAAACTCATACGTTCATTGATCTTGGTGTTCTTTGCAAAACTAAGATCGAAACGACGCTGTAACGGACCCCGAAACGCGTTGCGTCCGAGATTGCCAAACCCTCCCAAAGCGGACGTGAAACAGCTGCGATCGATCACCGATTGCTCGAATCGGCTTGGGTTACTTACAGCTTCGCTCGCCGAACATATGATATTAGGACGCCCGAATCCGGGTCGATAAATTCCACCTGATCCACGAGTAACGCTCGTCAAGTGCGAGACGTTGGATACCTCGGGTTCGGACGCGAATACCGTGAAAGGTGTACCGGATTGTGCCTGGAAGAATCCTGACAATGTCCAGCCTTTTACAAATTGATTGTTGGCCCCGCCAGTCGGAAGTTCCCAAACAAAATTCGTGCTGAATCGATGCGTACGATCAAAATCTGACAGGCCGCGGTTGTTCTCGATGTTGCGTGCATCACCTTGTGCGATAAATCCTGTATTCGGAACATCGGGCTTTCCGCCACCCGCCGTGCTTCCCGGATCGGACGACATTATATCGATCGATTTCGAAAACGTGTAAGCAACATTGAACTGAAGACCTCTTGATACACGCTTTGTTAATGAGAACTGGCCGCCGTGATAGTTCGAATCTCCCTTCGATTGAAGTAAAAGAGCTTCCGGTACGTTAAAGCCCAGAACTGGTACGCGTGATTCGAAATTGATAAATGTACCGTTGGCACTCGAAAGGTTGAGATCGGTTTGGTTGGTCACCGTATTAAGAAAGCCGAACGCCCGCCCGAGCCCGCGGTCACGAGCCGTCGCACCAGCATTGAGAGCACCATTCGGCGAACCTGCCGCTACATATGCCTGATTAAAGCGTTCGAAAATGTGGTCGGGCGTAGCTGGGTCATTAAGGTCGAATCCTTGATTAAGCGCCGTTGCGATCAGTAGATTCTTACCGGACGTCCCAACATATCGGGCCTCGAAGAGGAGGTCTTTGAAAAGCTCGTATTGAACGCCTATGTTCCACTGATGTACATATGGAGTTCTGAGATCGCGGTCTATGGCACGAAATTCAAATGTTTCCGCAATATTGCCGCGCGTACATCCCGCACCGGTGGCCGGTACACAGTTCGTTCCCTGCGGTGTACCTCGTGAATCGACGAACACTGGCGTGTTGTCTCGAATACTGTAATTGCCGTTGGCGCCGGAGCCACGAACGATCCGAAACGGAAGCCACTGATTGAGAGGGATATTCGTCGGGACGCCCGAGAATGCCGAGGCTATCGCCACGTTGCCGCTTGGAACAGTTATCTCGATCTCTCTCAGAAACGGATAGTTCGAGAAAACCGTGTTGATGAATGCCGCTGAAGGACGATCGTAGAAAAGTCCGTAACCGCCGCGAACGACAAGCTTATCGCTCAACGCATACGCGAACCCTAAGCGAGGGGCGAAATTGTTCAGATCCTGGCCGTTTAGAGTATGTTTATTGCCGGCGATCTGAGTCGCTGCGATCGCCCCGTCCACAACCCCGTTTCCAGTCGTCGCGACGTTGCTGGGAACGATGAAGCCGGGCGTCGGATCGTCGCATAAAGTGTTTGAGCCGCCGCTAGCCGAGAAACACGGAAGAAATGGTTCAAGATCAAAGTTGCCGATGCGTCCGTTCTTTTCGGTGGGCCACCTGAACAGTTCGTAACGAACACCCGCGTTGATCGTCAGCTTTTGGCTGATCTTCCAATCATCTGTCAAATAGAATCCAAAGTCTCTGAAACGAAAACTCTTGTCCGTCACGCCGTATTGGGTATCAGCCTCGGTGGCATTACCCGTAAGCAGCTGTGTGAAGGAATCAAATTTTTCGAACTCGGTTGCCTGTTCTTCCGGGAGGTTTGTGTCGTATTGGTGCTGCTTAAATTCGGCACCGAACTTTACATTGTGATCGCCTTTGATCCAGTTAACATTATCGCCGATGCTGTAGGTTATCTGTTTTCGTTTGTTGAACGAATCGTTAGGGCCGCCGAACGAGAAATTCGCCAGGTTATTGCGGCCAACATAGTGGCCAAGACGTGTTGTCGCGACACTTGGATCAAATGTACTTGCCGGGTTATAAACGCCGACCGCTTCATTCGTGAACGCTTGCGTCAGAAACGGGTCATCAAGCCTTCGCGTATTGTTCAGATAAAAATAGCCAAATCGCACTTCGTTTATCAGATTCGGCGAGAAAATATGTGTATCGCCGATTGAAAGCGTGCGGTTACGGTCAGCCCTCCTTAGAGTGAACGGAGATGCCAGACTGTTCGGGTCAGGGAACGAATCGAGGCCTGGGAAATCCGAATAGAACAGCGTACCAGTAAGATTGTTGTTCTGTCCCAGTTGACCGTCGAGACGGGTCGTAAATTGATGTTGTTTGAATTTCGAAGGTTCAACGCTTATCACCTCGACAAGCGGGTTGTTGCGCTGGATCGTTCGTGAACTGACTGTTGGGAAACTGCCGAATTGATAACTGCCCGTTCCGCTCTGATCCACGATGCCAAGCGCCCGAAAATTAGTGATGCTCGGCAAAACAAATCCGCCCGTCACAGGGTTGCGCAGGTTGAAGTAATTCAACGCCACGTTGCTGATGTCGGCCGCCGTCAGGCAAGTAGCAGCGGCACAGCCGTTGAATTGGTTGAATGCAGCTGCAATTGTTTCTCTGGAGCGATCTGTTCCCAAAACGCTGAACGCCAGCGGAAGGACCGTGCGGGTTCTGGCTGTTGGCACCAGGCCCGTATTGGCACTAGTAAACTGATACCCTCCAAAAAAGAAGAACCTATCTTTTACTATGGGGCCACCGATAGTAAAACCAGTTTCAGTCCGGTCGGCTTTCGGCTTGTCAATACCGGCCTGATCCAGGAAGAATTCATTAGAATTGAATTTCTTATTCTGAAGGTAATAGTAAGCGGACCCGTTAATTTGATTTCCGCCGGATTTCGTCACCAGCTGGAAATTACCACCGCCGCTTCTTCCCGTTGAGGCGTCGTAGAGTGATGTCTGAAGCTTAACTTCCTGCAGCGTTTCCGGTGCGGGTGAAATGTTGTCATTAAGCGAACCCTCGTTGCTGGTTATGTTCGTCGCGTCGATGCCGTTGAAAAAGAGGCTTGTCGAAGTTGTGCGGGTACCGTTAACGGAGGGTGATACATTTCCGTTACCGTTTACTCCGACGGGTGAAAGTTCGGATGAGACGCCGGCTTCTGCCGAAAGTAGACCCGTGAAGCTCCGTGTTGATGTAGGGATCTTTGTTATTTGCTCACCGGTGATCTGTCGGGCAACCGCCGCCGATTCAGCCTGAACAAGAGGCTGGTCCGTAGTCACATCGATGAAAATGTCGGCGGCGCCGATTTCTAAAGACACGTCCACGGTACGAGTTACAGAAGCTTCTACTTCAGCTCTTTCGACGGTGGATGTCTTAAACCCCTCTTTTTCGTAGGTCACTCTATAGATTCCGACCGGAAGAAGGCCGATCGTCCACCGGCCTTCGTCATTCGATACAGCGTTCCGTGTAAGATTGGTAGCGACGTTTTTCGTGGTCACGGTCGTGCCGGGAACAAGCGCTCCATTTTGGTCGAGCACCGTGCCGTTTAGGCTTCCGGTGGCTTGCGCAAAGGCCGCCGGTGCAAGTATAAGCGCAAAGATGAATGTAAGAACCTTCGCAACAATATTCGATTTCATAGTCACTCCTCAATTAACACACTAAAAAATAGTTTATGGCGACGCCTCACGGATTCCCGTGAACTCGCCTTCGTTATATAGATTTTCTTGGCAGCAAGGAGAAGAATAGTCAGGGGAAGTTAACGCTAGGTGAAATGCGTGTTAAAAGAAAGTTAAATTTTGCGAAAGCAATTTACTTCGAATTTTGCTCACGATCCCATAGGGATCTTTAGCTGCTGTCCGGGAAAGATAAGATTTGGGTCGCTGATCGACATAGGATTAGCACGGACAATATCAAGGTATCTGGCAGGATCGCCGTAATGCGTGTTTGCGATCGCTGAGAGCGTCTGACCTGCCAGAACGGTATGAATTCGGTATCCGTAGTAACCGGGAACAATTCGTGGGCCATAGATGACGGGAACGACAATTCCGTCTGCAGGGGTTGGGTCGGGCCCGGCTTCGTCATACACAAATACAAAGAGCCGATCCAGCTGAAAGGCAGCGTCGGAAACATCGACCGAGATCTGAAATTGATCGTGCTCACCGGTCCCGCCGCCGACCATAAAGAAGCCGCTGCGCTCATCGTGTCCTTCGGAGATATTGTATTGAAGAGTCGCTTCGAAGCCGGAGCCGATTCCACCGATCAAGATAGGGTTCCCGACAAGGTCAAATGGTTTAGGCTGCTGAATTTCGATCATAACTTTTTTTAATGGAATTAACGGTCTTCTACGAAGTATGACGGCAGACGTTGTGTGTTTTTGCCTATCAACGAATCAGGAGATCGGCCGCGGCTTCGCCGGTTTCGATTGCGCCCTCCATAAAGCCTTGCCAATCGGCTAGATGCTCGCCAGCGAACAGGACATTGCCGTGCGGTCGCTGTAGTATTGGACGTATTCCGAACCATTGTCCAGGCCTGTAGAGTGCATACGCGCCATCAGTGAATTTGTCGCGTTGCCACGCGTACGAGGCGATCTTACGGGCCAGGCCTGGCGAGTTCTTATCGAAATCGATGAGATCGTTAGTGATGATTCGCATTCGCCGCTGGTCCGATTGCGAAGCGAGTACGTCCGCCTTTTCGCCGATCGCGTACGAAGTGAGAATTCCCTGCCGTCCAGGTTGGTTCTGGGTGCTGTGAAAGTAATAGTGCGAAGTAACATCCGAAACTATCGAGAAATCTTCGGCCTTCCAGAAACGTTCGTCGTATAAAACGCTGTTCTTGCAGATGCGGGCGTAGGTGAGTTTTTCGGCGGCTTCGAGTTGGGCTGCTGGAAGCGGCGGGTTGAATTTGATCTTTAGCAGGCTCTGGACGGGCACGGTGCAAATGACAGCGTCTGCCTTAAAGGCGATAACACCCGTGGCCTCAAGCATTTCCGATGTGACTTTAACTCCGTTCTTTGTTTGCTCTATGGAACTTACCTGCATCCGTAGCCGGATATTTTCCATGCCGATCTGCTTCGCAAATTCCTCCGCCAGGCGCGAATTTCCCCCGGTCATCTTGTAATCCATCTCATTTTGGGGGCTGGACTCGGCGTATTCTGCGAGTGCCGCAAAGGCGGAGACGTGACGGATCGATTCGCCGAAATCGGTGCTGTCCATGAGATCGCGCAGTCGCAGATCGTCTTCGGTGAACCCGATCTTTTCAAGATACATCCACCAATCATATCGGTCAAGCTTTCGTTGCTGTAGCGGTGTGAGCTTCTCGTAGCCTTTGATCAGTTTTTCGAAAGCAGTTTTCGCTTGTTGTGAAAATCCCCATTGGCCAGGGCCGTACACCGTGCCGTCTCGCAGAAGATGGTCTTCGAACTGATGTTTTTGAAGCGGGATCCTGAAATCGTGACAAAGTGCCTTGATCCGCTCGTGGCTTTCGCCGACCCATTCGGCTCCCAGTTCGCAGATCAGGTCCGTTCCCTCGAATTTGTGCGAGAAGACTCGTCCTCCGATGCGATCGCGAGCTTCGAGAACGACCACGTTCCATCCCGCATTCTTGAGTCTGTAACCAGCAGCGAGTCCGGCAAAACCTGCGCCGATGATAACGACTGATTTCTTTCGCTTCTGCGAGAAAACACTTGGAGCCAGCGCAACACCGGCGGATGCCGCAACCAGTTTTCTTAGAAAATCACGACGGCTTTTTCTCATTTCTTAAACCCGCTCACGAGATCAGCCCCGGTTATCTTGAGGTCGACAGTATGCGGCGGGCCTTCATAACCGCGTTGGACATTGATCATCACGATCGCCGCTCTGTTCTCGAACGGGCTCTTGAAAGCTCCCGCAACGGCAGTGTCGAGCGGCGACGTGAACATATCGCTACTGTAAGTCTTCGAGTAGAGTGTCTTTTTTCCATACCGAGGGGCGCTGAGATCAAGCCGCACACTTTTGACCCGATCCCTCCCATCGTCATCAGTGCCCTTCGGCGACGTCATTTTAGCGGTGTAAGTCTTGCCGCCCGCAGCAAAACTTCTTCCGAGAAGCGTAAAACGGGACGGTATGATCTTGTGTTCGGCTAGTTTCTCAGAAAATAATTTCCTATTTCGTTTCCAAAGTTGCTGCATATCGTCTACAAGGATCTCGCCCGTCGGCTTGGTGCGTTCTTCGGGCTTGTTATTGAACTCCCACAAGACGGTGTCCGTCCGCAGGTCTACGATCTTTAGTTCCGCAAAGTAGCAGCCGCAAGCTTCATCGACAGGTTCAACGTAATAGGCAAGCTTGCCGTCACGCGACCAGCCGATCGGATAAAAACTGTCCGTGTACAAACGTTGGTAGATCCCGCCCGGATAATTTCTGCCGTAATAGCCGGGAAACGAGCGCCGAACGATCCGGTCAAGATTGACTTCGCGCGGAATGGCGTAGTTCGCACCCGGATTGGTTTGTGCGGCGGCAAACGGTGAAAGTAAAAATGCAATAAGGAGAAGGCTAGGAATCGGTCGGTTTTTCAAACTCTATTCCTCCGAAATGATCAGATAATAGTAGTGACGATCTCTCTTATGCTTCGCTGCAATTCGCGGTCGTCGGTAATTGGTGAGCAGATGGCGACCTCGGCTGCGTCGATAGGTGAAATGCCTTTTGCAACCATTTGAGCAGCATAGATCAACAATCGTGTCGAAACGCCTTCTTCGAGGCCATGTCCGCGAAGGTTGCGCACCTTTTGGCCTATCTTTACAAGGTCGGAGGCAACGTCCTTTTCGATGCCGCCTTCTTTTGCAACGATCTCAATCTCAGCCTCAGCACCAGGATAATCGAATTCCATCGCCACAAATCGCTGTCTAGTGGATTGCTTCAGGTCTTTCAATATTGATTGATATCCCGGATTGTACGAGACGACGAGCATGAAATCCGGCGGAGCGTCGAGTATGGTCCCGCGTTTCTCTATCGGCAGCCGGCGGCGGTCGTCGGTCAGCGGGTGAATGATAACAACGGTGTCCTTGCGTGCCTCAACGACTTCGTCGAGATAGCAGATCGCACCCGCACGAACGGCTGAAGTCAGCGGGCCGTCGTGCCATACCGTTTCTTCACCTTCGAGGAGAAACCGCCCAACGAGATCCGTCGATGAAAGGTCTTCGTGGCACGCCACGGTTATTAGCGGACGGCCGAGTTTCCAGGCCATATATTCGACGAAACGCGTCTTACCGCAGCCGGTCGGCCCTTTCAGCATTGCTGGAAGTTTTGCCGCATAGGCCGCTTCGAAAAGCTCGACCTCGTGCTTGATCGGCAGATAAAAGGGTTCGTTCTCGACCTTGTATTTTTCGACGGCAAGTTCCATCATTCAATGTTATAACAATTTGCGTTTCGTGCCACGTTGAGGTGTTCAAGTGTTCAGGTGTTCAGATGTTCAATGTGTTAAGGTGTTCAATGTGTTCAGGTGTTCAGGTGTTCAATGTGTTCAGGTGTTCAATGTGTTCAGGTGTTCAGGTGTTCAATGTGTTCAGGTGTTCAATGTGTTCAGGTGTTCAATGTGTTCAGGTGTTCAGGTGTTCAATGTGTTCAGGTGTTCAATGTGTTCATTCACTAGGTTGAACGTTTTAGGCGTTCGGTTGAGCCCATCTGTCGGTACGTGCACGAGAGACTTACAACCTTGAATCTTCAGAAATGAAGAAGAAGTAGCGAAATATCGGAAATCCATGATCGCCGATGTACCGACTGCTACATCGAATTCCCATGATCGAAATCATCCAGGCCGAATCGGACCGGCAGATCGACGAAACGCGAACGCTATTCCGCGAGTACGAGGAATGGCTTGGGATGGATCTGTGTTTTCAGGGGTTCGAGCAAGAATTGAACGATCTGCCGGGTAAATATGCTGCGCCGGAAGGCCGATTGTATCTTGCTTATATTGATGATCGCCTTGCGGGATGTATCGCGTTGCGAAAACTGGAAGACGGCATCTGTGAAATGAAACGGCTCTATGTCCGGCCCGAATTTCGCGGGCAGAAGGTCGGGATCCAGCTTATCGAACGAATCATGGTGGAATCACGGTCGATCGGATACACCTCAATGCGGCTCGATACATACCCGCCCAAGATGGGAAACGCGGTGAGACTTTACGAATCTAACGGGTTTAATTCAATTCCCGCATATTACGATAACCCGCATGAAAATGTTCTTTTTATGGAAAAAGTTCTTTAACGGAATATAGCCTTCAGACGTTAATTTACTGCTTCAAATTCTTCTTCAAAGATCGTCTCGCCATTCTTCGTCACACGAATTTCGTTGCCGTCATTGTCATAAATTGCCCGCCCTTCATTTACACCGCTTTTTACGGTGACATACCAAACCCTTCTGTGCTCTTTATGATAGACCGTTCTGGTTTGGCTCAGGATGGTTAGTAAGTAGAATTCTGCGTCCGGCATTCCGACGCGTGTTTTCGTTTTAGCTATCAGGTCCGGGACCTTGGTCAGATCGACATCGGTGATCAAGAAATCCTCCGAAAAGGATTTTGGCGGTCGCGGCGATTTTACTAGGCCGCCGCCGCGAGAAAGGCCGTTGACGTCAAATGTATAGCCATCGACAACTTTCGGATTTTCCTGGTTTGGTACGTTGAAACCAATACTTTTCTCGTGAATCGCGATATCAACGACGGCGGGACGCGAAGCCAGTTCACTTCTGATGGCGTCCTGCGCTTTTTGAAGCTCGTCCTTTGTAAGGACAGTGTACTCTTTCGCCCGGCCGGTCCTTGAAATATCGACCCCAAGAATTTTACCTTTCGGATCCGCGGTCGCCGTTACATCTTCGCGAGTTCCTTTGATCTCAATATGCCAGCGCGGATTACCCAATGCGCCGGCGCCCGAGTTGGTCAATGCGAATCCTCTCTGGAACGTCAAACGATAGATCTTGGCACCCTCGATCCCGGCTCGTTGAATGGCTTCAGCAGTAAATTTTGGAATGGCCGCAAAATCGATCTCGTCGAATTGATATGAGCTTTTTTCCACATCATCGACAGCTCCGATCGCCTTGACCGCATTTGGTCCGGACACGAATCCGGCGGCAAGGTATTTATATTCGTCCAAATTTTTTGGGTTATCTGGGTCCTGAGCGTGAACTCGAAACTCGTTGTCGTCAATAAAGACCTCGGTTACTTTGAAGGGTTTACCGATCTTTTCCTTTATCGCTGCTGCTGCGTCGCGAGCTGTGTCACCTTCAAAATACCGGCCGTCCTTTACTAGTCCGCGCAAGCCGCAGCCCGCCCCGACAACGATCAAAACGAATATACCCAAAACTCCGTTTGCCTTGTTATTCATATTCTCGATGCAAAGATGCCACGGAAATATACCACGAAAAGCCCAAATACTTTCGAGCACTTGAAAACGGGGATGATAGATCCATCCCCGCTCTGAGCCGTCTTTCGGTTTTGCGTTGACGAATTACTTCCTTGGCAATTTCTCGTCCATCATAGCGGTCTGATAAACGAATGCTGCCATGATCGTCGCGGCCTGCTTCATATCCTCGACCTGCAATCGGTCGTAATTGTCTTGATTCGAGTGGTGAGTTCGCGTGCTGTACTCGATCTCGTCCTGAATGAACTGAAATCCCGGAAGCCCGATACGGTCGAACGATAAATGGTCGGTACCACCCGTATTGGAAAGTGTCAGCGTGTTCGCGCCCAAATCGTGAAACGGTGCGAGCCACGCCTCAAAGTACGGCCGAACGGCCGAATTACCTTGCATATAGACGCCGCGGATCTTTCCAGTACCATTATCAAGATTGTAATAAGCCGACAACTTGTCGTAATTCGCCGTCTTAACCAATTCTGGTTTCGGGGCATTCGCCGCCGGCGCTCCAAACATCGGCGCACCCTTCATTTCACCAAACTGCTGTTTTACATATTCGCGTGAGCCATTCAAACCCTGCTCTTCGCCAGACCAAAGGGCAACACGAATCGTTCGTCGGGGTTTGAGACCCGACGCCAGGATGATCCTTGCGGCCTCCATCGCGACTGCCGAACCAGCGGCATTATCGGTCGCACCGCCTGCGGAGTGCCATGAATCAAGGTGACCGCCGAGCATTACGATCTCATCCTTGAGTTTCGGGTCCGTTCCCGGAATTTCGGCGACGGTGTTATATCCCATAAGGTCTTCGTCGTGATACTGGGTCCGAATATTCACGGTCATCTTTGGCTTTACACCCAGTTTTATCATTCGTGCAAGCCGGTTATAATCCTCGATCGCCATCGTCATTTGCGGGACCATTTTCGCTTCTGACTCCTTGTTCCAGGCCGAAGCACGGCGTGCGCCAAAAGCCTCATCAATTGATTCCGGTACTTTTGAGGCTACACTTGCGCCGGAAACAAAAAGCGTTCCGCCGCTACCTTTGCTGCTGCTGTCGATCAGAACAGCGGCTCCTTCATCTATAAGGAAATTGGCGCGCTTTGCGGACTGAACGAAGTTTTTGAAAAATGTCTGCATCTGATCGGGCGTTCCCTGGCGCGGACGCCGTCCGCTCTCGGACGCTGGATCAGGCGCTTCCGCAAGCGCTGCAAGATCTGCGTCGCTGCGGCGCGTGCCGAAACCGTCAAAATCAGCCTTGACCTCGCGCGGCTCGCCGGACATCAGGACTATTTTGCCGCGTAGCTGGCCTTTGTATTTTGCAAGGTCTTCTTCTGTCTTAGCTTCAAGAAATACGACTTCGCCTGTCACTGAGCCATTGGTTGAGGGTGACCACGCTTTCGGATAAGCGATCACGGGAATCGCCTGCGGCTCAACCACCTGTGCCGAAAATTCTTTAAGTGACCAACCGCGTCCAAACGGGCCCCAGGCCACAAGCTTCGCGTTCTGCATTCCCCACTTCGCCATCGTGTCGCGCGTCCATTCATTCGCGCGCTTCATATTTGGCGAGTTTGTCAGCCGGCCGCCGATGACGTCGGTCAAATAACTCAGCGTCTCCATAACTTCCGAGTTGTTAATTCCTTCGTCCCTGATCTTGTCGATCACCTGCTTAGGTGCCGAATAAACTCGGGCGGATGGCGCCGTAGACGCTGCCGAACCGTTCTGCGCAAAGGCAGCGGCCGGCAGTAACAATGCATAAGCCAATAATGCGCCTAAAAACTTGCGTCGTATCATTTCGAATATCTCCTAAAAACTTGGTATAAAATCTGGATTTGTTTGATTATAACGTAAATACCTGAAGAAGGGTTTCAGCAAAATGGGGATCAGTGGTTTGCCGACATGAACCGGACCTGCGGTTTTAGGACGTGGACCACGTTAAAACATATGCCGGCGGAACATTTTTCACGACAAGTTTGCTTTTTCGGGCCTTGCCGCAGCGGTCACGCATAAATTCGCGGAGCTTTATTGCCGAAGGCATATAGTAACCGTGAGCGTACTGGAACGTCCGAAACGTGCAACCGGCGCGCATAAACTTGTCGATCTCAGCCAGAACAGCCTCACCGATCTCGTTCGGCATCGTAACGAATGGCAGACAACAAATTATGGTGCCGACCTTACCGAGGCCCGACTTGCCATGGATCGAGTAAGTTTCACAAGCATTTCCGCGGACTATTTCAAGATCAGGAAACTTGCGCCTCAGCGACTTCACAAGGTCTCGATCGAGCTCGATGCCGAGATACGATGCGCGATCCGGTACGATCTCTTTAAGATGTTTAGTTATCGCGCCGGTACCCACGCCTAGCTCCAGAACGACATTATCGTGGGCGGGTTTTAACCCGCTCACCATTTTTTGAGCAAGCTCCGGTGAACTCGGCGTTATGGCACCAACCTTTAGGGGGTTCTTAAGAAACGCTTGCAAAAACTGAAAATTCTCGTTCATTTTCGAGCACTACTTGACCAAAACAGAAGGCACAGGACTGTCGCTTGATGACACCTCCGTATCACCGACAGACATTTTATAATCACACTCTTCGTTTTTGCAATAACGCACGGTCCCATCCTTCTTTGTGGTCTTTTCCAGAAGAAATGGCGCATTGCACTTCGGGCAGGTTTGAAGGACCGGCTTGTCCCAATAAACCTCGTCACATTTCGGGTAGTTGGCGCACCCGTAGAACGCCTTGCCTCGTCGTGATTTTTTCACCACGATGTCGCCGCCGTCTTTCGGGCACGGGATCCCAAGCGTCTCTCGCTTCACATAATCGCACTTCGGATAATTCGAGCATGATACGAATTCTCCGAAACGGCCCTGTCGCCGAACCAACTTTGCACCGTCCTTTGGACAGTCCTCATCAAGCTCGACCGGCGGCGCGCTCGGTTTTGCATCACCCTTGGCGATCTTTCTTATATTTTTGCATTCCGGATAGCCAGTGCAACCGTAAAACGAGCCAAAACGCCCCTTTTTCAACGCCATTTCGCGGCCGCATAGCTCACAAACCGGGATCTCTTCGGTTTTTTCTCCGTCCGCTGCGGCGTCGCCGCCAGAAGATGCTTTTTTACTAGCAACCTCTCGCGTATTCTTGCACTCCGGATACTTTGCACAGGCCAGAAACTGCCCAAACCGTCCGAATTTGATGACCATAACGGAGCCGCATTTTTCGCAGATCTCGTCGGTCGGGATCTCCATTTTCTTTATATTCTTTATGGTTTCGGCCGCATTTTCCAGATCCTTTGCAAATTTACCGTAAAACTCGTGAAGTGCCTCGCGCCAATCAAGTTTACCGTCCTCGATCTCGTCCAACTCTTCTTCCATTCGCGCGGTGTATGTTGTATTGAAAATATCGTCGAAACTTGCAACCAACAAGTCGTTGACCGTTGTTCCGAGCGGTGTCGGGTGAAACCGGGATTCTACTTTTTCGACGTATTCGCGATCCTGGATCGTGGTCATGATCGCGGCGTAGGTCGACGGTCGCCCAATGCCTTTTTCTTCGAGGGCCTTTACAAGCGTCGCCTCGGAGTACCTCGGCGGCGGCTCGGTAAAATGCTGGTTGGATGCAATGGAATTCAAGGACAATCTCTGACCGTTTTCAACAAGCGGAAGATTTCGTTCCTCATCGTCGTCTTCGCCATCCTGTCGCTTTTCATCACGGCCCTCTTGATAGACCTTAAGGAAACCGTCGAATTTCTGGACCGAACCCGTTGCCCGAAATGTAAATCGGCCCGCCTTGATATCGATCGTCGTTTGGTCAAATACTGCCGCCGTCATTTGCGAGGCAACGAACCTTTGCCAGATCAGGCGATAAAGCTTCAGTTCATCGGGCCCAAGTTGATTCTTGAGGCTGTCGGGCGTGCGGTTTACATCGGTCGGCCGAATCGCTTCGTGCGCGTCTTGGGCACCTTTTTTTGATCGGAATGCGTTCGGTTTCTCCGGAAGATACTTATCGCCATAGGCGCCGCCAATAAACCCGCGCACCTCGTTTAACGCCGTATCGGAGACCCGCGTTGAATCGGTACGCATATAGGTGATAAGTCCGACGGCGCCTTCCGAACCGAGCTCAATTCCCTCATAGAGCTTCTGGGCGATGATCATCGACTTCTTTACGGAGAAGCCGAACTTTCTCGCGGCGTCCTGCTGGAGTTTCGATGTAATGAACGGTGGCGTCGCGTTACGCCGGCGTTCTTTGGTGGCGACCGAATCAACGATGAATGATTCGCCTTTTGCTTCGGATTCAATGCTTTCCGCCTCTGCTGCGCTTTTTATGTGAGTCTCGGTCTTCTTCAGATCTTCATCAAACTTGCCGCTTTTCACGGTCAGATCTTCTATTTTATGCAGCTTTGCGTCGAAATTCGGCGGCAGTTTTGCGGCGAGGTTTGCAACGATCGACCAATACTCCGTTTTGACGAACGCCTCGATCTCTCGCTCGCGCTCGACAACCAAACGAACGGCGACCGTCTGGACACGGCCTGCGGAGAGCTTTCCGCCTATTGTCTTCCAAAGGATCGGCGAAACCTTGTATCCTACGAGGCGATCCAGTATCCGGCGTGTCTGCTGTGCGTTGACAAGATCTCTGTTGATCTCTTTGGGATCCTTGAAGGCGTCTTTTATGGCGTTCTTGGTGATCTCGTTGAACATCACGCGAAATACAGGTTTCTCAGGCTTTTTCGGCACGATCTCCTCGGCCAAATGCTGGCAGATCGCCTCACCTTCGCGATCAGGGTCGGCCGCGAGATAGATCGAATCGCTCGCCTTCGCCGCCTTCTTTAGTTCGGCTACAATTTTCTTGTTGTTTCGTTTTTTGGTGTCCGGGATGACTTCGTAATGCGGTTCGAAATTGTTCTCGACATCCACACCAAGTTCCTTCGTCGGAAGGTCCTTAATGTGGCCTATCGATGCGAGAACGGTAAAATCCGACCCGAGATATTTATTGATCGTTTTCGCCTTCGCCGGCGATTCTACTATTACTAAGCTCTTAGCCATTTGAAAAAAAATATGTCAGATGCAAATAGCGCTCTGACATAAAAGACTTCTACACCCGAAATGATTACGTGTCAATGCGGATTAGAACATACACACTTTATGCGGCATCTTCAAGTCCGCCGGTTTCATCCGCGCTTCGCATAGTGTTTACCCGGCAACACCCGGATCAGATCGCGTAGATCCAATCCCACCAATGCGGCACTCAGATCGCCGAACGACAGCCCGCTTGTCTCAAGCAGAACGTCAATATGTACCGGTTCGTCCATCGTAAGCCGCTCCCACACGCTGCGTTCGCTATCGTTCAGATCAGCCGGAACCAGTTCCAACTGCTTCCCGCCGCCATTCGTGCCGGTGCCGGATTCCTCTACCTTCGGCGGCAATATCGCCGATGATATCTCGCTTGGAAGCTCAGCGACGACGTCCTGCCATTGCTGAACAAGTTTCGCACCGCATTTGATCAGGTAATTTGACCCAATAGAATTCCCGGATGTGATGTTCCCGGGAACCGCCATAACTTCGCGGTTCTGCTCCATCGCAAGGCGGGCAGTGATCAGCGAGCCGCTTCGCTCAGAGGCTTCGATAATCAAAACACCCAAACTCAGTCCGCTTATGATTCGGTTACGATATGGAAAGTTGTCTTTTAGCGGAGGAGTCCCTAGCGGAAACTGTGATATCACGGCTCCGCCGGATTCCAGGATCTCACCGATAAGTCGTGTATTTTCTTTGGGATACGCTCCATTGATACCGGTTCCTAGGACGGCGATCGTTTTGCCGCCGCCCCTGATAGCCCCGCGGTGGGCCGCAGTATCGACGCCCCTTGCGAGGCCTGATACGATACAAATTCCGCGCGAAGCAAGATCGCGTGCGAGCATTTCGGCGGCGTTTGATCCGTAGGTTGAACACTTTCGTGATCCGACCACTGCAACGCAAGGCGCCTCGAAACACGCTTGCCACTCGCCCCGAACATATAACGTTATCGGCGGATCCGCGATCTCACGAAGTAAATAGGGATAACTGCCGTCATCAAGGATCAGCACGTCGCCGCCGGATTGTCGTACCTGCTCAAGCTCTCCAGCTGCTTTATCGTGAAATTCGCCCTTGATGATGCTTTCAATTGTTTCCGGCCTAAGCAAAAGCGATTCAAGCTCGGTCCGTCTAGCATGAAACACGCCATCGGGTGAACCGAATCGCTCAAGCAATTTTGTAGCGGCCCGCGGACCTACGCCGGGCGTCATATTTAAGGAGATCCAATCTTTCATACCACGCGATGTCCTAAGTCCGATTTTTGAATTCCCGTTCCGTTATTTTCAATCGTACCGATCCAATGAAATCTTGATCTCCGGCCGGTCAATCCAAAGGATTGATGGCGGAGGCGTGTGGGAGTCGAACCCACCCAAGCTTATTCTCACAAGCTCGCAGACGGTTTTGAAGACCGCGCCCATCACCGGACAGGATGCGCCCCCTCGAATATATCGGGAATTGAAAAACGCCTCTCTCAAAATAAACCGATTCGCGCTTATTCACCATTGAGACTCGTAAGCATCAGCGTCAAAAGCGTCGCACGCTTGGCTATGTCACCAATATTAATATACTCGTTTAGAGTATGCGCCCCGGCGCCCGCGACTCCGAGGCCATCAAGGACAGGAACGCCAAGTGCGCCTACAAAATTTCCATCGGACGCTCCGCCCACCTGAGTTTCAGAGAGTTCGTAATCGAACTTCGCGGCAATTGACTTCGCATTTTCAAAAAGATCCGCGACCGCGTCAGTTCTTTCGAGCGGCGGACGATTTATCCCGCCCAGTACTTTTAATGAAACGCGACCATCTTGAGGGTGAATTCCGTCGATCTCGGCACCGATCCTCTCGCCTTCCGCTACGGATGTAAACCTTACGTCGATCTCGCATTCGGCGTGTTCCGGGATAACGTTTGATGTCGTTCCCCCTTTGACGGTCGTTACATTGACACTTGTCCCACGACTTGGGTCGTTCAGGTCGCTGATCCGCCCAATCTGGCGAGCTAATTCAACAATTGCGCTAGCACCGTTCTCCGGTTCCAGGCCGGCGTGTGCCGGAACGCCGTGCGCCTTGACCGTATACAATCCAGTTCCTTTTCTGGCGGTTTTAACGCTGCCGTTGAACGACGGTTCTAGAACATAGCAGCATTTAGCCGCAGCGGCTTCTTGCTCGACGAGCGGCCGGCCAGTCGGGCTTCCGACCTCTTCATCGCAGGAAAGCAAAATACTGATCGGGCCAGCGGGGGCGATATTGTGCTCCGCGAAGTACTGAAGCGCCTCCAAAATCAAAACGATGTTGGCCTTCATATCAAAGATCCCACAGCCGAAGAAGCGGTCGCCTTCGATGCGTGTCGGATTGCTCAGGTTTGTACCGACTGGATGCACGGTGTCCGTGTGCCCCAGAAGCAGAACAGGCTTCTCGGCGCCCGGAAACGCACGGACAACGAGATGCTCGCCCAACCCGTCGGCCGGAACGCATTCGACGTCAAAAGCTGATGGAATTCTTGAAAGGCGATCCTTAATCCACGCAACCGAGGCAAGGCTGCCGTCAACGAAGTGCGACGGAGACTCGATCTCAACGATCTCGCGGATCGATCGGAGAATGATGTCCTGCCGCGTTTGAAATCGCGCAAGTATATCACGTGGGGTCATTTAACTGTGGCTCCGATCGCAGTGCCCAGGAGTTGGTTCATCTTTTCGCCAAGCCGGTAACCAGCGACAGCAAGCTGTCTCTGGGCAACCTTGTAGGCGTTTTTTCGATATTTCTTCGATGGCATTTGATTTCGAACAAGATCCGGAGAGTACACATCCGTCGCGTTCAGAGAAAAGCTTTCTTTTTTCCACACCTCAAAATCAGCGAGCGACAGGGAGTCTTGAAACTTAGAAAATGGCTGTCCTTTTAGAATCTTTTCGGCGATCGGGTCAACGTATTCTCCGTCGCAAGCGTCGTCCTTGTTCGGAACGTTTCTTCCGACAATAGAATCCCAGAACCAATGAAGATTAACCTGATTCTCTCGAGTGGTGCCCTGCGGCGTAAGTAAAAAAAGATTTCCGCCCTGATCACCCTTTAACTCGAGTTCAGTTACGCGTCCGGACGTGTGAAGCGGTTGATGAATATCCCCGCCGATATGGAGCATCCAGGCGATCGCGAGAGCCTTTTCAGTGTTGGGCGACTCCGGGTTGCGTAGAATCTTCTCAAAATCAGCCAACTTTTCGATCCCATGGCCGCCCTCAGGCATTCCGTTCAGCAACTCGACCTTACCCTCGGGAGACTGTTTCCAAAAGTAGTCATCGTAATGCCAATTTCCTTTGTGATATTTCTTAACTCGGTTAACAAATGCACGATCCCGAACAATGTCCGGCCAGGTGCTGGCTGTCATAAAGAACGTTCTGCGGCGGGCGTCTTCCGACTGTGCCCCGTATTGAAAATAGAATGTCGACAGTTGAGCGTCCTCTGGCGCTGCACGCAATATCTGAATCGCATTGTCGCGTGCTGTAGAAGACATTCGCTGCCAGGCGATGTAAGCCGTTATCTTATGCCCAACATCGTCCCAGGCCATCGCGGGAAAGGTGCAGAACACGGTGAAAATGAATAGAAATGAAACTACGCGGGTTTTTTTGGTCATTTTGTCTCCGGGAATAGATTCTTATTTTAGCTAACACAGGCAATTAGCGAAAGCGGCCGCGGCCGTTCCGTCAAGTTTCCCTACAGGGCAGGACAAAATATTTTTTCGGCATTGTGCAAAACTAATTGCTTCCGCCGTTCTATCTAGTGGCGGAATATGAGGCAAATATTGTCCGCCGGAGGAAGCAGTATGCAGGGAGTTTTGGACCAGAATTTAATCGCAGAATCGCTAATTCGCTTTAGCGGCTCGACATTCGGAACGCGCATCGGCTTTATTGGAATGCTGTTTGGCTGCTGGCATAAGGAGCTGAGTCGACCGTTTTCAGATAAGACTTCGTCCTATCGAGCCTGCCTCGACTGCGGCGCGCGGAAAAAATTTGACCTTGCCAGATTTGAAACTTCCGGCCCTTTCTATTATCCTCCTAATGTGTCCTGAAGTTTGTTGCCTTTGCTAGTGATCTTCACTAGTGACAATAAGTGCGGTTTTCGAAAGAAGACCGCACTTTTTCGCGTCTATGCGTTGTGCTTTTTTAGGACGAGCGCTGAATTCTTGGAACCGAATCCGATACAATTGCATAGGGCGGATTCGACCTTTCCCCGTCTAGCCCTCTTTGGAACATAATCGAGATCACATTCGGGGTCCGGCACGTCCAGATTTATTGTCGGAGGGATCATCCCTTCGTTAATGGCGAGAAGCGTCGCGGCAACGCCAGCGGCACCGGTCGCTCCTTGAGGGTGTCCTATCTGTGACTTCAACGCAGACATCGGTATCGTATTGGCGTGTTCGCCAAAAGCAAGCTTAACCGCTTGTGTCTCGATCCTATCATTCAACCTCGTAGAGGTGCCGTGAAGATTCACGTAATCGATCTCATCCGGCCGAAGTCCCGCATCCTGCATCGCCAGCGTCATCGCTCGGGCAGGCTCGATCCCATTCTCTTCCAGCCGGACCCGATGATACGCGTCACACGTAACGCCGTAACCCGAAACCTCCGCATAGATATTAGCCCCTCGGGACAGCGCACCATCAAGGCTTTCGAGGACAAATATCCACGAACCCTCACCAATAACGATGCCGGAACGATCGCGAGAGAACGGGCGCGATGCCCTTTGCGGTTCATCGTTCCACTCCTTTGTAAGAACGGTCATTACCTCGAATCCCTTAAGTATTCCGGGTGCTATCGGCGAATCGACCCCACCGGCCAGGATCCGGTCCTGCCGGCCGAGGGCTATATGTTGGGCCGCGTAAAAAATTGCGTCCGTCGATGAAGTGCATCCGGTCGAGATCACGTGCGAAAGACCGTGAAGCCCAAACAACATCGAGAGTTCCGATGAAAGCCCGCCATGGGTCGATGAAGGAATTGTATAGATGCTGCCTTTTCCCTCATTTCCCGAATACCAATAGCCGAACTGCCGTTCGGTAAAGGCTAATCCACCGCCGCCTGTACCCAACACTACTCCGAATGCCCTTTTTTCATCGAGCGTGAGCGATCCCGTATTGATGCCTGAATCTTCGATGGCTTCGCGGGCGGCGGCCAAGGCGAGCGGAACAGTCCGCGGAACGTGTTTACGGTCCTTTGCGTCCAACTGGGATTGCCAGTCGAACTCTGGGATCTCGGCGGCAATCTTTACTGCAAAACCCGATGTATCAAAACTTTCTATGCGCCGAACGCCGCTCTTCCCCTCCTTAAGTGATTCCCAGAAGGCGGTTCGGCCGATCCCTATTGGGGTCACGCATCCCAACCCTGTAATTACGATGCGGCGAGGTGTGGAATGTCGACTGAACATACCTGAGGATATCACAAGAGAACTCGTTCCGGCCGAGGTCGGTTCAGTAGGTCAACCAGGAGTCGGCAACATAACCCGTTTTGCCGCTGTAAGTTACCCGGCACCAGCGACCCTTGCGGCCTTGTGCGGTCTCGGTGACGGATTCGCAATCGCGAACTTGTATCCGTGTGCCGTGCGGTATCTTTGTGAGTCGTTCGCCGGTTTCGGTTGACGGGCTGCTGCGGAGCGCAAGATACCCGTCGCGAGGCGAGTTTACGCGAGCGATCCTTACGGAATCGGTTCGTTCCACCGAGATGTCGGTGTTCATTTCGGACATCACCTTCTTCAAATCGTCGAGCGATTTCTGAAGTGAATTTGTTGATTCTGTGAAGTCCACGTCATCGGAGCGTTCAGGCGTCGGCGTTGCTGAGTCTTTCGATGTCCGACGGATCTCTTCATTTGACCGAATGTTAGACACCGTGTTGGTATTATCAGCTTGTTTCGGAAGGAAATAAAGGAAAGCGCCGATGGCCGCGGAGCCGGCTAGAACGAGAAATCCGACGCCTGCCACGAGAACCAAGAACCACAGTCCATTGCGTCGCTTTGCCTGCGGAACGGTCTGCGTTCGTGAGGCAACGATCGTTGGCTGCTCATCAATCGCTGAGAGTAGTGCCGAACCATCTTCGAGACAAAACGACAAAGATAAATCGAGGTACGACCGCCCGCAATTGGGGCAATACTTCATACTGGTCGGTTGATTCATCATTCCGGTGCTCGAGCGGTAATGCGATATTTTCCGGAATTGTCTTCGTAATTCGAATCGTTGATCGCCAGATAGATCACATCCGTCGAAGCGATACTTGTCGCGATTCCCGCTTTGAACGGATGGCCGTCTTCACCGACCTTTGCGAGCAGAACTCCATATGGCAATTCGGGAGAGATCGATGAATTGTCGCCGGGGATTGATGATCTATCAGGCTTCGCCGTAAATCCACCAGCATCGATCGTCCCATGGGCCCACAACTCCAACGGCCCTTTACCGAGAGCGGTCCATCCGGGCCTTCGGGCATGGATATCGATCCTTCGTACCTCGCCTGGACGCAACGCAGAAGGTATTACCGCCGCATCAATGAACTTCGGTTTTACGTCCGGACCGCCGTTGACAATGTACATCCTCAGTCCAAACAAGAGCAGCGCAAGAATCGCGAGGCCTTTAGTGAAGATACTCCATTGCGACATTACTGAAATAGTACCACGAGGATCATTAGTCGGAGTCGGAGCCCGGAACTGCTTGCGTATTGAGTTTTCGAGGCGGCTGATCCGCATTGGCCCGATGATGGTGACTGGGATAGAAATAACTCCCATGCGTGATCGTACTCAGCGAATGGTCTGGACAAGATGGCAACAACCAATAAATTAGCGTTCACGCTGCAAAAGGTTTGAGTCAAACTCCGGCGGATGCTTCGCCGGATCCAAAGCTTGCGACCGCCACATCTTCCTTCTCATAGACATCGAATACGGTCAACAATTTTGTGATCATCATGATCTCTGTCAAGCGATCGGTCAGTTTGAGGAGTTTCATTTCACCGCCGTTCCTTTCCATTGTGGCATGGCTCGCGACAAGTTCGCCAAGCCCGCTGGAATCCATGCCGGTAACATTGGCGAGGTTAAGTATTATCCTCTTTTCACCGGCATCGACGAGTTCGTGCACCGCCTTGTGAAGGTTTATATTGGTCTCGCCAAGTCTGATCTGGCCATCGAGGTCGAGAATGGAAACCGGTCCGGATCGGCGGGTAGTGATACTAAGCGTACTCATCAAAGTTTTCTCCTAAAGGGATGTTTGTATCCCACAGCATACGCCGTAAGTGGAAAATGTCAATGAAATTTTTCGTTACATCGACCGTTTTGTCGTTCGAATATTGGTTGAAGGTAAAGAAAGCCTCTGCCGTTAATGCGGAACGGAGGCTTTGTCGAGAGCGATGCCGAAGATGGGAGCAGGCGAAATTCGAACGTCATATCCGCAGCGGCATCACGATGTACTTATAGTCGAAGGTAGTGTCGCCGGCGATCCTCATTTGGGTTTGGGCGTTGGAATCCTTGAATTCGAATGAGATGCGGACCGGTCCCTTGTTTTCCTTGACCCGAACCGTATTGCCATCGGTCTCTTTCACCGCCTCGTCGCTAGTCGCGTCTACGGCGTTCTCCGATGCGGACGCGTCACCGGAACCGGCGACGTTGAGAAATTCCAGCAAGTATTGCCAGTTGAATCCAAGTTGAACTTCTTCGCCGTTGTAATCGGCGGGAACAACCTCAACTCCCGATCCTTCTTCGGAACTTTGCGCGGACAGTTCAACCTCACCCGACCGAATCGTTAGACGGATCGAACGGTTCCGGTCGTCAGCCATTAACGATACGCGACGGACCGACCGTTTCATGTCGTCAAGATCGAAGGTGACTGCCTTGTCATTGTCCTTCGGCATCACCATTTCGTAATTCGGAAAATTACCGCTGAGTTTTCGCGTAATAAGTAATCGGCCTTCGCCTTCAAAATAAATGTGGTTTTGATCTGCGCCGAATGATATTTCAGCGTCGCCTCGCGCAATTTTAAGAAGTTCCAAGAGCGCCTTTTTCGGCACGAGAATATCCAGCGTTCCGTCAGTATCGACCGCCTTTTCGACATAGGCCAGCCGATGGCCGTCAGTTGTTACCATCTTGGCTACCCCGTCGGCGACAACGAATTTTGCGCCCGAAAGTGTAAAGCGTGATTGTTCGCTAGTTATGGCAAAAGACGTGTTCTGAATAAACCTATTAAATACTTCGGCGGGCAGCGTCATCGGGGTAGACTTGAACTGTGGAATTTCCGGAAAATGTTCGCGGCTGACTCCTGCTATCCGAAAATTTGCTTTTCCGCTCGACATTTTTACCCAATCGCCCACATCAGTTTTGAAGTGAACATCGCCAGGTTCAAGGGCCCGGACCAAATCGAAAAGCTTTCGAGCCGGAATGCACATAGAACCCGGCTCGCGGATATCCGCCACAGCATCGCACCGGATCGTTACATCCATATCCGTACCAACGATGCGTATTTCACCCTCGCCAAGAGATTCGATCAAGATATTCGACAGAATCGGGATCGTCGTTTTGCGCTCCACAATTCCCTGTACAAATCCGAGTTCTTCTTTCAGTACGTTTTGGTCAATAATGAATTCCATCTGTTTATAACTCCTGAGGTCATTGATCGCGTCAAATGTCTCCGCCTGTTATAGGCGCTGCCGATATAATAATTTATCAAGTAATTATAACCCATCCACGAATCTGATTCACTTCCACATTCTTAACAACAAAAGACAAATAACAGTTAATTTTTATAGCAGTAATAGTAGGGACTGTGAGAATGTGCAAAACCAGTTCTTACTTCGATAAATACTGCATTTTTCTTCCGACACCGATTGTGGAAAACTTGTGGAAATTCAACAGGTATTTCGGAAAACGTTTCAACGACCCTCTTTTACACAACGATTCACAGGCCAATCTCAACAAGCGTTGCGGAAAAGTGGAAATCTTTTCTCAAATATCAGTAAATAAACACTTTGCGGTATCAAATCAAGAACAGACCCTGTGGAAATCGCGATCACGGCAACA
The DNA here is from genome assembly GCA_049679665.1 of Pyrinomonadaceae bacterium. GTDB lineage: Bacteria > Acidobacteriota > Blastocatellia > Pyrinomonadales > Pyrinomonadaceae > OLB17. Next base: position 33,180 of record JBAUGL010000068.1, on the reverse strand, counting down.
ATACGCTACCCGTGCTATCTAACTACAAAGAATGTCGATAAACTCGCTGACGGACCTGTGGAAATTCTGATCATGCTTCGTAAGATTCTCGATCTTATCGTAGGAGTGCATTACGGTCGTATGATGCTTGCCGCCGAACTCCCGCCCGATCTCAGGATAGCTGCTTTTCGTCAGTCGTTTAGAGAGGTACATTGCTATTTGCCGCGGCTGTGATATTGCACGCGAATTGTTCTTCGATTTGAGTTCTTCGACGGTCAACTTGTAATGCAATGCGACAACTCGTGCGATTCTTTCCATCGTGAGTCCTTCCGGGCGCTCGCTGTCAATAATATTCTTTAGCGCATCCTGGGCGAGCATTTTTGATATTGGCACGCCCTTGAGCGAAGATATCGCGAGCAACCGCGTCAGAGACCCTTCTAACTCGCGAACGTTGCTCTTTACCTTGCCGGCAATGAAAATTGCGATGTCATCCGGCAGATCTATTCCGTCCATATCCGCCTTGCGCTTTAGTATTGCCACCTTTGTTTCAAGGTCGGGCGGTTCAATGTCAGCTATCAACCCCCATTCAAAACGGGAATGAAGGCGTTCCTGCAGCGTCGGTATTTCCCGCGGTGGACAATCGCTCGTAACGACGATCTGTTTTTGATCATTATGGAGAGCGTTGAATGTGTGGAAAAACTCTTCTTGAGTGCGCTCCTTGCCCGCCATGAATTGGATATCGTCCATCAACAAAACGTCGATCGATCGATACTTCTCTCGAAATGCCGGTGTCCTGTCATAACGGATCGCGTTGATCAACTCGTTCATAAACACCTCCGATGTGATATACGCAACGCGAAGGTGACGGTCTCGTTCTTTTACGGAATGCCCGATAGCGTGCATCAGGTGAGTTTTGCCGAGGCCGGTTTCACCGTATATGAACAGAGGATTGTAAGTTCTTCCCGGAGTTTCAGCGGCACCTTTAGACGCCGCGTGAGCAAATTGGTTACAGGAGCCGACCACAAATTTTTCGAACGTATACTTTGGGCTGAGCGAATTCTCGATCGGCTCGATATCAACAAAATTTGTTGAGCCTTGAGTCCTCTTCGAAGTTCCCGAACCCCCTTCGGAACGCGAGTGTGCGCCCGCTGCAGCTGCGTGTGAATATGCCGCTTTTTGAAAGTTGTCGTCGTCGTGCTCGCTCTCGACACTTTGGACCGGAATTTCTTCGTCTTCGATCTCCCATTCGATGGTGTACGACTGCACCCCCAGATCTCGCATACATTGGTCGATCAATTCGCTGTACCAGGAACAAACCCAATCCTTGGTTACTTCTTTTGTACGCAGGCGAAGTGTATTCTTCCTTTCATCGCACCCTTCAAACTTGATCCCTAAGAACCAAGTATCGAAGATCTGCTTATTCAGCCGGTTCTTGATCAAATCCAGGACACGATCCCAGATGTTTTTTGTCTCCAAAAGTGCTTCCATCAGGCTCCGAAAAAAATGTTGACGAAGTGAAATAAATAACAAGTAACGATATACTTATTTTCGATCAGCTTAAGCACTCTCGAACGATGCGTCCGTGAAAGGATTCAAAGTCGTTTTAATTCAAGACTTCTCCCGTTTTGTAACACGCAGCGGCGTCGATTTCCACAGGCTTATCCACAGGACTGTGGATGAATGCTTAAAACCTAATGTATAACTTTAACTACTTTATTATCAATAAGTTACAGGGATTGCTTTATCGAAAACGGCTCACAGAGTAACACAAGGAATCGCCGAATGCAAACGAAAATCCACAGGTTTTCGAAATTGTTTGTAACAAATTTTTAACGTCTTTTTTAACATACATTTGGCTCGCTTTTCGGGTGTGTTAAACTCAGAAAAATGGCGGATCGAGACAAAAAATTAGCGCAAAATACGCGAAAAAATATCAATAATTTTTCGGACGAAAAAAAGGGAACGAATGAAAGCTTTTTTCGAGAGCTGAAAAGAGCGTGCAGCGGGTTGGTCTACATAAGCGAAACCGACGCCGAGATCGTACCGTTTCGTCTAATTGAGACACGATCGTCGATCGTGGACACGCTGCGTGAGGACGCTTCGATCGATCTTACCGGGACGGAACCGGTTGACGAGTCCAACTTCGACGAATTTTTCGATCGGCTTACTCTGGAGAGAGATTGGCACGGCGACGAGGAACGCAGAAGTACAATGAAATTTGGAAGAGTCAGAGATCTTCTTTCAAAAAACTTAAGCGACCTAAAGGTGTTTAGGTTTGGACGCGTCCGTATTGATATTTTTGTGGTCGGGTCAGATAAAAAAGGGAAGCTAGTCGGCATTAAAACGCGAGCCGTAGAAACCTAGAGGAAATTCGCGTTAGGGCTTACTAGCTCCCCTTGGAGCTTATTTTTGGGACACGCTACCGGCTCCGGACGCGCTCTTACTCAATTTTCCAGGGTTGCCTTGATATTGAATCTTGCCCGCTCCTGACGATTCCGCCCGGAGATCTTCACTAACAGAAACATCCACCCAACTCGCCCCGCTGGCATTCACGTCGGCTTCTTCTGTCTGCAGGCTCGACAAGTCTATACGGGATGCGCCACTGACTTCTACAACGAGTGATCGCGAAACGCCGTTGGCCGAAACACTTGAAGCTCCGCTAGCGTTAACCGAAAGCGAATCGTTGCTCAAGTTAACGATCGAAACGGTTGAAGCTCCTGTGACATCCAGTTTCGCGATATTGGGAGCAGAAACTCGGACCCGTATCGGACCACTGGGTTTCAGATCGCCTTCCGATTCGATCGACAACACACCACCGCTGACTTCTGTTCGGATAAGCGGAAGCAGATTGTCGTCCGCTTCTATCGCTATGTGAAAGTCTTTTTGAGCGGTAACTTCGACGTGGAAGACTCCGCCCACGTCGATCGAATCAAATTCTTCAATATCGCGATTTTCGATCGCGGTTGTACCCGATCCGACAACGCGCGATGTAAAGGAATTGTTGAAGACTCGTTCGCCAACGCGTCCAAGCGAGAAAAATCCGGCAACACCGATACCGATGAGCGCGGCCACTGCAAAAATAATTATTCCTATCTTTTTCATTTGTCCCTCCGATGAATTAGCTAGATAAAGAAACGGAATTACCGTGGAAAAAGTTCGGGAAATTTATGTTGAAGGTAAATTCGAGTCCCTAGTTGGCGTAAATATAGAATTGAACCGCCTGCAGGATCCCGATGACGAGCCCGAAAAGAGCCCCAAACAGCTCGATCGTGCGAAGGTGTTCTTTTGCTACGGACATTACAAGAGCTTCCAGTTTTTCAGCAGGATAAGTATGTATCTTTTCACGAACCACACCGCCGACATCAAAGTCCTTGATCGCGTCCGGGAGCTTTTGATGAACAGCGGAAACGATCGCGTCCGTAATCGTCTCGCTCGCGCTGCGCAGTTTGTCTTCGGCAATGTGATCAGAGAGGCGACCGATAGGTGCGGACATAAGCCGGTCTATCTGGCTTGTGAGTATTTCGTTGATAATCTCGGAGGTTTCAGGACGCGAAATAATGCTCAGCAAACCCCTCGACAACATCGATTTCAGTTTTTCCTCTGATTCCGGATGCAGTGTTGCCATTATGGCGTCAATGCTATGCGGCCGAAGTTTTTCGATCGTGTCGGTCAAATAGCCGGAGATCCCGTTCATCATTTCTTCGCCCTGCAGCAGCGAAACGACTGATCTAGTTATCTGTGCCTTAAGGCGTTCGAGTTGATCTGGATTGACGGTCCCGATAACCTCCGGAAGTGGACGATGCATCGCGTTATCGATCGCGTTGTTGATGAATATTTTGGCTTCATCAGCGAAGAAATCGCCTTTCAAGGTTTCCTCGATTCGTTTTGGCAAACTATCGTTTACCAGGTCATCGACCTCTCCGAGCAAATTTTCGCGCGAGACGAATATTTTCTTAAAGAAAGGAAGACCCTCGTAGAATTCGTGGACCTCGCGTTTTATGAGCGCCCCGATCTGGTTGCGGGTGCGCTCGGCCGCGGCGAGCTCGGTCAGATGGTGGATAACCGGTTCGATCTGACCGTTCGCCTTTTCCTTCAAGAGTGCGACCGCGTCGTCCGTGAACATTTGCCCTAGCGGAGTCTCTGTTCCGGCGAGATCATCGACGCGTCGCCCGATAAAATCAGATATCTGTCTGACAAACGCCTTTGATCGTACTGCCGACCGAACCCTCTCTTCGAGGAAACCCAGTATATTGCCGAACGTTTCCTCATCGATCACTTGAGACACCCGCCGTGACAGCACGTCATCGACCCGGCGCGTAACAAAACCGCGTATCGTTTCAAGCGATTCTTCGCTGTTAAGGACGGTCTCGATATGAGCAGCGACCTTTAGCTGAAGACCCGCGACGGCGTCCATAACGGGTTCGCGAAGGCGCTCTGGCAAGGCCTCGATCAGCGAAGGGTAATTTTGTGAAAGGATGTCATTTGTGTATGAGTCGACGACGTCCTGGATCTTTTTACGAAGGAAGTCCTTGCCGGTTAGCTGTTTAAGGATCGTTTCCTGTGAAACCAGTTCTTCACCGACAGCTTTTCCGATCGCATTGGCGAGGCGGTCGCGATGCCGCGGAATCATTCCCTGAGGGAAGATCGTGATCCCGAAAAGTTTGATCGGGTTTCGGGGACGAAACAACATCCGCACTGCGAGCCAGGCGCCGGCATAACCGTGAGCTGTAGCAAACACGATCAGCAAACCTATCTGGACCCAGATGTTTTTGAAGATCGGGCCAAGATCATTGGCTATGTTGTTGAAGAAGTCCATCAAAAACGAGGTAAATACTCGCTTAGCAGCAAGGCGTTTCCGAATTTCGGACGGCCGTATTCCTAGAAGACCTGGAAGCCTTTAGTTTTAAGACAAAACTCCGCGAAATCCTTTAGCCAATCATGAGTCACGCTATAATTCTTCCATTGGTCGGACTCGTCGATGTAGAGGGTCTTATCGTCCGGAGCGTCGGTAACTGTTAGATCGGAGAGCAGCCGCTTATTTGGCGCCAGTTTCGGGAGTATTTCATCGCGGATCTTTTCTCCTATCGCGTGTGCGTCGGTCATATCGAGCTTGACGCCCGTGGCATTGTAGCCCATCTGCCGAACCGTACCCTCGCTAATAATATCGAAACTTTTGATCAATTCGACTGCTGCTTTCCAACTCCAGACGTTCGAGCTGAATTCAAACCGTTCGGAACCAAGGTCATGTAATGTAAAACTCATAAATTCTCCCGTAAAAATGCTAAACGGCGGGGGCGTTAATAGTCAATGAGTCTTTTCAGGAAGTTGTTTGGCTACCCCAAAATAATCACTGAAAACGACGGTTCGCAAACGCGCGGGCTGCGGACTATAATCTCTTACTATCAAGGATGAAACAAGAAGTTCCGATTCGAATCACCGTTGAAAATCCGATTCGCGGCGTTGTGATGCAGGTGCAGCGAGGAAGATACGAGTTGCTGGCGCCGTCGGAAATGGCCGACGGATCGATCGCATTTGATCTGTCTATAACCGTCGACCTCTCAACGGGCGACCCGAATTTTCTTGGCAAGTACGCTCAAGGTCCGAAGGATGCCAGGTTTGTCTATGTGAATTCTGGAAAGTCGGCTGGCCAGCTCAACTCGTGCTGGGAACGGCGGGCGAAGATCTCATTGATGAGTATTGCAAAAGAACAGATCGAAAGTGTTCTGCGATCACCGACAGCCCATCTCGAGGCTAAAATGAACGGTGTTGGCCGAGACGGTGGGCCGACCTGCGCGTCTGTGAAAGGAATCGTTTGGACGGTGGCTAAGTCATGAAGCGAAACGAGTACTTATCGCGGATCGGTGTCGAAGCGGACCCTCTGCAAACGAACGTAGAGACTTTGCGCCTTTTGCAGCGAAAGCATTTGTCATCGGTACCCTTCGAAAATCTCGACGTTCATTGGAAGCGACCGATCGTTTTGGACATCGAGAGGTTTTTCCAAAAGATCGTCGGCGAAAAACGCGGCGGATTCTGTTATGAGTTGAACGGGTTGTTCAACGAACTGCTTTTGTCGCTCGGATTTACTACAAGGCTGATCTCGGCCCGCGTTTTCAACGGAACCGAGCACGGACCGGAATTCGACCACGCCGCCGTTATCGTTTCCATCGGCGACCTCGAATATTTGGCCGATGTTGGTTTCGGCGATTTTACCGCCGAGCCGCTTAGGTTCGTGCTTGATGCCGAACAGCAGGATGAAACCGGAATTTTCATCATCCGTCGATTCGATGAAAATTATCTCGAAGTTGCGAAAAAAGAAGGCGTCGGGTGGAAAAGTCAGTACCTTTTTAAGGACATTGCCCGCGAGCTTTCGGAGTTTGCCGTGATGTGCGACTTTCAGCAGTACTCGCCGGAGTCTCATTTCACGAAAGGAAAGGTCTGCTCGATCCTTGTAGACTCGGGCAGAAAGACATTGACCGATCGTAAGCTGATCGTCACGGCGAACAGCGGTAAGCAGGAAACGGACCTGATGTCTGAGGAAATGTTCGATCGTATACTGCTCGAAGAGTTCGGGATCGAATCCCCCTACGCGCGTACGACCACCCGGAAAAAATGACTCAATCAATCTCATACGCCGACTCAGGCGTTTCCATCGATAATGCTAACCGTGCTGTAGCGAAGATACGCGAGCACGCACGCAGCACCTTCAACGAGCGGACGCTGACGGAGATCGGCAGCTTCGGCGGTATGTTCTCCGGTGCGTTTCCTCATATGGCTGAGCCTATCTTGGTGGCCTCGGCGGACGGCGTCGGGACGAAGCTGAAGTTGGCGTTCGAGACTGGCATTCACAATACGGTTGGGGCCGATCTCGTAAATCACTGCGTCAACGACATCTTGGTCCAGGGTGCACGGCCGCTGTTCTTTCTGGATTATTTTGCGACCGGCAAACTCGAGCCGGACATCACCGCCTCGGTCGTTGAAGGCATGGCTTGTGCCTGCAAGGAAAACGGCTGTGTCCTGCTCGGCGGCGAGACGGCCGAAATGCCCGATTTTTATCCCGCGGGCGAATACGATCTGGCTGGGTTTATCGTAGGCGTCGTCGATAAGGCAAAGGTTATCGACGGCAAATCGATCGTTCCCGGTGATGTTGTTCTTGGAGTTCCATCGAACGGATTGCAGACAAATGGCTACTCGCTTGCCCGCAAGCTGTTTTTCGAGGTCGGCGGTTACAAGGTCGATGATTTTGTCGAAGAACTCGGTAGTACCGTCGGCGAAGCGCTCCTCGCCACGCACCAAAGCTTTCTGCCGCAACTCGGCCCACTGTTGGATAAAGACACGAATGCGGACGAGGGCGTCCGCGTTCCGCTGATCAAAGGCCTGGCCCACATCACCGGCGGCGGCTTCCTCGAAAACATCCCTCGCATCCTTCCCGAAGGCGTCTCAGTCGAAATAAACCGCGGATCCTGGCCCGAACTTCCGATCTTCGGCATGATGCAAAAGCTCGGAAATGTTTCCGATCACGAAATGTTCCGGACGTTCAATATGGGGATCGGGATGGTGGTAATTTGTTCTTCAGATCAGGTAGGCGAATTAAGGGATCAACTAACCGACGTTTTCGAGATAGGTAATATCGTTAACGTAACCGGAGAGGTTAAGATCGTATAGCAATAGGAAGTTCAATGAAAAAGATTGTTCAGTTTTCGATTTTCTTAACTGCGATTGGCTTGGCTCACGTTTCTGTTATGGCGTGCATGTGTCCGGGCGTTAACCCGGAAATGTATCCTCCGGACATCGATGCGTCGCGAACCTACTATCGAAAAGAGTTCAAAGGATCGGCATTTACAGGGAAGGTTGTGTCGAGCAAAGAAGCCTCTGGGATTTTTCAGTCGGGTGAAAGTATTCAGGAAGTAACCGTCGAGGTGGATCGATACTGGTTTGGGGTCAAGCGCCGCATCATAACTATCTATACTCCGTTGGATAGATCGGGATGCTGGACTCCCTTTGTCGAAAATGAAAGTTATTTCTTTATTCCAACAAACGAGAAAAATATCTTGTATCTCGGAGTATGCACTTACTCTACATTTAATAGAAAGGCGGACGGAAACTACGTTGATTTTATGGAAGACATGTTTGGTAAAGGAAAGCGATTTAAGCCCAAGAAAAAATCTTAGTACGTTTGGATCCTTTGCTAGTGGTATCCCTAATCAACCGACCCGGACCTCACCGTTGGCATAAAAATAAATTAGACGATCTCTAGATTAACCTTTTTCCCAAGAGCTTTCGCGTATTTATGCAAGGTAGAAAGCCGAATATCTTCCGCGTGGTTCTCGATTCGCGAGATTGCTGATTTCTTTGTGCCCAATCTCCGTGCGACCTCTTCCTGCGTCAAACCAGCTTGTTCACGGGACACCTTAAATAGTACGCCGATCTTGAAATTCTCATAGCCGTCGTCAAATCCTTCAGCAAATTCAGGGTCTCGCTGTTTGCGTTCTTCGATGTACTTTTTCAGATCACTCATTCTCTCTTCAAATAGTCCTTCTTTCGTTCTTCTGCAACCTTGATCTCTCTTGGCGGCGTTTTTTCAGATTTCTTTGCAAAACCATTTGTAAGAATCACTAAGTTGCCCTTATAGAAAAATCCCAATAACCGAAAAGTATCGTTTCCGGAATCGATTCTCACTTCCCAGATATCATCGGTTCCCGCGAGCTTCTTGAAGTACTGCTTAGGGACAACTGGCAGATCTTCAATCAAAACTCAAAACCCAAACTATCTTTCGGGCATGCTTTCCGCTCAGCGAATCTAAAAACACCTTGACAGGTTCGTGTCCGGTCGCGGTTTTGTAGTAGGTACCTCACGCATCGATGTTAACAAATATGTGAACCTGATTCAATCCTAATAAGGGTATTTAGCCTCGAGAAAAATTTATCCTTTCCTCACCGACTAAGTAAAGGTAGAATTTTCAAGAAGTTTCATGCAAAGACGCAAAGAACGCAAAGGAAAAAAATGAACGAGTCTGAGTCTGACTTCGGAGTCAGGGCCAGGGCTATGTCTGTCGCCGAGAAAAGGACCAATTATTTCAAACAACCGATTGCGATAGCGTTCGCACTCGGCGGTCTTAAGATTCTGCTCTACCTCGTTGCCGGAAGTAATTACGGCTATTTCCGCGACGAGCTTTACTTTCTTGCATGTGCCGACCATCTTGCGTGGGGTTACCCGGACCATGCTCCGCTAAGCATTTTTCTTACATGGTTTAGCCGCGCGATCCTTGGTGATTCACTGTATGCCATCCACTTATTGCCCACGCTGGCAGGTGCGTTAAAGATAATTCTTACCGGGCTGATCGTTCGTGAACTCGGCGGGCGGCATTTTGCGATGCTGTTGGCGTGTCTTTGCGTTCTGGCGGCACCGGTGTATTTGGGCATCGATCTCCTGCTGTCTATGAACGCCTATGAGCCGATCTTCTGGACGGGCTGCGTTTTGAGCTACATATGGACGGTCAAACGCGACGATCCGCGATACTGGTTGATGTTTGGGGCGTTTGCCGGGCTTGGGTTGATGAATAAACATTCGATGGCGTTTTTTGGCATCGCGATGGTCGCCGGGTTGTTGTTAACAAAAGACCGGAAAGTTTTTGCGAACAAATATATCTGGCTCGGCGGTGCGATCGCATTTTTGTTGTTTCTACCTAACTTGAGATGGCAAATTCAAACCAACTGGGCGACGTTGGAACTGCTTCGAACTGTTCAGGAAACCGGCAAAAATGTCGTTCTCTCACCGCTCGAATTCTTCTGGCAGCAAATATTTATTCTGCTCCCGTTTACGGCGCCTGTTTGGCTCGCAGGGCTTTCGTATTTTCTTGGTGACCGCGACGGGAAACGATTCCGCACGCTTGGGATCGCCTATCTTGTGACGCTCGTGTTGATGATAGTTCTAAAAGCAAAGAACTATTATCTTGTACCGATATACCCGATGCTTTTTGCGGCGGGCGGCGTGTTTTGGGAAAGGATCGCGCTCGGATCTCGGCTGCGAAGATCGGCGGTGTTAGTGTATTCAGCAATTGTGCTCGTCTTTGGCCTGATCTTTCTTCCTGTTGCAGTTCCGCTGCTGCCGCCCGAGAAATTTATTGCGTATCAGGATGCGCTTGGCATCGCACCGCCAAAGACCGAGGTCGGTTTCGATTCTGTTTTGCCCCAGCATTTTGCCGACCGGTTTGGCTGGGAGGAGATGGCTGCAAAGGTGGCGAGCGTTTACAATTCGCTGCCGCCGGAAGAGCGTGCGAAGACAGCGATTTACGCCTCGAATTACGGCCAGGCAGGGGCGATAGATCAATTCGGCAGCCAATACGGTTTGCCAAAAGCGATCAGTCCGCACCAGAGTTATTATATGTGGGGGCCGCGGGACTATGACGGCAGTGTAATAATAGTTTTGGGTGATGAAAAGGAAGATTCCGAAGAGAACTGTGCCAGTGTCGAAGAGCGGGAATTTGTCGGACATTCCTATGCGATGTCATATGAAAAATTCAACATATTGATTTGCCGCGGATTGAAAGAACCGCTCGCGGCGTTTTGGCCGAAAGCAAAATTCTGGAATTGATGAAGATAGGAATACTGATCTCCGGCCGCGGGTCGAATATGGTCGCTCTTGTTGATGCCGTTGACAGCGGAGAAATACCCGACTCCGAGGTTTCGATCGTGATAAGCGATAAACAGAACGCGGCGGGTCTTGCAAAGGCCGCCGAGCGTAGCGTCGAGACTATTGTAATTGAAAGAAGCGGCCGTACTCGCGAAGAGCATGATAACGAGATCGTCGTCGAATTACGCCGCCATGGCGTCGAACTCGTCTGTCTAGCCGGTTATATGCGGTTGCTTTCTGCGAATTTCATAGCGTCTTTTCCAAATCGCATCGTGAACATTCACCCGAGCCTGCTGCCTTCTTTTCCGGGTTTGGATGCGCAGAAACAGGCGATCGAGCATGGCGTAAAATTATCTGGCTGCACCGTGCATCTAGTGGACGAAGGGCTTGATAGCGGTCCGATCATTTTGCAGCGCGTGGTTGAGGTAAAACCCGACGACACCGCGGACTCGCTTGCGGCAAGAATATTGGAGCAAGAGCACGGAGCGTATGTTGCGGCTGTCAAAACTCTCGTGAATCGATCAACCAAATGGAACTAAGGGTCATAGAATTAGACATCGATAAAGCGAACAAGATTTACGCCTCGGCTGACTGTCAGCAGTTGATCGATGTTTACAAAGATCATTATCCGAAGATCGGTTTTAATCCGCCGTGGGTGGGATATTTTGTAGTGCGGGACGATCAGGTCGTCGGTTGTTGTGGTTTTGTCGAACCGCCAAAAGACGGGATAGTCGAGATCGCCTATGGGACATTTAAGGAATTTGAAGGTCAGGGCATCGCGTCATTCTCGTGCAAGGAGCTAATGAGTATCGCATATAACACTGACCCGACCGCGACCGTAACCGCGAAAACAGCGCCGGAAGAAACGCCTCGGTAAAGATACTGAAAAACAACGGCTTTGTTTACACCGGGATCGTACAAGATCATGAGATCGGTGATGCGTGGCTCTGGGCACATCACCGAAGCGTCTGAGCGGCGTCGGGGCTGCTGCGGACACCGGAGATTGCTGGGTAACTGGCGATATTTACACTTTCAGCGAGCGACTCGAGCAGGCGGGAGAACCATTATGACGGATAGAGGCCCTCTCAACCTAGATAATTGTAACGGTTACGACCTAATCGAAAGCCTCGGTGAGGAACTGGACCTGGTCGAAGATGCCCCAGAGACCATATGGCGTTGCTGGCTTCACTCGCGAGCCTATACCATCCTACGCGAGCCACGCGAGAACGCACCGGGCGGGTACATTTACACAGAAAACGGGCAAGAATACGTAAAAGTTTACGACAATGTAAGGATACCTTTCGTTATCCATATGCGGATCGCGGGTATAGACGATTCGCTGCCCACTGCATATCCGGATGGACTTGGGAATCGCGTCGAGGTCGACGAAGGCTTTTCGCTTCCGGCCGCCCAGCATTCGGCGAATGAGGAGTATCGAGCTAAGCGGCGCAGGCCGCCGCCTGAATTGAACGGTGAATTTGATTTCGAGGTGATTTCTAAGTATGGGCGTAATTTCGGTGAGGTAGAACGGCTGGGCAGTCTGGAGGAATTGCGGAAGATCGCCAATAGGCAGATCGACGAATATCTGAAAACGACCCGATGGGAGGGGCCAATCGATGAATTGCGCGGTACTCTTTTTTATTTGTTCCACCCACACGACGATCCGGAGTTGATGTCCAACCTCCTTGAGGCCATTAGTATGTCATTCAGGGACGAAGACAATAGTGAGCAAAAAGATCTTAACCGTTTCCGCTCGCTTTACAACGCGATTCGGGAACGGTGGGATGAAGTTGAGCATAACTGATTGAATCCACCCGCATTGAATAAGTCAGCTACTTTGACATAGCCGTGATTTTTTCCTAAACTTTAGGTTTTCACTTTTGAGTGAGACCCAATGGAGAGCGATTATGCCAAAGAGAACTTATCAACCGAACAACCGTCGACGTGCGAAAAAGCACGGCTTCAGGTCGAGGATGGCGACCAAGAACGGCCGCGCGGTATTGAAGCGTCGGCGGGCGAAAGGCCGCAAAAGACTGACTGTTCATCATTATTAGACCTTTCTTTGCCGAAGGAGGCAAGGCTGCTTCGGCGAGCCGAGTTTCTTAAGGTTTACGATCAAGGAAGACGTTTTGAAGGCCGTTTTATGACGGTTTTCATTATGCCGACAGATAGGCCGAATCATCGTGTGGGTGTGACCGCGACGAAAAAGGCGATCGGTAAAGCACATGATCGTAACCGTGCGAAACGGCTGCTGCGGGAGGCGTTTCGCCTAAGCCGGGCCGACTTGTTAGCGATCCCGATTCGATATGATTGGGTGCTGAACGCTCGCCGCGGCATTTTACATGTAAAGCTGGACGAGCCGATGGGCGAATTCGGTCGGATCGCGGAGAAGGTTAAAGAATTTAGTTGTGAAAGCGGCGGTGAAGGCGTCGGCGTGTAAAGGCAATGAAGTACCTGGTGTTAGATCTTTTAGGCCTTTACAAGACGCTTTTGTCGCCATTTTTGCCGCCGGCGTGCAGGTTCGAACCGACGTGTTCTGAATATGCGAGGCAAGCGGTCGATAAACACGGCGCAATTCGCGGAACATGGATGGGCCTGAAGCGTATTCTTCGGTGTCAGCCTTTTTGTAAGGGTGGACACGACCCGGTTAAGTAATTTTGGTTTTTGAATTTAGAATTTTGGCGAGCGAGATTTTAACCCGTCCAGAATCTAAGATCTAAGATCCAAAATGTAAATAATGGAACAGAATAATCAAAATCAATTTCGTTTCTTGATAGCGGCAGTTGCGTCGATGGTGGTGCTTTTTGCCTGGACGTATTTCTTCGCACCCGCGCCAACGCCGGCGGACAACACAAATTCGGCGACAAATATTAATGCGGCCGTTGAACCCGCAGCCCAACAGTCGCCCGGATCGCCGGCCGCGCCGGTCCAGGCTGCGACCCAGCCCGATGCGGTTGCCGCCGCTGACACCGTGTCGAACCGTATCATCACGGTCAAATCGCCGCTCTATGAAGTAAAGCTGGATTCGAAAGGCGGAGTTGCGACAAGCTGGATCCTATATAGAAACAAAACACCGAAGGGCGATCACCCTATCTATGCGGATGGTTCTAATGGAACGGACACGAAGCCTCTTCAGCTAATATCACAGGAAGCGTTAAGCAGAAGCCCGCGTGAGATACCGTTCCGGCTTTCATCCGACGATCAGCAGCTAAACACGATCGTAAATGAACGCAACTATCAAATCTCGACGACAGAAGAGCTGATCACTGTTGCCGACGGTCAGGAGCAAAAGATCGATTTTACACTCACTGATCCAAGTGGTGTAGAGGTCACGAAAAGCTTTGTATTCCGCGGCGGCAGCTACATTACCGACCTTTCCGTAGGTATGAAACGCGGCGGGCAGACGGTTCCTAACACGAGGCTGCTTATCGGAGCCAGCATTGGCGACCATGCCATCAATCACCACAATTTTTATCATATCGAGTCAGAAGCGGTTGCAGGCGTTGATGGTGATATTGTGCGGCATCAAGGCAACTACTCGTTCGAATTCGGCGCTGATGGCAAAGCATCGCTGCCTGTGCAGGGCACCGTAAATTGGGCCGGCGTAGGCGATGCATATTTCGCAATGGCGGCTATACCGGCCGCGCAGCATCAGGGCCTTGAGCTGCGCGCTTCAAAGTACGAAGTGCAGACCGAGCCCTATTTTGACAGTATTTTCAACTGGATCATTCGAAGCGCAAAAACGAAAGAGACCCGCCACCTCGTAACCGCGTATGTACCAATAACCGCGGACGGTTCAACGACGAAAATTTACACCGGATCGAAAGATTATTTTCTGCTTTCGAACCTAAGTGACGAGCTGTCGGCTGATGTCGGACGATCGGTGCAGATAGTTGACCTGATCAATTTCAGCAATTACTGGTGGCTGCGATGGATCACCAAACCACTCTCGATCCCGATCCTATACGCGCTGCATTTCTTCAATACCGTTACACAGAACTACGGCGTCGCAATTATTGTATTCACGTTCCTGTTCTATTCGCTCCTGTTTCCGCTCAGGTGGTCGCAGTCCAAGTCGTTCAAGAAAGCTTCGGGCAATGCACCGAAGATGAAGGCGCTGCAGGACAAGATCAAGGACATGCAGAAGAAAGGCATCGCAACCGACGATCCGCGAATGCGTGCCCTCCAGATGGAGCAGCTTAAGCTGACCAAGGACGCGCTGCCGATCGGCGGATGCCTTCCGATGTTGCTCCAGTTCCCTCTGCTGATAGCTTTCTATACGGCAATTACTGTTTCGCTCGAGGCGCGGCAGGCATCGTTTATGTGGCTGCCGGACCTTTCGGCTGCTGACCCGTGGCATATTTTAGAATTTGCGTTCGCCATCTCGATGGTGCTCGCAATGAAGTTTACGCCGACCGCGGCCGCCGTATCGCCCGAGCAGCAAATGCAGCAGAAGATGATGATCTATTTTATGCCGGTAATGATGCTGTGGGTAATGTGGGCGGCACCGGCGGGACTGCTGTTATACTGGCTGTTCGGCAACCTTGTTAGCTTCGGTCAGCAGATGGTAATTAACCGTTTGAATAAAACCGCTGAACCACCTTCGACGCAGATTGTCGATTCGGTGCCGAAGGATGCAAAGAAGGTTAAAGGAAAGCCGAAGCTGAGCACATCGTGAGCGAAGGTTGAAAGTGAAAGAATGAAGTTCAGGGACGTTTTGTCCTAAAAAAAATTCAAACTTTTTCACTTTTATTGTGTTATGAACGAAACTTGTCAAAAAGCAGAGCTCTTGCTCTCCGATTTGATCTCCGAGATGGGGTTTGATCTGAAGGTGAGTTCCGAATGGACCGATGAAGGTTGCCTGTTGAACCTGGTTGGCGACGACGCCCATTACGCCCTTGCGGAGAACGGTGAGATGCTCGATGCTCTCGAAGTAGTTCTGTTTCAGGCGTTTGGCCGCGAGCTCGATCGTGAGCACCGGATCGTCGTCGATGCTGATGGATTTCGTCGGACTCGAAAGGCAGAGCTCCACGCAATGGCTAAGTTTGCGGCAGATCAAGTCCGTAAGAACGAACGGCCGTTCACATTCGGCGTATTGAATTCCACCGAACGCCGTATAATTCACTTAACGCTTCAAACTGAAGATGACCTCACAACTGAGTCGATCGGCGATGGCCGCGAAAGACGGCTGCAAGTGCGGTCGAAATAACCTTCACCACAAACACGTCCATTCCCTTGAATTGATTCTTTCTGATGGGAAACACGATCGTCGCACTTGCAACTCCGATTGGCCGCAGCGGGATCGGCGTTGTTCGCTTGAGCGGCCCCGAATCGCTTGATATCACTCGCCGGATCCTCGGCGACGCCCAATACGAACCACCGTCCCATACGGCTCGACTGGGGACACTTCGCGACCCACAAACGGGCGATGCGCTTGATGAAGCCCTAATAACCTACTTCAAATCACCAAACTCTTTCACCGGCGAAGACGTTGTTGAAATTAGCTGCCACGGCTCACCGGTGCTTTTGAGACAGGTGATCGATATCGCGCTTAGCCTGAGCGCTCGAATGGCCGACGCCGGTGAGTTTTCGCTTCGTGCGCTGGCGAACGGCCGTATGGATCTTGCGGAGGCCGAGGCGATCCGTGATCTCATCGATGCTCAGACAACGGCATCGGCGAGACAAGCGGTCCGGCAGCTTCGAGGCGAGTTTTCCGATCGTCTGCAGCCGATCAAAGATGACCTGTTAAACGTGATCGTGGTACTCGAATCTGCACTGGAGTTCGTCGAAGATGACCTGCCGGAGACACAGGCCGATAGAATACGATCGGGATTGATGTCGATTGCTGTTGAGATCGAGCGAATTGCCGGAACATTTAAGGCCGGAAAACTCATACGAGAAGGCTTGACCGTGGCGCTCGTTGGTCGGCCAAACGTTGGTAAATCGAGTCTTTTCAATGCGTTGCTTGGAAGCGACCGCGCCATTGTGACCGAGATCGCCGGCACGACACGCGACCAGATCCACGAAAGATACACGATCAAGGGCATCCCGATATCGCTGATCGACACCGCTGGGCTGCGCGACACTACAGACATAGTTGAGAGCATCGGCGTTGAACGCTCAAAACGCACCATGGCGGACGTTGACCTTGTACTGGTTCTCCTGGACGCCTCCGAAGATATCACCGATGAAGATGTTGAGATACTTCGGGCCGCCGAGGACCTGAATCACCTGGTTGTGATCAACAAGGTCGACAAAGCAGCCGCCGGCCGTACGGGTGATGCATTGGAGACTATCGAAAGGGAATATGGGTACGCGAAAAGCAAAACACTAGCGATCTCAGCGACCGAGGGGGCGGGCCTCGAAGCTCTGGAGCAGGCTATTCTCCAGCCATTTCATTCTGACGAAATTGAAGCCAAAGGATTTCTGGTAACCGACGCCCGTCACTACGACCTCTTGACACGCTCAAAAGTTGAGATCGACAACTCGGTCGCGCTTCTCGAACAGCGAACCAGCGAAGAGATCGTCCTGATCGGACTTCACAATGCACTTCGGTACCTGGGCCAAATAACGGGTGAAACCACCACTGAAGACATGCTCACACGTATTTTTGCAACATTCTGCATCGGTAAATGACAACTTTCAATTCGTGGGCTTATCGATCTCCGTTTCGCGCTGCGGCGCAAGGTTAAGGTTATTGTCGCCCGCGTTGATCGAAACAGGTGAGCTCCAAATGGCAAAGCCCTTACCGGTCTTCGCAACGCCGAATATGTAATAGTCGTCGGGTTTTATCCCGTCAAGCTTTACTTTTCCTGTCGCGTCGGTCGTTCCCGAATATTTGATATGTTCCTTGAACGCACTCAGTGCCTTGCGTTGAAAATCACCGTATTTGCCTGGATCCGCGACCGCCAGCCCGAAGCTATTTGTCAATGACTGTCCGTCGATCGGGTCAAGGTCGGCTTCACTAAGTATCGTTTCTACATCTTTATCCATTAGATAGAAGCGTTCGTTCTTAACAGGCGTAAAGTCACCGTCACCACTCACTGTTTTTGCCTCTATCGCCGCCGATCCGGTTTGGGGTTCAGTGGAGACATCGGTCTGCGTGCCGTGGACGTTTACTTGAGAATCCGGTGTCGATCCCGCTGCCATCGAATTAGGGATCGAATTCGCCCGTAAACCGGACGGATCGGTGCTTCTCTCCGGTGTTTTACTATTTGCAGACTCCATCTCGACACGTACGCGCGTGTTTGCGGGGTCTTCTTCGTTGTGACGCGTGATCATAATAATTCCAATGAGCACAGCAGCGCCTATCAGTACGATCGGTGCCCAGATCCACGGCGGGAGTCCGCTAGTCTCCGCCGGCGGTGCGGCTTGCACGACGTTGCGTTCGATTACAGGCCGCACGGGGTCTATCGGACGGCCGCAATTTGGGCAAGCAATGGCCGAATCTGAGACTTCGCGGCCGCATTCAGGACAATTTAGTAGTGCCATTTTATCTATCCTCCAGTAATCCCTACGGGTCCTAAGATGTTAATTGTACACCGATTAATTCGCTTTCGCCTCGCGGCCTGGCTGGTATATTTCGAATAGTGTTTGCAACGGCAATCGGGTAAACTTGTCAATCAAATCAAGTTTGTTCAGATAACAATTGGATAATTACAATGCTGCCCAGCGACCTTGAGAATCTTTCAGCAAAATTCACGTTCGAATCGGATAAGTCCGGGGTTGTTGAAGAACCGCCCTTCCGCATTCTCGTTTTAGGGGATTGGAGCGGAAGTGTTGACCGGCACGACGCACGCGGCCGCCCGATCGAGATCGACCGCGATAATTTTGACGACGTAATGGCAAAACTCGGGCCGACCGTTCGTTTGGGTTTGCAGGAGCGCGGTGAACCGGTGGTGTTAAGGTTCGGCGAATTGGATGATTTCCATCCGGACCGAATATTCGAACAAGTCCCTCTTTTTTCGGAATTGCGCGAGCTGCGCAGGAGACTCTTGGGCCGCGATGCGTATAACTCAGCGGCCCGCGAAGTATACAGCCGTTTCTCGGAGCCCCAACCGCCGCGTTCCCTCGAATCATCACCCGAACCGGTTGACAGCGACTCGCCAACGGGTTCTGCGTTGAATTTACTAGATCAGATACTCGACCAGCCAGCTGGTGGTTCGAAACCCGTTCGTACCGGAACGGCGCGCTCGGCCGAGATGGATAACTTGCTTGCCGCGCTCGTCCGGCCCCACTTGCTGTCCGTCGATGAGGACGAGCAGTCGCACCTCGTAGCCGCGGTCGACGCGGCATCCACCGGGCTAATGCGGAGCATTCTGCACGATCACGGATTTCAGGCACTTGAGGCAGCGTGGCGAGGTCTGTACTTCCTTGTACGCCGTGCCGAGACCGACACCGAACTAAAAATTCTTGTTCTCGATGTTTCAAAGGAAGCACTCGGAAATGAATTAAGGACAGCGGAGCATCTTTCGGATTCGCGGCTTCATAAGATACTGATAGAAGACGCGTTGGAAACGCCTGGTGGCGAGCCGTGGGCCGCTGTCTTCGGGAACTTCGCGTTCTTGCCGAACCGTGACGATATCGCCGAACTTATCCGGTTAACACGTCTCTGTTCAGCGGCTGGTGCACCGTTTATCTCCCATATGCGGCCCGAGGTCCTGGGCGTTCACACTCTTGCTGCCGGCCCCGACCCGATTCCATGGAATGTCTCCGATGAATCCGATGTCGGAAAGCTTTGGGCGGCGCTGCGGAACCTTCACGAAGCCGGCCATCTTGGACTCGTGATGCCGCGATTCCTCGTCCGGCTTCCGTATGGAGTTAATACTGAACCGCTGGAAACATTCAATTTCGAAGAATTTCCGGCCCAGCCGGATCACGACAAATACCTTTGGGCCAACCCTTGCTTCGCCGCCGCATTACTGCTTGTCCAGAGTTATCGAGAATACGGATGGTCAATGGGTAACACACTGCTGCAGGACATCGAAGATATGCCGCTGCATACGTATAAACGTGACGGCGAGACGATTTCCACACCTTGTGCGGAGGCTTTGCTCACCCAAAGCGCGGCGGAGAGAATGATGGAGTACGGATTAATACCTTTGGTCTCATTCAAAAATGCGGATAAGATCCGACTCGCTCGGTGGCAATCGGCTTCGGACCCCGTTTCCGGCTTAAAGGGACGCTGGAACCGATGATCAGTGACGATGGCGGCAAACTCTGCCGCTATGCGCGGGCATCAAACTTTCGCCCTTCCACCTGCGTAAAATAGGGTGATCAACAACACAACGTCTCAGGGAGAAGCTAAAAAATGTTTAATTTATTAAAACGCTGCAGCAGTGTGAAAGTTCTGGCGCTCGTCGCCGCGGTCGCCGGCTCCGCTTTCTTTATGATAAGTAATCTCGACTCTACAGTTGGTGCCGCGGCATCTGTAAATCCGCTCCTGGAAGAATGGGGTGGCCCATATGGCGGCGTTCCGCCTTTTGACAAAGTTAATGTTGCGGATTTTGTGCCCGCTCTTGAATCTGCGATCGCCGAAAACCTTGCAGAGATCGACCGGATTGCCAATGACAGCGCAGCGCCAACGTTCGAGAATACGATCGCTGCAATGGAGCGAACCGGCCGTACGCTTGATCGTGTGTCGACGATATACGGAATTTGGGGCGGCAACATGAGCACGAAAGAGTTTCAGGTCGTTGAAAGCGAAATGGAGCCGAAACTCGCGGCGTTTTCCGACAAGATCACTCAAAATGAAAAGCTCTTCAAGCGGATAGAGGCTGTTTATAATTCGAAATCAAAGAGCAAGCTGACGGCCGAGCAGCAGCGCCTCGTATGGCTTCGCTATACGAGTTTTGTACGTTCCGGCGCACGTCTGAAAGCGGCGGAAAAGCAACGGCTTTCCGCGATCAATCAGGAACTTGCCGGTTTATTCACAAAGTTTAGCCAGCACCTCCTGTCTGAAGAGAACGATCAGTTTCTTACGTTGAAAACAGAGGATGAGCTCGCCGGAATGTCACAGTCGTTCAAGGACTCGGCCGCGCTCGGCGCAAAAGGGAAGAACGTTGAAGGTTGGATCATTTCGAACACGCGGTCGTCGATCGATCCATTTTTGACCTACTCGACGCGTCGAGACCTAAGGGAAAAGGCCTGGAAAATGTTCGTCAACCGTGGCGACAACGGCGATGCGAACGACAATAACGCGATCATTTCCAATATCCTTCAACTTCGGGCTGAACGTGCCAAGCTGCTCGGATTCGCGACGCATGCTCATTGGCGGCTCGAGAATACTATGGCCAAAACCCCTGAAAACGCAATGCAGCTCATGGAGGGTGTTTGGCCGGCGGCGATCGCACGTGTCGACGAAGAAGTTCGTGATATGCAGGCCCTGGCCGATAAAGAAGGTACGAAGATCACGATCGAACCTTGGGATTATCGCTTCTATGCGGAAAAAGTGAGAAAGGCCAAATATGATCTGGATCAAAATGAGGTGAAGCAGTATCTGCAGCTCGAAAAGATACGCGACGCGATGTTCTTTGTCGCCGGCGAAGTGTTCAATTTCACTTTTGCCCCGACCGACAGTGTTCCCATTTTTCATCCGGACGTGACCGTCTACGAAGTGAAGGACAAAACTAGCGGAAAGCATATCGGCCTTTGGTATTTTGATCCTTACGCACGTGACGGTAAGCGCTCTGGGGCATGGATGAATGCCTATCGCAACCAGGAACGTATGGACAGCGATATCACGACCATCGTTTCCAATAATTCAAACTTTGTAAAGGGAAAATCGGGTGAACCGGTTTTGATCTCGTGGGACGACGCTACTACGATGTTTCATGAATTCGGCCACGCCCTGCACGGGTTGTCATCGAACGTGACCTATCCAACGCTTTCGGGAACCAATGTGGTTCGAGACTACGTTGAGTTTCCGTCACAGCTTCTTGAACACTGGCTGTCAACGCCCGAGGTACTTCAGAAATTTGCCGTTCATTTTGAAACTGGCAAGCCGATCCCCCAGAGTCTTGTCGACCGAATTGCGAAGGCCTCGACATTCAATGAGGGATTCGATACTACAGAATATCTTGCGAGCGCGTTCGTCGATATGAAGCTTCACCTCGCCGGTTCGCAGAAGATCGATCCTGACAAGTTTGAGCGTGAGACGCTTGCCGCTTTGAAAATGCCCGACGAACTGGTGATGCGCCATCGCACGCCGCAGTTCGGCCATGCATTTTCAAGCGACGGTTATTCCGCCGGATACTACAGCTATTTGTGGTCGGATGTTCTTACCGCCGATGCCTTTGGCGCTTTTGTAG
Organism: Pyrinomonadaceae bacterium; assembly: GCA_049679665.1. GTDB lineage: Bacteria > Acidobacteriota > Blastocatellia > Pyrinomonadales > Pyrinomonadaceae > OLB17. Next base: position 11,263 of record JBAUGL010000068.1, on the reverse strand, counting down.
AGGGCAAGGGCCCGTATGATAAAACGGTCGGCGCTAGTATGCGAAAGAACATTTTTTCGGTCGGCAACACGATCGATCCCGCGGCAGCCTATCGTAAATTCCGAGGGCGCGATCCCAAGGTCGAGGCTTTAATGAAGAAGCGCGGATTTCCAGTCAAGGAAGCCAAAGCTGTGAAGTCAATGAAAAAGGTTAAGGCCAAGTCCAAACGATAACGTTAGGATAATGAGAATACGAAGGCGGCCAATTTTGGTCGCCTTTTTTCGTATCGCCCATTTTTAACGCAAGCCGCGCATACGCTTGCAATCGAAACGCAATGGTGATAGTTTTTCGGATATCATAAGAAAAACTTCAGAGCATCCCTGCTCTGGGAATGCCCAAGGCGTTCACGCAAAGTCGGTTATTATAGCTTCTATAATCTAGATTCGCTTTTTATACGATCAAGGGGTCAAAGAGGCCATCCGCCCGGATGACCTATCTACGAACAAAGGTTACATTCCTGCAGTCACTGCAGTCGAAGGGGAAAAAAATGAGAACTAACCGTGAATTGCGTTGGATAGGCGCCATAGTATTGGTGCTTGTTGTATCCGTGCTGACCTGGAATTTCCTTCAGGTCGTTTCTAGTCAGGAAAACAAGTCAAGGGCCGGGCGCAAAGGTGAAAGCCACTCGCCGGAGAATTTTGACATTCGGTATGACCATCCGAAAGAAAAAATGGCAGTCGCCGATCGGCTTAAGCAGAATAGTTTAGCTGAAGGGAGCGAACGATCGGACGCTCTCGTAAAACGCGCCGAAACCATGAAAGAGGCGGAAGCGAAACTCGCCCGAAAGATCCCCGATCTTCAGGTTAAATATAACGAAGAACTACGCTCGCCGGAGATCGTGGGTGTTTCAAAAGGGAAACGCTTCCTGACGCCTCCGAGCGGCAAAGTTCTGGAAAAAGTATTGCGGGACTTTCTCCGCTCTAATCAGTCGCTGTACGGACTAGGCGACCAGGAATTGGATCAGTATAAAGAGCGCGTAACGGCGACAAACCCCGACGGTAATCTCTCGTGGGTATTTCTCGAACGCGAGATAAATGGTCTTCCGGTATTTCGCAGCGAGATAACGGCGATGTTTACGAGGAACAATGAACTTGCCCGCACGGTGGGTGAGATAACATACGGCCTCGAAGAACATCTCCTTTCAAAAATGCCGGCCATGTCGGCTCAGGGCGCCGTGGCTGCGGCTGCCAATTCCTTGGGAATTGCGGTCGATCCGGCATCGTTGGTCGTAAAGGAATCGGACGCGGACGGTACGCGTTTCGTTTTTGATCGTGGTCAATTTTCTGATGACACAACGGTCGAGCTGCAGTATTTCCCTATCGAACCGGGAGTCGCTTCGCTCGCGTGGGTGGTCACGCTTTGGCAGGACAATCCTGCGTATCTTATCGCTGTCGGCGCTGATAACGGAGAGCTCTTCTTCCGTAAGAATATCACCGCTGATCAGACCCAGCCGGCTTCGTATACATTCTATGATAACGACAGCCCGGCCCCGGCTTCACCGTCAGATTCGCTCCCGAGTGCAACAACGCAGGGTGCCTCAATTGCCCGCAGCACGATCTCCGTTATCAGCGAACACCCGTCAAATAACCTTGGGTGGCTCACCGATGGCGGAACTACGACAACCGGAAACAATGTCGACGCCGGTATCGACGCAGTAGGTCCGAATGGGATCGATCCGGGCAGCCGCCCTGTCTCCGCCACGCGAGTATTCGATTTCGCATACGATCCGGGTCCGGGTTTTCCGGTACCGGGTGGCGAGGATCCGACCCTTCCAAACTATCGCTTTGGCGAGGTCGTGAATATGTTTGTATGGTCAAACCGATATCACGACAGGTTATACGGCGCCGGGTTTACTGAGCCGTTTCGAAATTTTCAAACGGACAACTTTGGCCGCGGAGGGCTCGGGAACGATTTTGTAAGGGCCGAGGGGCAAGACTCCTCGGGAACCAACAATGCCAATTTCGCAACTCCACCGGACGGTTCGCTTCCGAGAATGCAAATGTTCCGCTTTACCGGCCCGACACCAGATCGATCCTCTGGTTTGGATCAGGAGATCTTGATCCACGAGCTTACTCACGGTACATCCAACCGCCTGCATGCAAACGCGGCTGGTCTTAACCGTGTCGCGGGCGGCGGTATGGGCGAAGGCTGGGGGGATTTTTACGGTCGGTTGCTGCTTTCGACCGCCGCTGAAGATATCAACGGCGTGTTTGGCGCCGGTGGATATTCAACATTCCTTATCACCGGACCAACGTATGAATCGAACTACTACTATGGCATTCGCCGGTTTCCTTATGCACTTAAAACCACGCTCGGCACAAACGGCAAGCCGCATAACCCGCTGACGCTTGCCGATATCGATCAATCGAAGATCGACTTGACCGACGGCGCTTTTCCGCGTGGGCCCATCGGGTCCAGTTCCGCGGCGGCGGTCCATAATATTGGTGAAGTATGGTGCGTCACGCTGCTTGAGGTCAGGGCCAGGATCATTGCCAGAATGGGCTTTGCCGCAGGTAACCAACGGATGCTTCAGCTGGCGACCGATGCGATGAAGATCGACCCGGCGGATCCATCGCTTCTTGACGGCCGCGACGCTCTGCTCGCTGCAAGTCTTGCAAGCGGCGGAGGCGGTGATGAATTGCTCGAGATCTGGTCCGGTTTTGCTACCCGCGGTATGGGATTTGGGTCTGCGATGACTAATCCTAGCGGCAGCCCGATCAGCGTTACGGAATCGTTCGATCTACCGAATCTGCAGCTTGGAAATGTGTCGATCGCGAGTGAAGACTGTCCTGACCAGAACGGCGCGGCCGATCCGGGCGAAACCGTCGAGCTGGCAGTTGAATTGACGAACCCGCTTGGGGACGCCACCGGCGTTACGGCTCAGATAGTAGGCGGCGGCAACGCTACCTACGGCACGATCGCGGCCGGGGGCAGCGCCACCAGAGACATCAGCTATACCGTCCCGGCCGACGCCGAGTGCGGAAGCACGATCACGTTAACGATAGAGATCGATAGCAGTCATGGCCCGGTGACAAAGACCTATGAACTTCAGATCGGCGTGCCAACAGGCACAGGGCCGCTCGCCAGCCATACGACCGGCAGCATTACGACCCCGATACCGGATGTTTCGACGGTCGAAATTCCAATAAACGTGCCGGACACCGGCCCGGTTGCAGATGTTAATGTAAGTTTCAGGCTGAATCACACATTCGATGGTGATCTTGAGATCGCGTTGGTTGCTCCGGACGGCACCTCCGTTTCACTTGCAAATAATCGTGGTGGAGGAGGTAACGATTTCGGAACGGGGGCGAACGATTGCTCGGGTGTTCTGACAAAATTTGACGATTCGGCTGCTGGTCCAATTAGCGGCGGCTCAGCTCCTTTTGCCGGAACATTTAGGCCTGAATCACCCCTATCCGGACTTACCGGGTCGCAGATGAATGGTACCTGGAAGCTTAGAATCTCAGATCAAGGTGCGCTCGATGTGGGAACGGTCGGATGCGTTCAGCTTGAGCTGTCCGAGCAGTTCTATTTTTGCTGCGGCGTGGCTGGTGATCCAGTTATAGACGAGGTTCCGCCAGCGATTTTGTTGGCCGAGGGCAATTCCCCGGCTAATAACGCACCCGATCCGGGTGAGATCGTGACTATGGACTTTCCGTTCGCCAATGTGGGCAGCGGCCCAACCACCAACCTCGTTGCTACACTGCAGCCGGGAGGCGGCGTTCTAACGCCTAGCGGTCCTCAAAGCTATGGAAGGCTCGTGCCAGGCGAACCGGCCGTGGCTAGGCCGTTTACCTTTGAGGTAAGCCGCGACATTCCGTGCGGCGGCGACATCATAGCGACGTTCCAATTGCAGGACGGCGCGGTGGATCTTGGACTTGCGACCTTTACGATCAGGGCAGGTTCGACCGTAGGTGGAGAGACATCGGGCTCAAACGCAGCGCCCATTGCCATACCCGGCACCGGAACCGGCGGCGGAGCAACACCGCAGGCAAATCCGTATCCGTCGTCAATCAACATCGCTGGTTCTTCCGGGACGGTCGTCAAGGTGACAGCAACCCTCACCGGATTTAGCCATACGTTCCCAGGGGATGTCGACATACTTCTTGTCGGTCCCGGTGGCCAGAAAGTGATGCTGATGTCGGATGTTGGCGGCGGAACCGATGCGGTTGGCGCGAATCTGACCTTTGATGACACGGCGGGGCCTGTCGTATCCCCTGTCGTTTCGGGCACGTTCAGGCCAACCAATTCGGGTGCAACGGATCCATTCCCGGCACCGGCTCCGGCCGGACCGAACGGTTCGCTGCTTTCGATATTCAATAGCCTCGATCCTAACGGAACCTGGAGTCTATATGTTGTCGATGATGCCGGCGCTGACGTTGGCAGCATTAGCGGCGGCTGGGGCCTAACGGTGACAACGGAGGATCCGTTCTGTATCGATCCGCCGGTTATCAGCAACCTGACAGTTTCGAAGTCCGTGCTGTGGCCGCCAAACCACAACATGGTAAATGTCGGCGTAAGCTGGAACGTTTCGGACCCCGACGGTGTTGCTGTCTCTCGTATCGACAGCATCACCAGTAACGAACCCGTAAACGGAACTGACGACGGAAACACCGCACCGGACTGGGAGATCGTCAATCCGTTCCAGCCTAATGCACGCGTCCGGCTGCGGGCGGAGCGCTCGGGTATCGGTACGGGCCGTATATACACGATCACGGTTTACGTGGAAGATGCGGTTGGTCACTCCACAACAAGGAGTACGACGGTCATCGTGCCGCTGTCTATGGGTAATTAGCCTCAGATCCTGGATTCAGGAGTTGAGGTGGGCGGTGCTTTCCGGCGCCGCCCATTTTTATTGAATGATTCGCCACAAACGGATATAATTATCGATTTCGCCGGAGTATTTTTCGGCTTTGTATAATATGTTCGACGAAAGTTTTGATGTATTAGTTATTGGCGCGGGTCACGCGGGCTGCGAAGCTGCTTCAGCGGCGGCTCGGCTTGGCGCCGAAACGGCCCTGGTTACGATCAACCTCGATCTGATAGGGCAAATGTCCTGCAATCCGGCGATCGGTGGGATCGCTAAGGGTCATGTTGTCAGAGAGATAGACGCACTCGGCGGTATTATGGGCCGGGTGATCGATCGGACAGGGATCCAATTCCGGCTGCTTAACCGTTCTCGCGGCCCGGCGGTTCAATCGCCACGGGCTCAAGCCGACAGAAGCCTCTACCGGACGGAAATGCGGCGCGTTCTTGAAGCTACCCCGAACCTCCATCTCCGCCAGGGTGTCGTGATCGATCTAATTGTTGAGAACAATAAGGTTATCGGTGTTGAGATGCAAGACACACGGCGATTTGGAGCGGCCTCTGTCATCATCGCGACTGGAACTTTTTTAAATGGCACGATCCACACCGGGCAGCGGACATTTTCGGCAGGCCGAGCGGGTGAACCGGCTTCGATCGAGTTAGCTGATGCCTTAAAGAGACTTGGTTTCCCGGTCGGCCGTTTGAAGACGGGTACGCCGCCGCGTCTGGACGGGCGGACGATCGACTGGGACGCTTTCGAACCGCAACCCCCGGACGAGCGGCCGGTCGCATTCTCATTCGCGACAGAGAAGATCGACCAGCCGCAGATCCAATGCTTTATCGGGTATACAAGCGATCGTCTCCACCAGGCGATCCGTGATAATCTGCACCGCTCGCCGCTCTATTCCGGCAAGATAAAGGGAATTGGGCCGCGTTATTGCCCTTCGATCGAAGACAAGGTGGTCAAATTCGCTGATAAAGACCGTCATCAACTGTTCCTTGAGCCGGAGGGTCGGAACACCAACGAAGTTTACCTCAACGGATTCTCTACCTCGCTGCCCGCTGAGCTTCAGCTCGAGTTACTGCGAATGATAGATGGATTCGGAGGCGTCAGTATCGTTCGGCCGGGATATGCCATTGAATATGACTTTGTCGACCCGCGAGAGTTGAAGCCGACAATGGAGTCGACGCGAATGGCTGGTCTCTTTCTTGCGGGCCAGATCAACGGCACCACGGGATATGAAGAAGCAGCTTGTCAGGGATTGTTGGCCGGCATCAACGCGGCTTTTTCTGTTAGCGGCCGTAAACCATTTATTTTACAACGAGATGAGGCGTACATCGGGGTGCTTGCTGACGATCTCATACGCCACGGCGTTGATGAGCCGTACAGGTTGTTTACGTCTCGGGCGGAGGCACGTCTTACGCTCCGCCACGACAATGCGGACCAGCGTCTCTCCCCAAAAGGAAAGGAGGCCGGCCTTATACTTGATCACGACTGGGAGCGATTCAGTCAGAAGCGCGACCGGCTCGCGAGACTAAGAAATACCATCGACAACACTCGATTCAAGCGATCCTCGGTGGAATACGCAACGGTTTCGCACATTCTGGCGATGGATCTCGGGGACTCAATTTCGCTTTCGCAGCTCGCAATGCGCCAAGGCGTAAAACCTGAACTCGTTCACCGAATGCTGCCGGACCAGATCCGGTCACAGATAAGATTAGAGGAGCTCGAGACTGCGCTCGCTGACTCGCTGTACAGCGGCTATATAGAAAAGCAGAAGGTTGCAACCGAACGAGTCAATCACCACGACAAACTTAAGGTCCCTGATACATTCAGTTTTAGCGCGATTAGCGGACTCTCGAACGAAATGGTTGAACGCCTCGAACGGGCGCGGCCCCAAAACTTCGCGCAAGTAAGGAACATTCAAGGGCTTACGCCTGCCGCGGTTTCAACAGTATTAGTACACTTGACCGCTCAACGGCCGGATTCCAACTAAAATGTTTCACGTGAAACATTTTCTGTTCAAGCCATTAAAAATAACCCAAATTGTTTCACGTGAAACAATTTCACGCTAGACCAGACCTGTCCGACTAGAATCCTCGCGCGAGTCGTGGTAGTTTAATATTTTAGTCGAATTCGTTTAACAATGGGAAAGATCATTGCTGTTGCCAACCAAAAAGGCGGGGTGGGGAAGACGACCACAGCTATTAACCTTGCCGCCGCTTTAGCGACAAAACGCAGAAAAGTCTTGATCGTAGACGCCGATCCGCAGGGTAACGCCACATCGGGGTCCGGTGTCGGGCGATCAAATTCACGAAAAACCTTATATGACGCGATAATTTCGGGTGAATCGGTAAAAGAACTCGTGCTTCCTACGGAGATTCCGACGCTTTGGGTACTTCCCTCAGACAAGAATTTGGCTGGCGCTGAAGTCGAGTTGATTGAACGGAAACATCGAAACCATGCCCTCAAAACGCTTCTGGAACCGATTCGCGAGTTTTTCCACTACATTATAATTGATTGCCCTCCATCGTTGGGGGTGCTAACGGTCAACGGGCTTACGGCAGCCGATTCCTTACTTGTTCCAATACAATGCGAATACTACGCACTTGAAGGCGTTTCAGAGTTGTTCGATACCCTCACGCGGCTAAAGAAGGAACTAAATCCAGGACTTGCGATCGAGGGGCTGCTCCTGACAATGTTTGACGAGCGAACGAATCTTTCCACCGCTGTAGCGAAAGACCTGCGAGATTTCTACGGGTCGCAGGTATTAAAGACCGTCATTCCTCGAAATGTCCGGCTTGCCGAGGCGCCAAGTTTCGGTCAGCCTATACTTTTGTATGACCCGAGGTCGCGAGGCGCGGAGAGTTATACTCAACTCGCAAAGGAGATATTAAACAATGGCTAGACAATCGCTCGGGCGCGGGCTAAGTGCTTTATTAGATGAAGATACACCTTCAGACACACCTCGATCCGCCGGCGCAATGGATATCGATATTGACCGGATAGAGCCGAATCCGGAACAACCGCGAACACGGTTTGCCGAAGACAGTCTCGATGAGCTGGCGCGATCGATACAGGTAAATGGCATCGTCCAGCCGATCATCGTACGGGAGAGAAATGGCCGCTATCAGATAATAGCTGGAGAACGTCGATGGCGCGCTGCCCAGCGTGCAGGGCTCCGGCAGGTCCCTGTTCTACAAAAAGAGGTTCCTGATGATAAATTGCTGGAGATAGCGCTGGTTGAAAATATTCAGCGTCAAGAGCTAAATCCGATCGAAGAAGCAAAAGCGTTCCATAGCCTGATCGGCAATTTGGGACTTACGCAGGAGATCGTGGCCGAACGCGTGGGAAAGGATCGTGCGGTGATAGCAAACACCCTCCGGTTATTGAGACTGCCTAACCATATTCAGGAAGATATTTCTGCGGGACGCATGTCTGCCGGTCACGGACGGGCGCTTTTGGGAACTACCGATTCCCGGATACAGAATATAGTGTCCAAAACGATCTTGGAAATGGGCATTTCCGTGCGCGAAACCGAACGAGCGATAAAAAGATTGATCCGGAGCGGGCTGCATGCCATTGAAAAGAAAGAGGTTGCGGCGAGAGTTGACCCGAATATGAAGGCGGCGGAAACGCAATTGGTGCGGCATCTCGGAACCCAGGTTAAGATTCTGCCAAAAGCCAAAGGATCGGGTGGAAAGATAGAGATCGAGTATTACGGCGATGAAGATCTGACCCGGATATACGACTTGTTAATGAAGAAATAACAGGAGTTAGTGAAAATCAAAGTGCAAAAACGGTTGACAGAAATGGTGTCCTGTGCGGGTTGAGTGGCGAAATTAGCGCCGAGCGACCTTGCTCAAGTTTTGAGCAAACTACCTGCACAAAATTCAGAAAATGTGATCGTCGGTTTCGAAACCTCTGACGATGCGGGAGTATTTCGCCTATCGGACGACACGGCTCTAGTGCAGACGCTCGACTTCTTTACACCGGTCGCCGATGATCCTGAGATCTACGGGCAAGTCGCGGCAATTAATTCGCTCAACGACGTTTATGCCATGGGTGGAACGCCGCTAAGCGCTTTATCTATAGTATGTTACCCGCAAAAAGGCGATTGGGATGTTCTGGGGAAGATATTACTTGGCGGACAAAAGGCGATGAACGCCGAGGGCGTGGTTGTGATCGGCGGACATTCGGTCGATGATCAGGAAATGAAATTCGGCTATGCGGTGACGGGCATCGTCCATCCGGAACGGGTCATACGCAATTCGGGCGCAGAGGCAGGCGACGTCCTGATCCTGACTAAGGCGATCGGAACCGGGGCGATCAACACGGCCGTGAAATTTGGAAAAGCTTCGGACAAGGCATTGAACGCGGCTTTGGAAGCGATGACAACATCGGCCGCTGCCGCATCTAAAGTTATGCAGCGGATCGGGGCAAATGCCTGCACAGATGTTACTGGCTTTGGCCTTCTCGGGCATGCATTTGAAATGGCCAAGGGAAGTAAAGTAACTTTAACTATTGATTCTAAAGAAGTTCCATTATTGCCCGATGTTTTGGAACTGATCCGGCAAAAAATGCTGACACGTGGTGACAAAAATAACAGGGAATATGTCGGCGACACTGTCCGATTCGGTGAAACCGTTTCATCGGAGATGCAAAGTGCTCTATTTGACCCGCAGACTGCCGGCGGCCTGCTGATCTCGATAACCGAAGATAGTGTCCGCGAATTTCTTGACGAAGTGCCGGCGGCAAGGGTCATCGGACGTGTGATGGAACATCGAACGCATCTTATAGAGGTGAAATAGGCGTGTCTAAATAATGACGAACTTTCTTTTCATTTTCGAATCGATCTCGACGCAGGAATTGATCATTGTAGGAATCATCGCCATGATCTTTCTCGGCCCGCGCAAATTACCTGAGATCGCGAGGAAAATTGGCAAGTTGATGTCGGAGTTTAGGAGCACGACCAATGATTTCAAGGAAACATGGCGGAAAGAGGTCGATTTTGAAACTGACGAAAAAGAATTTCCGGCCGGTGAAACTGGCCCGAATGAGACGACTGCCCGCGTAAATTCGATTCTCGATAAACCTGCCGAAATTGCCGCCCCGGAAGTAAAGGAAGTAGACCCGGATCAACTGGAAAAACTGAAAATGGCAGCAGCGGCGGAACTTGCGAAGCCAGACCCTGGAGTCTCTGACAAGAAGAATTGGCTTTGAGTTGAATGACCGATGAACGAAAACGCGATAAGAAAAGAACGTGAATTGGGCGGCAATATGTCATTCCTGGCCCATCTGGACGAGCTACGCCGTCGTCTGGTTTACTCTGCGCTCGTCGTGGCCGTTGCTTTTATATTCTGTTGGAAGTTTTCCGGTACGATCTACGAGTTTCTTTCAGTCCCGGTCCGACAAGCACTCTCGGAAGCGGAGCGTCGACAGCTGCCCGTGGAGGGGCTGACAGGAACGGAGAAGTTACTTCCGCTCGCTGAGCTTAAGCTTGGCGCTACAGGTCGATATATCTTTGAACGAGCGACCAATATTGGCTCAGGCGTGGTTTCGCCCGGGGCGTCCGTCGACGCCATTGTTGCTACCGGCGACGACGGCAACACTGGCCTTTTCACCAACGAAGCGATCTTTACTAATACCGCAGTGATTCCGAAGGGCGTCCGACTACCGGTGGATCTTTCGGCGCCGGACGCGGTGGGACAAAGCGCGGATGAACGGTTGATCATAACTACTGCAGGCGAAGGGTTTACACTATATGTGACTGTTTCGCTGTATGCCGCGATAGCGCTTACGATCCCATTTCTATTGTGGCAAATATGGGCCTTCATATCTCCGGCGCTGTACAAGCATGAACGATCTTACGTTACGCCTTTTATTGCTTTATCAACGATCTCATTTGTCATCGGAGCTGCCTTTGCCTACTACGTCCTCTTTCCGCCGGCGATAAGCTATTTGCTGGGAGTCGCGGAAGAATTTCGGCCGCTTCTGCGGGCTAGTGATTATTTCGATTTCATCACGATAATCATGCTCGCGATGGGGCTGATCTTTCAGATGCCCGCGATCACATACGTCCTTGCGCGGATCGGGATAATATCAGCGAATATGCTAGTCAAAAGCTGGAAATTGGCAGTTGTCGTGATCTTGATCGTCGCAGCCGTCGTATCACCCACCGGCGATATTCCGAACTTGTTGCTCTTCTCGGCGCCTATGTTCGTCCTTTATGTGTTCTCTATCTTTATCGCATGGTTTTTCGGAAAGGCCCGACGAACCCATGGGGATACTGGCGCGAAAGGCTAATTGGGGGCTTATTTCTGATCGCTGTCACGGGAACTTCCTCCCCTACGACGAAGACAACCATAAATGGCCATCGGCGCATCTTGAATATATAAGGATTCGTGTATAGAATAC